>CAZAQI010000001.1:0-66665 GCA_964487465.1 uncultured Candidatus Bathyarchaeia archaeon
TCCCCTGATGCCGCGGGGAATACTATCAGCTAAGTATACTTGTGATGATATCCAGATGAATACTCCGGCTAGTGTTATCAGGGTGAATGCTAGTAAAGCGAACCAGAAACCCTTTGCCTGTGTGAATCCGTACATGCTTGGTATGCCTAGTGTGAAGCCGAATAGTAAACAGTTCCGGGAACCATACCGGTCAACTATCTCACCGATAAAGAAGCTGAGCACCGCCTTGGCTATGCCACTCCATAACAGTATTACGCCCCACCTGTAGTGGGATAACCCCAGTTCATCCGTGGCGTAGATTATCCAGAAAGGAAGTATCATGCTGCCCAGAAAGCTGAGAAGCATACTCACTAATGCGTAGCTTCTGATGTTATCCCACACCCACCTCAGAGAGGTGTTTGTATCCTCATAGGCGGCGCTGAATAATTTAATAGGGTTCCAGTTTATTTCCTCGATATCTGTTATGGTCTCTCGGAGGAAGTAGATCCTCATAATGGCAACAATTATGCCTATTATGAAGCTCAGAGTGAACCCGATCCTCATTGCTGGGATTAACTCGAATTTAGCTATGAATAAGCCACCGACGTAGGGGCTGGCTATCCTGATAATGTTGGGTAACGCGAAGTTGAAGCCGTAGAGCCGCCCCCTCTCCCCGACGGGTATGCTATCAGCCATTATCGCGTTCATCGCGGGGAGATAGAAAAGGCTCATGTTCTGATAGATCATGGCTATTGCCGCCCACTCCCAGCTGGGAGCCAGAACATAGATTATGAAACTCGATACATATATGATAGTAGATGCCGCGACAATTCTAACCCTGCCAGATTTATCAGCTATATAACCACCGACAGGGTATAGCAGCATGGCTCCGAAGCTACCTAACGCATTGATAAGCCCTATTAATGGAGTTGTAGCTCCGAGTTCCTGCATGTAGCTACTAATGAAGTTGTCAATGTTGGTATCGCTCATACTCCATATCACCCTGCTAAGCGTCAACACCATGACGTTACGAGGGATCAGGGTCTTTTCATCGCGTTCACCCAAAAGCTACACCTTATATCTTAGACAAAGCAACAGCCTAGGATTAAATCTTATTTGTACATATATAGATGTGACCCAAAGAGAGGGTTCAGTTATAGTTGAATCCATTTAATGTTTCCCTTTTTGGGGAAATGTGATAAGCCCCGTAGGTGGTCTCATAATTGTTGATTTAGATGGGAGATGATTTCGTTCACCCCTATATTCCAAACTCGGTGCCCAGAACTAAACGCGAGATGCTGGAGTTTGTAGGCTTTGAGAGCGCAGATGAGTTATACTCTGAGATGATCCCTGAACGGTTATTGCTGAAACGTGAAATGGAGCTTCCTGAGCCCCTTGTAGGGGAATTGGAGTTAAACCATCATGTATCGGAGATATTATCCAAGAACAGTGACACAGAGGAGTACATCAGCTTTCTGGGAGCCGGGTGCTGGCAACATTATGTACCAAAGGTATGTGAGGTTATCCAAAGCCGGAGCGAGTTTCTCACAGCCTATGCTGGTGGTGTCTACAGTGATCTTGGGAGGTTTCAAGCTAACTTTGAGTTCCAGAGCCTTATCTGCGAGTTACTGGATATGGAGGTCTCCGGGTTGCCTACCTATGACTGGGGGGCTGCCGCGGGTAATAGCATTAGGATGGTTTCCAGACTCACTGGGCGAAACGAGATACTGGTGCCGAGAAATGTTAGTCCAGCTAGGCTGAGTATTATCAGTAATTTCTGTGGATCGGTTGACCCCAGTGGGGGCATCAAGGTTACTCTAGTTGACTATGATCCAGAGACCGGTAGAATAGATCTAGGTGACTTGGAGTCCAAGATAAGTGATGAGGCTGCAGGTGTCTACTTTGAAAACCCCAACTACTTGGGGGTAATTGAGACAGATGGAGCGGAAATCTCCAAACTGGTCCATGAGGTTGGAGGGATATCAGTGGTAGGTGTAGACCCCATCAGCCTCGGTGTGCTTGCCTCACCAGCACAGTATGGTGCAGATATAGCCTGCGGAGAAGCCCAACCCCTAGGAGTAAGCATGTACGCGGGTGGAGGAAGCTGCGGCTTCATAGCCTCAAGAGACGAGGAACGATATGTCGCAGAATACCCTCTGAGGCTGGTTAGCATCGCCCCCACTACCGTAGAGGGAGAGTATGGTTTTGGTCAGGCACTATACGAGAGAACCAGCTATATGGCGAGGGAGAACGCCAAGGACTGGGTGGGTACAACTACTGTTCTCTGGGGTATAACCGCAGCAGTCTACATGAGCCTTATGGGGCCAAAAGGGATGAAGGAACTGGGGGAAACCATCCTTGAGAAGAGCCACTATACAGCTAGCATAATAGATGAGTTGAAGAACGTGGATGTTCCTTATTCTGGGTTCTTTAAAGAGTTCCCAGTCAAATTCAGTAAACCAGTCAAAGAGATCAACACCCAGTTAATGAGCCACAAGATCTATGGTGGAAAAGATCTGAGCATCGAGTACCCTGAGCTAGGTGACTCAGCGCTATATTGTGTAACCGAAATGCATAGTCTAGAGATGATTGAGAAACTCAGGGATGCATTGGAGGTGCTTGCATGAATCCCCGAGAGTATCAAGCACCCAGATGGAGTGAACTCATAATACATGAGCTCAGTACTCCTGGTGAGAGAGGATTCATTCCACCAAGATCAGAGGAAAAAATCAGAAAAAGAGTCGGGAAAGGTAGCAGTCTGGTACCCGAATCCATGAAACGAAGAAAAGATCCCGAGCTACCTGAGCTAAGCCAGCCCCATGTCCTGCGGCATTATCTTAGGCTCAGCCAGATGACTCTGGGGATGGAGATGGACATCGATCTGGGTGTTGGTACATGTACCATGAAGTACAGTCCCAAGATAAACGAGGAGTTGGCTGGCATGATCAAAGACATCCACCCACATCAACCAACCGAATCTATACAGGGTTTACTGGAGATAGCATACGAGTTCGGTAACACTTATCTACGTGAACTAAGCGGCATGGATGCTTTCACGTATCAGCCACCGGGGGGATCAGCTGGTTGCTACAATAATGCGCTAATCATGAGAAAATACCATGCCGACAGGGATGAGTCCCACCGAGACGAAGTGATCACCACTATTTACAGTCATCCATGCGATGCGGCCGCACCAGCGACAGCCGGTTACAAAGTTATTACCCTTTACCCTGATCCCGAAACCGGGTTACCTGACACCGAAGCATTAAAGGAGGCAGTTGGACCCAACACGGCTGGCTGCTTCATCACCAACCCCGAGGACATCGGCATATTCAACAAGAACATTGATGCATGGACCGAGATAATCCACGACGCTGGTGGATTATGCAGCTATGATCAGGCTAACGCCAACGCTTTGCTGGGTGTCACACGTGCCCGTGAAGCCGGGTTCGATATGCTATTCTTCAACCTTCACAAGACCTTCAGCAGCCCCCACGGGAGCAGTGGACCGGGCTCAGCCGCGGTCGGGGTAACCGAGGAACTAGAGGAGTACCTGCCGGTGCCAGTTATCGTGAAGAAAGAAGAGGGGTACACGCTGGATTATAATCGCCCCAAGAGCATAGGTAAGATACGGGACTTCATGGGGAATCTGCCCGTGGTGGTGCGTAGCTACGCATGGTGTATGGCTATGGGAGCCCAGGGGCTACGGGAAGTCGCTGAGGTAAGCATGATCAACAATCAGTACCTTATGGAGAAAGTCAAGAAGATTAGGGGAGTAACCCTGACCTACCCTAGGCGTAGAGTGGATCAGGCAAGGTGGAGCCTAGAAAAGATGAAACAGGAGACAGGCGTAGGTATCAGGGATGTGAATAGAAGAGTAATAGATTTCGGTGTCCAGAGCTACTTCATGAGCCACCACCCATGGCTCATACCAGAACCCTTCACACCCGAACCCGCTGAAACCTACAGTAAAAAAGACATCGACTACTGGTGCAGTGTTCTGGAGAAGGTGAGTGAGGAAGCCTACAAGGACCCTGAGTTGGTGAAGTCGGCTCCCCATCGTAGCAGCATCCATAAAATCGAGTGGGACGGCTTCAACGACCCCGAGAAGTGGGCTATGAGCTGGAGAGCGTACAGGAGGAAACACAGATGAAGAGACTTGAGGGAAAAAAAGCGGTAGTAACTGGAGCCATGCAGGGAATAGGAGCCGGAATCAGCAAATGTCTGGCATTCAACGGCGCAGAGGTAGTGCTAACAGATATCAGTGAACAGGTTGAGCAAACAGCGAAAGAGATCGAAAAAGCTTCATGGAGAGTAATGGATGTAACGGATCCGAGTCAGGTGAAACAGGTCTTCGATGAAGTTAACCCTGTGGATATACTGGTGAACAACGCAGGTATCTACCCACGCATGAATCTGGAGGACATGGATGAAGGGTTCATGAAGCGTATGTTCGACATAAACGTTTTCGGTATGTTCCGCTGTAGCAAAGCAGTGCTACCCGAGATGAAGAAACAGAGAAAAGGCAAGATCATCAACATGAGCAGCGTAACCGGACCCATGGTAGGAGCCCCCAGTGGCGGACAGACAGCTTATGGAGCCACCAAAGCAGCCGTGATCGGTTTCACCAAGGCACTTGCCCTAGAAACAGCCCAGTATGGAATCAATGTGAACACAATACTACCGGGGTATATTCACAGCCCCAGCGCCTTTGAGTTAAGAGGCAGTGAAGACAGTTCAGACGCTGAGAAAGCTATGAAGGAATTCGGCTACAAGATACCAATGGGGCGCCAAGGGACACCTGAGGATATAGGTAACCTGGTAGTTTTCCTAGCATCAGATGAGTCTGATTATCTTACTGGAAGCGAGATAGTCAGCGATGGAGGTAATATACTACAGGAAGAGTACTTAGGTCCATATAAGCCAAGATAGGGAGAGAAGTTCAAATCATTAAACAAGTTTCCTTTTTACTGGAAAACTCCAAAATAATTTCTTTCCGATCTAAACACCTACTAAATCGTACACGACGAAACAAGAAAAACGTAGATATTACCGGGAGCATATAACGCATCTAAGCCAGCTTATAGAGGGTACGTCTACCAAACCCCGTGCGTACCTTATAGTAGCCCCTCAACTCCTCATCCAACTCCGAGTCACCTGTATCCACCCGCAGAGGATGCCCTCCAAGACTAGCTAGCTTCTCAGGGGTAGCCACTATTATGATATTCTCCTTACCGACCTCCCGTATAACCTTGGGGCTTATCTGCTGATTTCCACGTCCGAATACGAAGCCCTGGCCACCGATGACAGTCACTATGAGGTTGACCTCCTCACCCTCAATAACCTCCAGTAACTGTTTTTCGTTAACATCCTTGGCTACCAGTTCCCCGTTCTTCACCACATCCACACCCAGTAAGGTCTTATCGACCCCTAGTATATCCGCGATTGGTTTAACCGTGGTTCCCGGCCCCAAGATATAGACCATATCCTGCTCCATCTCATCCGTTATCTCATTAGCTATACCGATGACACTGGACTCCCCAGTCAGCCTACTGGACTCCTTACCCCCCTGAATATAATCCTCAACATACAGGGTGTTCATATAACCGTAGAGCTGAGCCTGAAGCCGATTATCCCTGAAAGCCTCCTCATCGATATCCATAACCTCCTCAAGCCGGAAGTCAACGCTCCCACCCGAGATGTACCGGTGTAATAACTCACCTGCGCTCCGAGGGTCCAAGGCGTAGACACCTGAATGAATCTTAACCCCAGTAGGTATACCCAGAACAGGCACCTCCTCACCTACTACTGAGTAGACATCACGGACGGTTCCATCCCCTCCAGCGAAAACAAGCAGATCCACCTTATCCATAAGAGCCTCAGCAGCCTTCATGGTATCCTCAGCTGTCGTAGTATCACCAATGAGCTCCCCTAACACAATAGGGTCCAACCCAGCTTCCCTAGCCTCATTCTCCCCCATCTCACCCGGGTAAGTATAGAGCTCAAACTCAAGCCCCCTCAACTGCCTTAGCGCATCCACTGTTCTAGTCGGGGACATGGGTTCCGCCCCCATCTCTAAGGCCTTCTTCTTTATCTCCGCCCCATCGCTTCCCTTCAAGCCCACCCTGCCACCTATTCCTGCAAAGGGGTTTACAATTAACCCAATTTTCTTCAAGCCTATTCCTCGTACTCTATGTATCTCATTACTGTTAATGCTAGGGTCTTTACCATGGTCTCCAGTTGGTCTACGGACACGTACTCGTTGGCCCCGTGGGCATCTCTTACATCCCCTGGCCCAAAGACCGTGGTAGGAGTCTCGGCCACATTGATGAGGTGCCTTACATCCGATGCGTAGGTCATGCCCTCGTACACGGGTTCATCGCCTGTTACATCGTTGTATGCTTTTCCTATCTCCTGTACAATAGGGTGATCTAAGGGTATCATAGATGAGGCGAAGCTGTATCCAGCCCACTCCACTTTTGGGTTATGCTCTCTGAGCCAAGGGTCATCCTCCGCGATCTGATTGATCTTAGCCTCAAGCTCGATCTTTGCTGATTCCTCTGATTCACCAACAGCCACACCGATCCGTCCCTCGAAAACCACGCTCTCGGCCACGGTACCGGGCCATTCACCGCCCTTCACGGTGCCGATGCTGATGGCGTAAGGTGACTCATATCGAGTATAAAGAGGGTCTTTGAATCTATTGTTCCGCGTCTTCTCCAGCTCCATTAATCCATCATATAGTTTGATGAATTTCTCGATAGCACTAACCCCTTCATTCTTAACACAGGCATGAACTGCCCTCCCCGGTACGGTTATCTTGAAGCTTATGGCTCCAGCGATTTCGGGGGCTATCTTGGTCTCACTGGGCTCCATGACTATACCGGCGTCAGCTTTGTATCCTCTGAGACATGTTGCTAGGGCTCCGCATCCTCCGTCCTCTTCCCCTATTACGCTCTGGAAGATTATCTTCCCTTTTGGATTAACAGTGTCTATTACTGCTTTTACCGCGTATAGTGCTCCTATGAGGGCTGCTTTCATGTCAGTGGATCCGCGTCCATAGAGCCTATCATCTTTGATCACTGCCTTGAGTGGGGGCGTCTCCCAGTTCTCTGGGTTTCCCGGTGCCACTGTATCGATGTGCCCGCAGATTATGAGACTCTTACCCTCTTCGCCTCCAATGGTTCCCACCACGCCTAAGCCTTCCTCGCGATCATAACTCATGCTGAAGTCGGGGTGTTCACAGAGTTCATCAAATTCAATCATCCATTTATCCACATTGAACCCCATCTGGGTGAGCCTCTCCGCCATCTTCATCTGTGCTTTGGTTTCTAGTCCACCATAGCTGGGTGTAGCGATCATCTCCTCTATGAAGCTATACATAGAGTCATAATCGATTGAGTCTAGGACGCGTCTCTCTACGGGTTTCATATACCGTATTCGGGCGCTGTGGGCTATATCATCTTCGGGGGATGAGCATGGGCACCTCTTCCCTGTATCTACGGTAACGTCGACCAAACTCTCTCAGGAGCTCCTTTTCCTCCTTCCAGCATAACAGGTAGACCACAATGAACACGATTGGGGTTACGAGCAAAGCATCTCTTGAGCCAAACAAAAAAGAAACACCCAAATGTCCAAACAATCCGCCCAGATACTGAGGATGTCTAACAACCCCGTAGACTCCTGTGGTGACAAGTTCACTTGGGCGATGGGTCTCAGAGGTCTTAAACCCCAGTTCCAGCACGCCTTTTATCCCAAACCAGAAAGCAGGTAACAATAACAGAAAAGATAACCCGATATTCATTGACCCAAAGGTTATACCCTGAATAGTGAAAACAGGATATCCTAACCGGAACCTTTTCTGGGGGCATATCCATAAACCGATCCAGAAACAGAAGAAACCCCAGCCACTGATATAACCTAACGCATCACCCATGATAACGCTATTCTCCTTGAACCATCTCTCCAATCGGTTGTGCTCAAGGGAGAGAAAATAGGGTAGGAGTATGAGCACATAACCTGTTAAGCTTATCTTGAAGCAAATCCCCATAACTTGATCACATATCCCCGGTTATTTAGGGTTAAAGAACCCGGGAAAACATTAAGACCCTTGAAGGATACACAATTGGGATAATAGTATTGAAGACAATAATGAAGACCAAGCCTGAACCAGGGGTTACGGTCAGGGAAACTCCGAGACCAGTACTATCCGATGATGAGGCACTAATCAAGGTCCACTCAGCCGCTATATGTGGAAGCGACCTGGGAATATACCATTACACGTCAGCGTACAGCAAGATGAAGCTACCAGTCGTACTGGGGCACGAGTTCTCCGGGGAGATCGTTGAGAAGGGAAAAAGAGTGAAAGGATTTGATGTTGGTGACGGTGTTCTCTCTGAGTCGGTTAAGGCTTGTGGGGTCTGCCGCTTCTGCAGGACGGGTATGAGTAACCTCTGTGATCAGTCCACTTTATTCGGTATCCACACTAACGGTGGGTTCGCTGAATACGTTAAAGTTCCATACAGGCTACTTCATAGAATACCGGATACGATGAGTTTTGATCAGGCTGCCCTAGTTGAGCCCCTCAGTAACGCAGTACACTTTGTCAGGGATATTACGTCTTTCAAGATAGATGACTATGTGGTGGTTCAGGGGATCGGTCCTATTGGGTTATTCAGTGCACAGTTATTCAAAATGGGAGGCGCCAGGGTAATCATAACGGGGCTGGATATAGATGAAGAGAGATTCAAGATCGCTGAGAAACTGGGGCTAGAATACGTGAATATACAGAAAGAAGACTTGGAGAAACGAGTACTGGATGATACAGAGGAAAGAGGAGCAGATGTAGCATTCGTAGCAGTGGGGGCACCCCCAGCTGTTAAACAAGCGACAAGGATCATAAAGAAGAGAGGCGCAGTAATCATGGTGGGTATATTCGGTGAACAAGTGCCAGTAGACATGACCCATCTGGTCAGACGGGAACTAAGAATACATGGAGCATATGACGCAAAGCCGAATAATTTCCCAATGAGTATCGACCTCATCAAAAGAGGCATCATAGATGTTGACAGCGTCCTAACCCATAGATTCAGCCTAGACGAAGCCGAGGAAGGCTTCAGAGTAGCCATCGATAAGACAGGGGGAAAAGTAGTATTCAAACCAAATTAACGGATAAATGGAGGAGTTTCCTTATCCGGCTCCCCAGTCTCTATTTCGGTCTTTTCTTATTCGCCTTAGGGGCGGTTATGATACTTTATGCTGACCTGGGGATGAGTCCTTGGGGTGTCTTCCAAGTGGGGTTAATGAATAGCGTTGGTTTGACCTTTGGACAAGCATCACAAGTGGTGGGTCTAGGCGTACTGGTGCTAGGATGGTTACTTGGGTTTCCACCGGGTTTCGGTACGGTGATGAACATGTATTTCATAGGGTACTTTATCGACAGGATCATCGAGTGGAGGATTGTGCCACGATTCAATAACCTAGGCATGCAGCTAGTTCTACTGGTGGGGGGAATGGGCATGATCGGTGTTGCCAGCTACTTCTATCTGCGCCCAAAGTTGGGAGCGGGGCCTAGGGACGGCTTGATGATCGGATTGGTCCAGAAACTTGACCGCCCTGTTGGTCAGGTTAGAGGAGGCATTGAGGTAACAGTAACGGTACTGGGTTATCTTATGGGAGGCCCTATAGGATTGGGCACGGTTATCACTGCTTTAAGTATAGGATACTTTGTACAGTTAGCGTTCAAGCTGGGAAACTATGATCGAAACGCTAAACACATGAACCTCTACGAGTTAGCAAAATACCTCACAGGCCAATAACGGTTAACGTTAAAGCCCCCTTAATCACTGTTTTACTGGATTACGATGCCAAAGATCGAGGGATTAGAGTGGAAGATCAGGGAAGCAACAGAGAAAGATATCCCCGTTATACTTGATCTCTGCTACCAGCTCAGCGTCTATGAGAAACTAGAATTCAAGGGAACAGAAGAACAATACAGAAAATATGGATTCGGAGAAGATGCCATATATGACTGCCTTCTGGCTGAGAACACAGGGGAGGTTGGACCAGACTATCTGGGGATAGCCCTCTACTATTACACGTTCAGCACATTTGAGGCAAAACCAACCCTGTGGCTAGAAGACATCTTCGTACCCGAGGCATACAGGGGAAACGGAATAGGAACACAGCTCCTCAAACAATTATGCCAGATAGCGGTAGAGAAGGATTGCGGGCGTGTAGAGTGGACAGTACTGGACTGGAACGAGCCCAGCAGACAGTTCTACTTCAGCCTAGGCGCCACAGCCATGGATGAATGGACCACTTTCAGAATGACCCCGGATGTCTTTAAGAAGCTAGCCGAGGGATAACACCTGCTCAAAGAAACTCGGTTCTACTCTAATTAACCCATTTTTAGTCAAAGGTTCTCCATGTAATGTCTTTGGTTTTCTTTATAACTCGTTAAACAGGTATCTTAAAAGAAGAGAAAAGATCGAAAAAATGTATACATGATTACTGTATCATTGGTTTTCTATAGATGCTCCGCGAAACCCTTTTAATTGATTGGAGAATTGATTGTGGTTGCGTGGCCGCTGTGGTGTAATGGTAGCATACGGGCCTGTGGAGCCCTCGGACGGGGTTCGATTCCCCGCTGCGGCCCATCCCAAAAACATAAATCAGTATCGATGGTTTATGCAGTGTATCTGTGCGGAGGTCGCCCAGCATGGCCAAAGGCGCAAGGTTGAGGGCCTTGTCTCTTAGGAGTTCGTGGGTTCAAATCCCACCCTCCGCACCACTTTTCGAGGGCGTTTCGAGTCGTTTTAGGGGATATTTCGTGGAAAGAAGACCTCTTTCATCCGCTTCATTATAAATGAGTTATTGTCGTTAGCTATCCAATCTAATTCTTACGGTTTTAAGAGTTGTTAGGGTTCAAAATAAAACCAAAGTTAGCACTATATGCTCTATAATAATCAATAAGTTGTAAAATTAATATAAAAGTGGGGTTAGGAGGGTTACTCCTTGACAGTCTCTAGTTCATTGACCTCAACGGCACCCAGATACATTTCCTCTAGCTGTGGGTGATTCAACAAGTCAGGGGCGCTTCCCTCAAATGTGAAGTTTCCACCTCTCATCATGTATGCATAGTCGCCTACGGCCAACGCACGACGTGCACGCTGCTCAACCAGGATAATTGGTAGACCAGTCTCTTCCGCCATTTCTTTCAACTGCTTCATGACGTCGGTAACCAGTTTAGGCATGAGGCCCGCGGTCGGCTCATCGACCATCATGATCTTGGGGTCCCTCATGAGGACCATTCCCTCGGCTAGCATCTGGCGCTCACCGCCGCTCAAGGTACCTGCTTCACGAGGCATATAGTCCTTGAGTCTTGGGAACAGGCTGAAGACGAACTCTAGTTTATCCTGTATGACTTCTGAATCGGTCTGCGTGTAGGCAGCCATCCTCAGGTTCTCGTCCACGCTCAGGTTGCTGAATATGTTTCCTACCTGTGGCATGTATCCGATACCCAAGTTGGTTCTCTGGTGTGCGGGTAGATTAGTAATATCATTACCCTCAAAGTGAACCTCGCCGCTATAGACAGTAGCCAAACCCATGATCGCTTTTAGAAGGGTAGTCTTTCCGACCCCGTTGGGGCCTACAATGATTGTGACCTCCCCGTCCCTGACCTTGAAGTCAAGATCGTATATTACGTGGATTGGTCCATAGCCCACGTTTAGGCTCTTTGTTTCTAGTATGTATTTACTTCCCATCTTACTCACCTAGGTATGATTTTATTACTTGCTCATCCGCGAAGACTTCCTCTGCGGTGCCCTCGGTTATGATCTTGCCTCTGTCCATGGCGAACACGTGGTCTGCGTACTGGGCAGCTACCTCTAATCTGTGCTCGATAACCAGGAATGTGATTCCCAGTTCATCCCTTAGCCTCAGCACGTGGCTGAAGATCTGGTGACAGAGCACAGGGTCAATACTGCCTACCGGCTCGTCGAGGAGAATGGTTTCGGCCCCTGACATTAAGGCTCGGCCAATCTCCAATAGCTTGAGCTCTCCACCGCTCAAGGTGTTGGCTGGTTTGTTCCATACGTGTCTTAGCCCAAGAACCTTTAGGAGCTCACTGGCGCGTCTTACTGCGCTGACCTCGCTATCGATCCAAGTTGGCTTGAAAAGTGACAGTGCGATGTTCTCGCCTGCGTTATCTGGCAATGCAACTAGCATGTTCTCAAGGGTCGTCAAGCTTAGGAAGGGTGATGCTATTTGGAAGGTGCGTACAAGTCCCCTCCGCGCGATCTTGTACATGTCTTCGCTCGTGATGTCTGCGTCACGATAATAGATTTTCCCTATTTCTGGTGCGAATATCCCTGAGATACAGTTAACTAGTGTTGACTTTCCGCAGCCGTTTGGCCCGACGAGCAGATAGATGCCGCCTTCCTTTAAACTGAAGCTAACGCCGTCGTTGGCTGCGAACTTGCCGAAAAATTTGTGAACGTTATCGATTTTAAGTACTTCCGACATGTCGGCATCAACTATCCATATAGCACACATACAGGGTTTAAATAATTTTGCTGAGGAAACCCTCGTATGACTAGAGTAAAGTCAGTCTTTTTCACTAAATACATGAAAAACATAATCTAGTTAATACAATAATTACTATTTTTGTTTGTTTAAAAAAAGAAAAGGTTAGTTATTGTGCTTACATAGTTGGTGGGGTGTATCCCATCTCATCGGTATACCAAGTTACAGTTCCAGATACCATTTCGTATAGTCCTGAGACGTAGGGTACGACTACATCGCCCTCGTAGCGGTAGCTCCAGATCTGGTAGTTGCTTCCATATCTGTCTCCATCCTCATTCAGCCTGTTCCAGCCGCTTGCACCAAAGTTGTTGAAAGCGGTCTCATGCTGAAGTGGGATTACGTCAAGTGCCCTCGTACTTTGTGCATGCAGTATAGTCTCAGTGATTATCCAACCTATGTCATAGGTACATGCTGAATAGTAGCCATATGGCTGACTTACTAATGCATAGTATCTTTCATACAGGTTGTCGAATTTTTCAGATTCTGCTGGAGCAGCGTATGTACTATGTACCTTTAGATGTGTTACTTGCTCTGGAGCATCGTCACAAGCCTGCTGTGACAGCGTTGTTCCGTCTGAACCGAACCAGACACTGTTATAGACCGTTGGGTAGTCTTCGGCTTGTGTCATCATGACTACGAACTCTGCGAATGAGATGATCTCTACACCTACATGCTCAGCTCCGTATTCATCAACCGCCTCAGAAAGTACATCCTCTGCGGTTTGCAGGTAGTTGCTAAACTCTGTAGCTTCTCCTGCATACCTGATACGCTCGAGAATGACTCCACCTTTCTCCTCGTACGCAGGTTCCAGTATGTTATAGATACCGTCTGCCCATGCGTCACCTCGATGGATTACTACGATCGCCTTGATTCCGTGGCTCCATAGCATCTCCGCGATGGCTGGAGCCTGGATAAGGTCTGTTGGACACATCCTTAGAAGGTTGTCATCCTCGATAGCCAGTAGTGGGCTAGTTGATGAGGCGCTCCACATCAACATATCGTTGTCGTTACAGTAACTGAGAGCTGACTGCGCCTGACTTGACCACCCGCCACCTATGAAGACTTCAATATCCATGGATTTGTATCCCTGGACTTTCTCTAGGTGGACCGCGGCTTGACTGGTCGCATCGTCAATCAGATACTCGAACTCTACGTCGTAACCCAGTTTTTCTGCGTATTCGTTGTAGTCCACTTCCATTATATCTTGAACGTGTGGAACTGCTGTTTCTAGACCTACAGTCGTGGATGAGATGTAACCGAGTTGGACAGTCTTTCCCTCTAATGGTGCTTTAACTACCGTTGTAGGGGTTCCCTCTCCGCCTCCATCTCCGTCTCCGCTGGGTGCTAGGAAGTATCCTGCTCCAGCGCCGACTACAAGTCCGACGACTAGAAGCACAATTGCTAGTGTATTACCTTTCATTTCCATTTATTGCTTCACCTTATGGTTTGTCGCAGAAAGAAATTACTCTCCTTACATTATATAAGGTTTTTACCGGCATTTATTTATGTTAACTAAAGATTGAAAGATAAACGGGTTTTAAAGAGAGGAAATTGATAAAAACGGCCAAAAACACATAAAATATCTAAATATAAAAGTATATCTTGTCTAAAGATGCAAAGTATTATTAGTCCATAAATGCACAACGATGGCGGGTTTACAACATGTTAATCCCTGCAATTTGGATGGCAGCGTTAGTCTACGCATCAGAACTAACACTGCTTAGTATCGGCTTTACACTAACGTATCTGACCGCGAAGGTACCAAACTTCGCGCACGGAACATATGCAGGTGTTGGCATCTACGTAAGCTATACTTTTGCAAAGATCTGGGGCCTATCCCCCTACTATGGATTCCCTGTAGCCTTCATCATTGGAGGCGCAATGAGCGTACTAATCTTCAAGCTCGTTATCGGTGTCCTAACAAAGATGGGTGGTGGAGCCATCGTACTGACCATCAGCACACTGGCTATCCAGATCTTCTTAACGGCGTTCATTCAGATCTACGCCTACTATCTGAGAGAAAGGTTCAGCACATACGCTATGGCGTTCCTGTTGAAAGAAAGCGATTTTAAACTCGCTGGATTCCCAGGAATCTTCGTTGTATCACTGACCATTACACTCGGATCAGTACTCGCATTACACTATATGCTTACTAGAACCAAGATCGGCGTCGCCATGAGGGCGACGGCAGAAGATCCTGAACTTGCACAAGTTCTTGGTATTAACACAGAACAGATACAGTTATTCAGCTGGTTCCTAACCGGAGGACTCGCATGTCTAGCGGGAGCTATGATCCCACTATGGTTCCAAAGCACACCAGTGTCCGGCGCCATGATTATCACAAGCATCATGGCCGGTAGTCTACTGGGTGGTTTCGAGAGCATCTACGGAAGCGTCATCGGAGGAGCCGTAGTAGGAATATCAGAGATCATGCTGACAACCTGGGGCCAAGCAATAATTGCCCCATGGATAGGCGAGTATAGACCCATAATCCCCATGGCCTTCCTGGTCGCAGTCTTACTGATTGAACCAAAAGGCTTGCAAGGAGCATGGGATAGATTTGCAGCATCAGATACAGGAGAAAAAATCCTGATATCTATTGGTTGGAAAAAGGAGTTGAAGTAAAATGCTACAAAATATCGCGTTTGGACTGCTTACAAGCAATGTCGCCCAGATCTCGGGAAGCTCGAGACTCATAGTCGACATCGCCATGTATTTTGGACTTTTCGTCATTGTAGCGATGGCTCTAAACTTCCAGTACGGTAACGCAGGTATCCCGAACATGGGATGCGCTGTACAGGTTATCGTAGGCGGCTTCACAGTAAGCGCCCTCACCACGAGATTACTATTCTTAATGGTCGAGTCAGCGGGAGTGGAGCTACAACCATGGGCAACCGACTTTGACTGGGTCTACAATAACCCAGCAAACGTCAAGATCGCTAATGGGTACATTGCTAACCATGCCATGTTCGGCTGGTCAATGCTCCTTTTCAGCATAGCAGTCTCCCTTATCTTGGGTGCTGTTATTGGCTGGGTCATAAGTCTACCCGCCATCAGGCTCAGGGCAACTTACCTGATGATCGTCTTGATCACAATGGCGGATGCTGCACAGATTTTCGGTAGGAACATCCCCGCAATCAGCGGTGGTACCCTCGGAATGTTCATCCCGAACATATTCGAATGGTACCCCGGGGACAGAACAGTTCTCACAGCCGTCGTCACCCTCCTTATTGGGTTAGTTAGCTTCTTCGTATTCAGAACGATGCTAAACAGCCCATACGGTAGGTTAATGAGGGCAATCCGTGAGAACGAGGTTACAGTCGGAAGCGTTGGAAAAAACGTAGTAGGCATCAGGAGAAACATCCTAATGTTCGCCAGCGGAGTCACAGCACTCAGCGGCACACTCCTAGCCTTCTATTTCAGCTTCGTCGTCGAAGCAAACTACCAGCGAGCCTTCTGGACATACTGGCCCTGGCTAATGCTAATCCTTGGAGGCCCCGGTAACAACGCCGGAACATTCCTTGGATGCGCATTAATCGTCGCTATGCGCCGTGTAATCATCGTAAACAAATGGTTCCTACAGGCAGTCTTCTTCTTCCCAGTTGCCTACTTTGAGGCAGTTCTTCTGGGTGTACTGCTTATCTTGGTAATCATGTTCCGTCCAAACGGATTGATCCCTGAGAAGCTACTATACATCCCAGGAGTAAACTACACCATGATGGTGCAGGAAGATGTAGAAGTTGACTGGAGAGGCACCACACAGGTAAAGAGAGGATTCTCATCAGGAATAAAGGGAATCTTCAATGTACTGGGTGGTAGAAAAAGAATCAAGGAGGAGAAAGAATAGAATGAACAGTGATACTATTCTCTTCTGGGTAATGATCGCCCTATGGGTCATCATGCCTGCCTTCATCGTTTACGAAGAGGTACAGGAAAGAAAAGCCCTCAGAGAAGCGGAAAAAGCCTCTCAGAGGATGGAAGCTGAGAAAAAAGCCGAATAAATTCCCCAATTTTTTATTTATTTTAAAAGAATTTTAAGGAAAAATAAGGTTACTCTGTTGTTAGAGTATATAGCACGCCTACTTCGCCCAGTGCTTTATCGACTTGGGCGATTAACTCTTCAATCTGCTGGAGTGTTGGCTTGCTTGACCACTCGAACATAAAGTCATAATCACCCAGAGTCATGGATGCTTCGCTAATGATCTTTTCTGGTTCATAGCAGTCCTTATAGGTCTTCTGCAGGTTCTGGAGATAAGAGTTCCAGTCATTTTTGTCGCTCTGCAGCCTAGTTGGATATGGCACACATTTGTGGCTAAACTTTATCTCTGTCTTTTTTGATAGATCAACGGCTACTCCCTCTAGTTTTCTGATTGCTTTTAGTAGTGGAGGTCCATAGATCCTTACATAACTCTTAACCATCGTTATCGAGTGCTATCATGGTAATAATGGTGTAAAAAGCCTTTCCAAAAAGGTGCAATCTATAATGATTATTCTTCTTTTTCGGCTATTCTTTTCATCAAAATCTTGTATTTTCGGTACTTGTCATCCATGCTAAACTTGGCGGGATGAGGAGAAGCTGCTTTTCCGCCACATTTAGGGCAAATCTCTTTGAGGGTATAAGTCTCACAGTCTCTGCACTTTCGTAGGAGCAAGACCAATTCTACCCCCTCGAGTAACTAAAAGTGCCCTCTACGTCGTCCCAGTTCTCTCTGATACTGGCAACGGTCTTATCTAGCACGATCTCTGCTCTCTTGTAGTCATCAGCGGTTAACTCTATGTGATATCTTGGTGCGCCTAGAGTAATTATTTCGATACTCGCGTCATTCTCTTCGGCTACGGATTCAGCTTCCACGAAAGCCATTTTTATGTCATCCACACCATCGCTGTGTAGACTGGTCATCTCTATTAATCCCTGAATAGTAACGCCTTTGATGACTATCTTTTCCTTCGCTATCGTGCTTAGGATCTCAGCGATATCATCACTTACATCTGCTTTGGTTAATGCGGGTGCTCCCTGCTTTGATGCAGCTTCAAGTCCCTCATAGAGGCTACCATATTCTTCTACTATCTTGCTTGCCTCTGATTCATATAGTTCTTCAATGTCTCGTCCCAGATCGTGAGCTACTTGAGTAAGTAATGTCTCGGCTTTTCTAGCCTTTTTCCATTCCTCTAGTTTCTTGCGTTTATCATCTTGGTTTACTCTTCTTAGGCTCAGGTCTATCTGTTCCTTACCGGGGTCGGTTCTCAAAACCTGTAGGACTACTTTTTGGCCTGGTCTAACATGGTTTCTTATGTTTCGCACCCAGCGGCTACTGATCTCACTTATGTGAAGAAGCCCCTCTTTGCCATCGAATTCATCTAAACCAACGTATGCTCCATATGACTCGATTCGCTTTACAGTAGCTATAACTAGGTATCCTACTTCTGGCCACTCTGATAGTCCTAAACTCATTTAATTCACCCTAATACGGCGATTACTGCGCCTTTGATGTCTGCTTTTCCGCCAGTTGGCTCTGAAAGGATCTCCCCACAGGTCTGGCACTTTACTGTTGTGCTACTATGACTGAATATTATCTGCTCTGATTCGCAACTGATGCAGCGTACCCGTAGGAACCTGCTAGTGGGTCGAGGTATTAGATGCTCCCATTCAGACATCTTATACGACCTCCATCTTTCTGACGCGGATTCCTTCACGCATCATACCATAGTCACATTCTTTACAAGTGAGGACCAGTGTTTCTTTCTTTGATACCTTCGCTTGATTATGCTGCTCGGGGAACTTTTGTCCACCGTAGCCCTTCTTACGTGCGGCTTGTCTTCTCTCGCCCTTCTTTGCTCCAGAGCGTCTACCTGCTTTGTAGAGCTTTACATTGAACTCGGTGTGAGTCTTGCATTTAGGGCAGTAGGTCCTCATTGTTTTAGGCACTTTCATTGTTATTCTCCACCAGCTTACACATGCCTCTCCTTATTAGGTTTAACTCTTCAAGAGAGTAGTGCAGAGTATGATATGGCTCAGTATAAAGGGTATGGTTAGACTTCAGCCTCTACTTTCTTAGCTACACCTCTTTTTATGAGGTTTTCAGCGTTTTGCCGGGGAATGGTAGCTAGTTCCTCTGGTTGAAAGGGGCCATATGCCTTCATGTCTATCCCCATTATCGCGGGCAGTGGCTGGACGAATCTAACCAGCATCATCTCCATCTCCTCATCGCTAGGTGGTTTAACCTCGGGGGATTCTTTTTCAACAGGTTTTTTCACAGTTCTCGGTTTTATCTGTGTTCTAGGTTGGGAGATCTCTGTGCCCTGTCTATAACCGGATATTAGTTGCCGTATATTGCTGTGGAGCTGCTGCTCTTCAGGAGTCATGGCTTTTGCATCTATGGGGAGTCCGTTTAGCTCGCTTTTTATGATCTTGTCTAGTCGTTTTTCTCTTAATTCATTCAGTAGCTGGTTGGCGTATTGGCGCTCGGTTCGGGTAAGGTTTCCTGAGAGGGTACCTTTCTCCGTCGAGGTCTTGTTGAGTTGATTGACGTATTTTTTCATCTCGTGGAGGAAGTTATCTGATATATTCTGGAGCTCTTTTTTTTGGGTCTCGTTTTTCCAAGCTTCATGGAGTCGAGTGTATCTAGTTCTCATTTTTCACCTTTGCTCCTTTTTTGCATAGGTAGAATAACGCGGCTTCCAGCGGCAGTATGGCTTCCTCCTCCTCATAGGGACCATACTCTGTGTCCAGTATTTTGATTTTTGGAGCCCGTAGGAATTTCAGTTTAACTGGCTCACCTCTTATGATGACTGCTTCTTGTAAAGGGTTATAATTTGGGAGTTGCCCATAGGGAATGGTCTGTACTTGCCAGCCGGTCTTACCGTGGAGGGTTTTAGGCATCCTGATTAATCTATGGATATCAGTGGTCACAACGGTGTCGATCTCTGATGCCTGTAATTTTAACGCCTGCTCCAGTATTTTTTCCAGGCTCTCAGGGTTTATGTAGGGCATCACGTTGCTGGGGTGCTTGGTTACCAGTGTATCAAGTATTTTATCTCTATTCTTAATTATTTTTGATACAGCATTTTTCTTAAGGTCAAGTTCTTTTATTTCTTCCTCGGAGGCCGTACTAAGGTAATCATAAATGGCTCTTCCAGTTCTTCCTCTCCACCCTCCTTCAGCGAGAGTAGATTTTGCACCCTTGTTTTTACGACTGAATCCCAGATATTCTCCTTCCAAGCCTATGGCCATGATATAGTCCACAATTTCTCTTCTAGCGTTTTGATCCAGGGGCTTGAATTTGTCACTATGTACGTGGACATGGTAGCCCCTGTTTCCACTGAAATTTGTGGTGAGGTTCTCTATTTTTGCCCCAAAATCAGTAATTAGTATATCAAGGAGTTTCTGGGTCTCATATTTAGCGGCCTGAAGGCATTTCTCACAGAGCCATGTCTCGGTCTTGAACTGGGCTTTACCGCACTCACATATCTCCGGGGGGTGTCCTGTGCCTTCTTCATCGCAGTTTCTACACCACCAGCGGTCATGTGTTTTCTGGCATGGAAGGTCAAAGTGGTCCGCGTCTATATCGAAGACTAGATCTGCTCCTAGCCATCCTTTTAGATTCATCTCGGCAGTGGGGTCTTCATAGTAGCTACTGCTATGGTAAGCGTGCATTGGAGCAGTGTTTCTGAGGTATTTATGAAGGTCTGTCTCGGTTGGAAGAGCTATGTGACGGTGCATACCTTTGCCTTGGAATAATATGAATGCGAATTCTCGTTTCTCTATCTCGATTGGGGTGGGCACTGTAGAGCTGTTATGCCTATACCATTCTTTGAAGGTTTTAGCTACGAAATTAGGGCTTCCCCAGGGCTCTTCCATGGTACCTCAAGTAGTCTCTCAAGGTATAAATTTGGTTACTTTCGTGGATAAGTGGCGTGGATGCATTTTCCACAGGCTGGTTTATTGTATCTTACAACGTTCTCATAATATTTGCAGTAGTGTAGTCCTACTTGTTTGAGTTTTTGTTTGCGTTCATCACTGGGGGGATTCATTTCCCTTTTATTCCTGCTCGGTTTTATTTAGGGATTCAGCTTCTTTTGCTTTTCGTTCCTCTCTCTTCTGGATGCCCCAAGCTTTTCTCCGGTAATAACTCAGGGGGTGGACTATTTTTTTGCATAAGCTATCAGGGTTTCTGCAGACACCATGGGTTCTAAGCGTGTTACAGGTCGGTGGCGTATACTTGGTTCTATTTCCCTTTAATCCCGCGATATGTTCTATCTGGTACCGGGTTAGTGATTCATCGAAGTCTGTTACTTCTGTGTAGAAGCTCACCATCTGCTCTATGGGCATACCTATGTTCACTAAGAAACTGGTTAGGGCGAAACGCTCCATGTGGCTAGCGCGTCTACCTGCAAGCAAGCCCTCCAAGCAGTAGTTGATGCATGGGGGGAACGCCTCGTTTATCACTTCGCTGGGTAGGTTGCTACCTCCTAGCTTGGCTCTGTTTTCCTCAAATACTTTGCGTATATCATCAAGGCGGGCTTGTATTGTGGGGGGTAATTTGAAGTTGCTGGGTGTGGCGACTCTCTCGTTTACCCACTGTTCTACTTCTACTTGCATTAATCGGGCTGCCTCGACGCCGGTTATGGATACATAGCCGTCCTCCATCTTGCGGTTCACCAGTTTCCATTTGGGCTCATGGAAGCCAGCTGCCACTCTGAGATAGTCATCAAATGCTATCTTGAGGTTGTGCACTACTCCATCGATTATCTCAGGGTCTTTTCTTATATTCCAGTTGAATTCATCTAGGGCAATCTGTAGTATCTTGTCCTCGTATTCTTCTTGTAGAAGGTTGTATGCTCTTACGGCTTCACCTAGACTGTATCTTCTGTTGAGGAATTTTTCCCCTATTAGGGTGACGAACATGACGGCTATGGGGTAGCTTAGTAGTTCGGTCTGAGGGTCTGCCAGCTTGGCTGATACCTCGCCTTTGAGGATGGCTTCGATTACTCGTTCCTTGGCTCGGTCAACTACTTTTGTATAGTTGGGTCCAGCAAGTTCATCCAGTTGGAGGTCCAGTCCTTCAAGCAGGTCTAATCCTATGGATAGGAACGGGTACTTGGCTGCCTCTCTTTCAGCTAGCATCAGAACCACCTAGTTATCGAAGATTATAGTCTTATCGTTTACCCAAGACAAGTCAAGTATGTTTAAAAGATTATTACAATTGCATAAATCGTAGTCAAAGATATGATCTCGTTGAATATAGAAAATGATTAGTTAAGCGATATTATAGAGACATGTGCTTCACCATGAAATAATATTGTTTTAAATAATTAAAAGTCAAAATAAGAGTTATGAATGCGGAGTATGTGGTTACATATATGACCCAGATGTAGGTGATCCTGACGCAGGGATTGAGCCCGGTACATCCTTCGATGATCTGCCTGATGACTGGGAGTGCCTATATGTGGAGCACCTAAAGAGGAGTTCAATCCCATCGATTAAGGCTCATATTGATAATTTATCCACCAGAAGCATTTACCCATATACACGTTTTTCTCATCAATCCCTTTACTGCAGGCACTGAAATATTCGACTAGCTCCTCTATGGTAAAGTAGTTCTTTACTATGAGATGCTGTGTGCCATCGTTAAGAGTCCGCAGCTTGTACGTGTTGGGGTCATCTGGCTTTGTCTCAAGTCTCCCACCGATACCCTCAATGTACGTGTTATCGGCTATGAAGACCATTGCACCGGGCTCAAGAAATCTATGAACATGCTCAAGCCAACTAGAGATATCTTCTCTAGGTACATGGCTCAGCATGAAGGTAGCCAAGGTGCCAGTGAATTTTTCACTAAAATTCATATCGTAAGCATCCATAACCTTATACTCGGTAGGGCAACCATACTTCTTTCTCCGCGCAATCTCCAGAACAGTCTCATTGATGTCGATTCCCACTATATTCTCAGCGGTATCACTGATACGCTGAGTCCAGTAACCCGTGCCACAACCGATGTCCAGTACCCTGCGATCCTTGAATACCTCCTTCAGAGTCTTCTCCATCAGATCCTGTTCTTCTTGTCTATGGGGGTCTCTCCACTCGTAGATCTCCTCGTATTCCTTAGCTCGGTCTCTGTAGTACTTCAGCATATCATCGGACATGGACAATACAATATAGTCTAGAATAGTTAAATGGAGCGAAACTTTTCGGCGATGATGCGGTCACCTGGAAGCATGTCGTAGTCCAGTATCTGGTCCCTGCTAACCCATTGGATCTGTTCATGTTCGGTTAACCTAATCTCCCCTGAGAGATAACGTAAAACGTAGTAGAGTATCTTGAAAGGTGGCTCGGTGTATGAGCTAAAATAGTTCTCCACCTCCACCTCGATCCCCAGTTCTTCCATCAGCTCCCTCTTTACACCTTCCTCACCGCATTCACCCGGGTTCAGAGTGCCCCCGGGGAACTCCCATTTAAAGCCGTGGCTATCGTTTCTATGCCGTTGGGCTACGAGGATCTTGTTCCCCTTCTTAACAATCCCACCGGCTACTGTGATCATATTAATGCTAGAAGTAATAGGGGTTTAAGAAGTTACTTGATAGCGACTTCTTTTAGCTCATGTCTTCGTCACTGATACTCCGATGGGTCGATCTCCTCAAAGCAGGACTTAATCCATCCTGAGTGTGCTGGGTTTTGCTATCTGAGTCTTTACAATTCTGTGATCTTTATGAGCAAAAAACCTGTTATCATATCTGCTAGCCCAGTTAAAGATATCACGTAATATTAAGCAGTAATTAATTTTAGTACAGGTAAGGGATCAATCGCCATGGGACCTTCTTCATATATATGCGGTACTCTTTCCCGTATTTCTCGATGAGTTGCTCCTCTTCCTTGGGTATGAACACCACCATACCGGCCATGGTGAAGACCAGAAGCAGCCTAGTCTCATAACCGGGTAACGCAAAATTGAGCCCCACCACGAACAGGATAAAGCCAGTGTAGAAAGGGTGCCTTACCATGGAGTAAGGGCCACCAGTCAACAACTCGCCTTGGAAGTTACGTTTCCAGTAAAGATACCAGTATAGGCAGATTACACCACCCAGTGAGGTGAGCAAGCCACCAACTATAACTCCAAGGCTGAGGTTGAGCACACTATTTCACCGGGTAAACTCTAAGGTCTCTTGGGAAGTGGGTTAACTCCTTTCCGCCGGTCTCAGTACATACGACAGTGTCCTCAACCCTTACACCTATCTCATCTACAATGTATATCCCGGGTTCGTCTGTGAAAACCATGTTGGGCTCCAGTCTCTGCTTGTTATTCCGCACCATGTAGGGGTGTTCATGAATCTCCATACCAAGACCATGACCCAGACGGTGGATGAAATATTCGCCATACCCAGCTTTTTCTATTACTTTTCTAGCCGCGATATCTATGGATTCACAGGTTATACCGGGCTTGACTGCCTCTAGGGCAGCCCTGTTTGCAGCCAGAACGGTATGATATATCTCTCGTTGTTTTTCCGTGGGCGCCTCACCATAAAAGACGGTCCTAGTGCAGTCGCTCCAGTAACCATTGTATAAGCCACCCATATCCACCAGTACAAATTCACCTGGCTGAAGCTCTCTATCACCAGCAGACCCATGAGGTAGGGCGGCTCTCTCGCCGAATAAGACACCGGCAAATGCTCTTGTGGCGCCTCTCTTCTGCATACCATTAACCATCAGTGACTGTAACTCTTTCTCGGTCATACCTGTGTGCAGCTGGGCGAAGGCCTCCTCCATTGCCTCGTCGCTGATGCTACACGCTTTCTCGATATACTCTATCTCCTTATCGGTTTTCACCATACGCACGTAACCTAACTGGTCTCCCACATCGATGAACTCAGCACCAGGTAAACACCCTCTAAGACTGTTCACCCAGCCCCATGGAGCCTCAACCGGTATACCTATCTTGGCTGCACCGTAGCCGGCGTTTTTTATGGTCTCTGCTAAAAGATCTACAGAGTCCTCGTGTTCATCCCATGTTTCCACCTTGTTGAACCAGGGCTCCTGACCCCGGAGTTCCTCCTCCAACTTGTTAACCAAGAAATAGGGTACACCATCCACAGGTATGACGGCGGCTGCGAGTCTTTCACTCAACCCGATGGAAAACCCCGTGTAGTAAGCTATGTTAGCTCCCGGGAATAGTAGCAATAAGTCTACGCCATCTTTCTCTAGTAAGTCAAGTACTTGTTGACCTCTTTTCTTCTGGAATGTACTCAAGTTAATCAAAGAAGAAGACAGTAGTTATGGGTTTTAACGTCTCCGGCAGTCCATTGTTTCACCCATCACTACTGTGCAAACATCTGGATGATTTAAAAACCTGTGAACCCAACCCAAAACATGGGTGAATTATTCAAAGTCAAGAAACAAGTTGGACCATGCGGCATAACCTGTGGCACCTGTTTCCTAGGAGACGGAACCATGGCCAAGACCATGGCGGAGGCAAACAAATACATCAACATGTCAGGCATCAAGGAGTGGGCGGTATGATACCAAGGGACACAGAGATCAACGGGCCTGAGACAGAGAAAGCACTCAAGTGGATGAACAAGTACGCCTACTGCGCGGGCTACGAGGAGGGAGGAGGACCACCAGACTGCACCATCAGGGTATGTACACGCGAGAAAGACTACGATTTATGCAGTAAATGCACTGAACTGGACACCTGTGATAAACTCAACTGGCTTGGAGAACCAGAGACAATAAAAGAGAATCTACGTCGGAAAAAGGGTAAGACCAAGCGGGAGATAGCTGATGAGGCCCTGAGATCTAGTTAATTTCCTGAAAACTGGTTTATACCATTTCAACACTATTTTGTTTGATGAGCAGAAAACGGCCTAGCTACGATAAGGTCGTGGCAGCTGCCCTTGAGGTGTTTGAACAATATGATACAGCGATTACGCTGCGTCAGCTATATTATCGATTGGTGGCTAGGCTGCTCATAGAGAACACCATAAACAGCTACAAGCGATTAAGCAGGATAATGGTGAAAGCAAGGGAGCAGGGTGACGTGCCCCTTAACTGTATCGAGGATCGTAGCCGACGTGTGCTGGGTCGTGGAGATACGGGTTATGAGTCAGCTGAGGAATATCTGAAGAGGAGGTTAAGTAGCCTTCAGGATAGTTGGAAAGGGTTCTCCATGCCCATGTGGGAGGACCAGCCAGTATATCTCCTGATTAGCCTAGAAAAAGATGCCTTGAGCAGACTCGTAAGCAGGGTTGGTAACCGGTACTCTGTTAGGACGTTCCCGACACGAGGTTATCCGAGTTTTAGCTATGTACAGACCATGGCCAAGTATATGGAGACCAGACTCGGTGGAAAACCAACAGTGGTTCTCTATTTCGGTGACTTTGACCCCAGTGGCGTGGATATTGAAAGAGATTTGGAGGAAAGACTCACCCGTTATGGTGCAACCCAGTTCAAGGTAAAGAGAATCGCCCTAACACTAGATCAGATAAGAGAATACAATCTGCCACCCATGCCGGTTAAGCGAAGTGATGCCCGTTCTGAGAGCTTTCTAGCCGAATATGGTAACAAATCAGTGGAACTGGATGCCTTAGACCCTAATCTTTTCCAGGAGATTGTGGAGGAGGCCATAAGGAACAACATTGATGTACCGAAGTGGAATGCAAGGGTCCAGAAGATCAGGGAACTCCAGCAATGGATAAAAGGTAAGCTGGATGACATAGAGAAAATAATTGACGAGGAAATAGATAGCCTAGAGGATGCTTAGCTTCTCTATTTCTCTCACGAAAGCTGCTGATTCATCCTCGGTCATAGCTCTCAGGGGTGCCTTTGGAATCCCGCAGTCAACGCCTCTGAGACGTAATGCTTCATAGTGGGGGGCCAAGGGTGGCTTCTGGAGCTTGCTTCTCAGCACGTTTATCTCGAATTGTTTCCGTTTGGCTGCCTCTTGGTCATCTGACTTGATAGTTTTCAAAAAGTCTGCGTATATGTCTGGGAACCCGTTGGCGTATCCTGTTATGGCTCCCTTGGCGCCCATAACCATCGCCGGGTAAATATAACTATCTGTACCGCAGATTACGCTAAAAGTATCTGGGAGTAACCTGATATAGTTTAAGACATTAATAAAATCCCTGCTGCTATCTTTCACCCCCTGGATATTAGTTACTTTAGATAACTCCAGCATCATCTCTAGAGTCACAGCGTTGAGGGCTTGTCGTGGTATATTGTATATGTAGACGGGTAACTTCGTTGCGTCTGCAATCGATTTGAAGTGATTAAGGATGCTCTCCTCGTCAGGCTTCATGAAGTAAGGTGGAACAGCTCCAACCGCGTCCACACCGGCTTTCTCGGCTTCCACTGCGAGACGTACGGCTTCCCCTGTGCTGGGTGCTCCAACGTGGGCTAGTAGTTTCACCCGGCCACGGGCTGCCTTGACTGATAGTTGATACATCTCTATTCTCTGATCTGTACGCATCACTGTGCCCAGTCCAGCTGTACCGCAAAGAAATAATCCATCCACGCCTCCCTTCACCTGAAAATCTATGAGAGGCTTTACTGCTTCTTTCTTCAACTCGCCTCCCACTGTGAAAGGCGTTATGAGGGCTGTGATAATACCTGATAATGGCTCCATGGGTCATATAAGGTTGACTCGATTGTTATTATTTGTGCCAAATCTTATCCCGGTGAAAGCACAGTTTGGTTGAGTATTATGAGCCCGGAAGTAATAAGTCTCGGAGAACCCATGGTGGAGTTCTGCGCCACAGAGGTTGGTAGATTAGGGGATGTATCCTTATTTAAGCGGGGATGGGGTGGAGACACCAGTAATTTCGCCGTAGCAGCGGCTAGACAGGGCCTTGAAGTGGCGCATATTTGCAGGCTTGGGGGGGACGAGTTTGGACGAAGTTTCCTTGATTTATGGGAAAGCGAGGGGATGGATAATAGCAGAGTATTGGTGGACCCCGGTGGCTGGACAGCCATCTATATAATTAGCCTTATCGAGGGTGGAGACCATGATTTCACTTATTATAGAGCTGGATCCGCTGCTAGCAGGTATAATGTGGATGATCTTGACCTTGATTACATTGGTGAAGCTAGTTACTTCCATACAAGTGGGATAAGCCTCGCTATTAGTCTAGAGGTAAGAGAAGCCGCCATCAAGGCACTCCAAACCGTGAAAGAGAACGGTGGATACAACAGCTTCGACATAAATATGAGAACTAAGCTATGGGACGTTGTGACAGCCCGAAGTAGCCTCGCTGAGGCTTTCAAGGTATGTGACGTGGTTTTCGCTAGCATGGAGGATATAAACACACTGTATGGTATCAAGAGCCCTGAGAAGGCTGCAGATCATCTCAGGGGATTAGGCGTTGACACCGTGGTTGTGAAACATGGAGATAAAGGATGCTTCGTGTCAAAGGATGGACAAGAGTTCACCATGCCCGGATATAAGGTAGAAGTAGTGGATACCACTGGCTCGGGTGACGCCTTCGACGGAGCATGGATAAAAGGAATTGAGATGAACTGGGATCTGGAGAAGACAGCCAGCTTTAGCAATGCAGTAGGTGCCTTAACGGCAACTGGACTAGGAGCCGTCGCACCCATCCCTAGCTATGATGAGGCGGTTAACCTCATCAGGGAGCATGATGGAGTATGGTAGAGCAGGATATATTGAGGGCACGTATCAGCCGGGTTATCACTGCTACCCGTTTCCCCTTTGTGGGTCAAGAGGACTGGGATGAAACCCGAATCACCATAGCCAACGATCCCCAAGACCCTGAGTGGTTTTTTGAGACAGAGGAAGGACCACTTGCTCCCAGCGTAGTGGTGCTAAACAGGGATGGAACAGTCCGTGAATGCGGAGAAGTTGAGCTTGATGAGAACTACACAGAGGATCACGTGGAGAAATGGCGTACCATGAGCCAGTTAACGGGTCCCGGGGTAAAGTACAAGAAATTCTTCCTCTATGTCCCTGAGGGGAGCGAGGATAAGGCGTTGATATTATTGGAGGAAAATGGGATAGAGTACGCGGGTCTCAGATCATGGAGGCTGGATAACTGGAACCTAGTACTCACGCCGGTAAAGACTCCTGATATGGCCAAGGATCATCGTTGAATGTAGTAAACCCAACATACATTTTCTTTTAACACGATTCAACCGAAAAACATGCGTATTCGGGTGAGAGAATAAATGAATAGACGGGGATTAACGGGCTTGGAGACAGCCATTATATTGGTGGCTTTTGTGATTACTTCTTCAGCTTTCGCTTTCGTGATTCTAAACATGGGGGCGTTATCGGCGGAGCAAGCCCAGTCGGTTATAAGCAGCAGTATGGATGAGTCTAGTGCAGCATTACTGATGGACTCCGAGATTATCGGGACATTCGCTAACACAACAAGTGCCCAGAGCACAATATGTCTCACTAAGGCTACTTTCTATCTCAGACTCAGTCAGGGAGGTACCCCCATTGATATGGATGATAACAGGGTGGTTATCACGTATGCTAACCCCAGGTGTCATGGATCCATCTATGACTCTAACGGTACTGTGACCACCATTACACCGGTTGCCGGTGATGGAGACTCTATGCTTGAGGCAGGTGAAAAATTCAAGGTGGTAATCGACTTCACTGAGCTAGCTGGAACCAGCGTGGATCCAGTACAGGGGGATAGGAATAACATCTATACGCATCCATATGAGGAGCTCAGGATTGAGATACAGCCCAGTGGTGGAGCTAAACTAGCTATAGAGAGAAGCATCCCCATGGTGACTAATACTGTGATGGGTTTCTAATCTAACCTATCATAGCGGACCCATTTTTCTTGAGCTAGATCATAGACCCAGACCTGTCTAGGTTTTTTCATAGCTAATTGTTTTAAGGAGAATAGCTTAGCGGCCGCGTCTCTATCCGGGAAGGCGATCTGTCCAGTGCAGTTATTCACGAGTTCAACGGCTGCGGGGCAGTTCATGTCTACACCGAGAAGTACACCCTCCTCTGGGTCGGGGTCTAGGCTGAAGGGGAATTGTCTACATGAAGCGGGTCTGGTGTCGTATATTTTACACATGTTTTCCGCTAGATGGGGGCAGACTGTTTCTGTTAACTGATAAGCAAGTATCGTGAAGTTTACGCTGTCCGGGTGTTTACCTGAGCCGAGATATGGCTCTATGGCTTCTTCTCTGAAGAGTTCTGTTTCCTCTGGGAGAAGAGTTAAGCCACGGAGTACTCCATGGTCTCTGAAGACCAGATCACGGCAACATTTTCCACATTGTTGACAATTGAAACTCATAGATGCATGTATCATGTTTAGGGTCGTGTATAGGGTTTAGTATACGAAACCCGTGAAGATTAGACAAGCCTAAAATATTAAAGAGAAGGTATAGATGCGTTAGGAGAATCAATTGAACCTACTAATTCCAATAATTCTCAGCACGATAGCGGGGAGCGCTACAGGAATCGGTGGACTCATAGTACTACGATTCGGGGATATCAGCGATAGAAAGATGGGGTTCCTTATGGGGTTTGCCGGTGGAGTTATGTTGGTTGTTAGTTTCATCGAACTTTACGCGGAGGCTATAAGCGTTTTATCTCCGTGGAAAGTTACTCTTGCATTCGCAGCGGGAACACTGTTTATGATGGGTATAGACTTAACTCTCCCCCACATCGAATTCGGCTTATGGGAAGAAGGGATACAGGACCGTCATTTGTTCAACAGTGGTTTGTTGATAGCGGTTGGGATGTCGATTCATAACTTGCCTGAAGGTATAGTGGTCAGCGCTGGTTATGGGCATATACCAGAGCTGGGCATCCTTGTAGCCATAATGATCTGTCTGCACAATATCCCTGAAGGCATAGCCACGGTTAGCCCATTAATTAACGCTGGGGTAAATAAGTGGAGGGCTGTGGGTCTCGCTACATTGAGCGGATTAATGGAAGCTGTGGGGGCGTTAATCGGGGTTGTCATAATCGCAGGCGCGGGTATGAATATTATTGGCTGGGGTCTAGGATTCGCTGCGGGGGTAATGACCTATGTGACCATCGATGAGTTAATCCCTATTGCTCATGAATACTGTACACTTGACCACAAACACATGGTTTCTAGTGGTTTACTCTTGGGAATGTTATTCGCCATGATTCTTGGACTAGTTCTTCACGTTTAGAGGAGTCGGGGATTTTTAGTGAGTTGTTCGTAACCATCCTCCGTGACCACAACATTTTCCTCTATCCTGACACCACCATAACCAGGTAAATATATTCCAGGTTCAACGGTGAATAACATCCCTGGTTTCAATATATCGACGCTGGTCTTGCTTAAAGATGGAACAGGAAAACCACTTAATGGATGACCCAAACTATGAGGATAATCAGGGAACCCGTGATCCTTCAATACTTTTCTAGATATTTTATCCAGTTCCACGCATCTTACACCGGGTTTGACATTGTCTATGACTGCCTGAACTGCTTCATCCATGGCTTTCAGCATCCGCTCTTTCTTCAAGTCTTCCCCCAAGAGATATGTACGTGTCTCATCAGCTGCATAGCCACTCACGGTTGGGCCCAAGTCTACTAACATGAACTCGTTTTTCTTTAACTCTCTGGGTGTAGGCCATCCGTGGCTGTAAGCTGATCTGGGTCCAGTTGATACTATTGTCTGGAAACTCAATGTCTCGGCTCCATGTCTCTGCATGGCATAATTAGCTTCAGCCGCTATCTCGGTCTCTTTTACTCCAGCAGCCATTGCCTCTCTCGCTGCGCTGCATCCTATATCTGCTAGTTTGGAGACTTTTCTCTGATAGTGTATTTCCTCGGGGTATAGACCGAAGAAGACCTCGGGTATGATGGTGCCGGTTATATCTATTAGCTCTCCCTTCATCTCCTCCCGGTAGTACTCATAGTCGGAGTGATTCAGTGAGCCTAGATTAACTCCTATCTTGGACCCGTCTTTCAGGTGTTGATTAGCGTACTCGGTTACATATTCACATGTTTTTTCTCTATTCTCGATGAGTTTGACGGGTAGCCAGCTCTCCTCCACTGTGCTGTTATAGTCTACACTGTAGACAAACAGGGCGGGGTTTCCATCTATAGGTATGATTAGCGCGGTTCCGCTAGTTGTGTCGGCTATTCGTTTGAATCTTGGCCCCATTCCCGGTCCACCATATAGCCACACAAGGTCTAGCTCCTGCTCAGTCATCTCATTCTTGAGGTGGTTGTACCGTTTTTTACAGAAATAAACGGGATCAGACATAGAATATGATTCGTGGAATTGTTATAATAATCCATCCACAGCTCTACGATTTTATGAAAGGCAGTAATAAAACGAATACTCCAATCAGGATTAGTAGCAAATAATATAATGCAACAAGGATTACCCCTAATAGAATGATCCTTTTTACCCATTTCCAGAGGTTCACAGAAGAAAAAAAGGTATTTGAGGTATATTACTTTTGACAGGCATGAATAAAAGCCTGGAAGAGCTTGTTCATGTCTTCATTGTCCATATGCTCTGGATGCCACTGGACACATAGCTTCCATGGCTCGGATTCAATCTCCAACACCTCAACTACGTTATCCCCAGCCCACCCTGTTGCAGTGAACCCGGGAGCCGGGTCTTTACAGGCTTGATGATGGAAGGTGTTAGTTAGCACCTTATCTTTTCCATATAATCTATGTAGCATTGACCCTTGTTCAAGTCGTACATGATGAGTGCCATACCATGCCTTAGCCTCCTGACGATGCTTCAACGGATCATCAATCTGGCTTCCAATATCCTGTATCAATGTGCCACCGGCTGCCGCGTTCAGGACCTGTAGTCCTCTACATATCCCGAACACGGGTTTAGGGCCATCCAAGGCTATCTTGGCTAGTTTGAACTCAAAGTCATCCCTCATGGGCTCGATGCCGCCCTGTTTGGGTAGGGGCTCCTCCCCATATAGTATAGGGTCCACATCTGGTCCACCTGTGAAAAGCACCCCGTCTACACTTTCGTATAGTTGCTGGTACTCTGCCTCGTATAAGGGCGGTATTACTATGGGGGTTCCACCGTTTCTCTGGATAGCCTTGGCGTAGGCATCGGGTAGATTATATCTCTTATTTTCACTGCTAAATCTTGAGGTTATACCGATAAGCGGCTTCATAAGTGAGGATATGTATGACGGGATTTAACATTAATGAAGAAAAATGGATGCTAGTGATTTATCCTCATATCCTGTATGCACGGGGTAGGCATCTCATGTATCCGAACATAAGACTTCAACATGTTTTCAAGAAACTGAATTGGCTCACCAATTGGTCCAAGCCTTTTTCTGTATGCCTCCCCATCGATGGTTAGAACTAGATTGGTGTTCGCTTCTTCTCCCACATCTAATTTACTGTAAGGGGCATCGAATTGGTTGTTGAAGCATCTTTCATAGTTGCCTCCACCTTGTATGAACTGTATTCCCTTGTTTGTGCATAAGAGGAATCCTCTCATGAAATCTATCCTACATTCATATGAACCTATGACCTCCTCATCTTCATCGAGTGGTTTCATTTGCTCTCTTGCAGCTTCGGGTAATTCAACCATTTTGTATCATATTATGTAATGGTTTGAATCGTTATTATCAATGATACCTATACCGTATATATGATATAGATACACTACTGAAGAAACAGTAAGAAAGCAAAGTATATACAACCAAAGAGCACAAACTCTTTCAACTATGACTAAAATCTAGTTAATGTGATCATAGGAGTAACCATTAATGTTTAAGTTAGAGAGATTAAAGAAGGAATAATAATGGTTCAACACCAAGTCAAGATTACAGTTATAAAATGTATAGAGCCTTCAATGATCTATGAACAGGTTCCCGTTAATACGGAAAATAACGTCCCTCATGTAGCCTGCCCAGTATTCAAAGAGGGGCAAGCTTTCTTTGCGGAGAGTATGGGTACACCTCCCGAGGGGTTCTGCCCTAGTGCTTGGCATGATATTCTTGAATATGTTAGGGTCCTGCATCATGGAGGTAGTTTCTATCCATGGCTGGGGGAGAAGGAGATGATTAGATGCTGCACCGATGGATTAAGACCTGTAGTATTTAAACTAGAACGAATGGACTAGAGAAGAAAGTTAGGGATCAGAATCGGGGATTAGTCAATAGATCATCTACTATTTCTTTGCTATAGCTGAGTAAAGACCCTAATGATCTAGCGATCTCTTCTTCCATCTCCTTCGTTAGTTCATCTTGTTTCATCAGAGTTTTTTTCCGTTCTTTTAACTGTAGGTACTCGTTCAGAGTCTCCTTGGAGTCAGCTAGATGGATAACTATCTTGTTTCTCGTAAACTCCGGGTTGAAGAGCAGGGTCTCCAAGAAATCGTTATCGGTATGCAAGGTGACTCCGTATTCCTCTGCGACGAGCTTCACATCATCTATTATCGCGTTATATTCTTCGGTGGTGAGTGGAGGACTAAGCCCTAATCGTTTAACACCGCTTCCCACCACCTCCGCGAAAGCGTAGATCATACCAAGGTTGTAGCTACGTTTATCGAGTTTATCTAGGTCGAGTTTAGGCATGATGAAGGGGATAGTTTCCAGAATTATTATCTTTTCCCCCCGAGGGTACTCATTTCTCGGTTATTAAAGATGGTACCATAGGACATGATCAAATAGAGAACAAATAAGGGAATAGGAGTGATTTATTAGATAACTATACAGGTCTGGACCATAGAGAAACTGATATCACCTATTTTGAGAACATGAAACAAGTTAATTATTCATCTTGAACGATCGTTCCAGAATGTTCTAAGCTGTTCTTCATATAACAACACAACATTATTTCCCTGGATCCTATTTGAGCTTAGAGTACTATCGACACTTCATTAGGAATTATAGTGATCGCCTCCGTCTTGAAGGTTTCACTGTGTTAAATATATTGGAGAACCCAGAGAGGATGCCAGTTTTTAACGGGGTTAAGCCGGAGATATTTGCTAGAGATGACAATCTAGAGCGTATTATAGTGGTGAAGGAGAAAAGAGATTACATAAAATCCAGGGATGCTCTTGAGAAACTCAAAAAATATGCAATATCTAATAAGTACACATCTTTCTGGGGATTTATCGTTAAGGATGATTCATGGAGCCTCGTGGATAATATAATCTGATAGGAATAAGAGTCATTAAAATGAGTTTGAGTTATTCTAGCTAAGGTTCTTATCAGGTTACCTCAAAGAAATATTTGTAAATATTGAGTAAACTAGGGTACGATATAATTGTAGAGACGTCAGAGGAATTCATCAACAGATCTCTAGAAAATATGCAGAAAGAGAAAATTATACCGGATATCATCCAGGGAAGATACCTGTTAGATGTACCAGAAATATTAAAAGAATACCAGAAACTCGACTATGAGATAACGCTAACAGAGCCATTAAGGGTAGACGCCCTGGCAAGCAGAAAAATAAAAATATTCTTTAATGCAGGGCTAAAAATCAGCTTTAACATCCTCCAAGTAAAAACCGGTGCCTCCGGAACAATCATGAGCAGACCAATATATAACAGGGCATCAAATCAACTTGAGCTAAAAATAAAGGAAATAAGACTGGACGAGATAAAATTACTTGAGTCGATAGAGTTACCCGGTTTTTTAGTGAACTCCATTAATGATATAATTCGGGGGGTTATCAAAAAAGGATTGTATGACCTAGATGTTATACCTGTTTCACCTATCGCTGGGAAACTAGACCTACCGGAGATGCCCCCTGGTAAGGAGAACCTTCTACGCCTTGGATTCAGTAAAGTCGAAGTACTTGATCATAACAAAGTATCAGTCGCATTTGATATTCAATTACCTGGAAACGGAGTCAAGACAAGTCAGGAAAACATCAACCTGAGAAATGATTTAGCGGTTGCAGTCTCTGATTCAGCAATGAAAAAGGTTCTGGAGTTCTGGTGGAAGAGGACTACTTACCCCAAAAGACAGGAGTTTACGGGTAGAAACAAGATAGATGATGTTGATGAGTTAATTGATTATTTCTCAAATTACAGTATCGAGTTGTTCCCTAAACTCTTCACCCTTGGCTTCGTGGAGCTTGACTGGGATCTTATCAATATATGGTTAGACTATTCTGGAGTGATTGAGGTCCGTAAACCAGCATTAACCATGGGGGAAGATAACATGAGGATTGAAGCCGATTCCATTGTGGACCTATCCGCTGTGCTGCGCATAGAACTGGACACAGCCCTTGAATTTGATACCAGCGGCCCCATTCCTGATATATTTACTCCATGGGAAGACGACAAGGTGGTAGGCAGAAGGCGACGGATCTTTGATACCTTGAGATATAATACGCGTCAGAAGCGTATAGAGCTTGTTAATGCGGAGTTAGGTCTTGTTTTGGATGATGAGCAGCATCTATTAGTGGAGATTAAGGACTTTGATCTTGATGTAGGGCTAAACTGGAGGATGCCCAGACGAGTAATGAAGCGGCTGGAGCGTAGCATCGAGAAAAAGGTGTTGAGGAGTTTTCCTAGAATTCCGTTGACGCCTTCCATTATTAGGCATCAGCTGGAAGGGAGTGATCTATTATTTGATCTGGAAATTCAGTCGGTTACCCAGCTAAAGAATTCAATAGTCGTGAACGCTGATATCAAATATAGCGTTAACTAAGAGGAAATAGTCTCAATTTAGTTTTCTTGGGAAAATAGCTTATGAAGTGTTTAAAGCAGACCATTTAGACTATGGAGATAATCTAGGCGAACAATCTTGGCGATAAGATCTATCGTAGACCAGTTGGGTAAAAAGATAAAACAGATCGGGAAACCACAGGATAAGCCAAACAGGATACCGTACATGGTGGTCTGGAACTTTACCAATATGTGCAACCTCAACTGCAAGCACTGTTATCAGGATGCGAAAGCATTCGGGACACCGGATGAGTTGACGCTGGAGGAGAAAATCAATTTCGTTGACACTATGGAGGATGCTGGTGTAAAGGTCCCCATGATTAGTGGTGGTGAACCGTTGATTCATCCTGACTATTTTACGGTGCTGGATTATATGATATCCAAGGGCATGCACGTAGCTACCGCCACCAACGGCACAATGCTCACCAAGGATTTCGCAGCCAAGCTCAAGGAACACGGGTTAGCTTATATCGAGATCAGTTTAGACAGCGTAGACCCTGAGAAGCATGATGAGTTCAGGGGAGCCAAAAGCTCTTGGAAGAAGACAGTTAAAGGAATCAAGAACTGTGTCGAAGCAGGAATATTTACAGCAGTAGCCACAGTTTTCACGAAAGAGACTATCGACGAGGTTGATGCAATGCTGGACTTGGCAGCTGAACTGGGGGCACAGAGGTTCATACACTTCAACTTCGTACCAACGGGTAGGGGAAAAGAATACGCGGAGAACGATCTTAGTCCAGAGGAACGTGAGATGGTACTCAGCAAGCTTTTCAAACGCCGTAGAACAATTGGACTAGAGGTATTGAGCACAGCACCCCAGTACGGTAGAGCTTGTCTAGAGGGAAGCCTCGGTAAGTATCTTGACCCCGACAGGCTCTATGTGGAGACAAAAGCGCAGAAGAGCGAGCAGTTCTACGTTCAGAGTCCAACACATTATAACACAATGAGCGACAAACACCAAGCAGTTCCTCTGGAGTCCTTGCAGGGCTGTGGTGCGGGTCGCCAGTTTGTATGTATCCAGCCAAATGGAGACATTAGCCCATGTATGTTCATCAAAAGTTGGATTGAGGGCAATATCCGTGAAGAACCTTTCTGGGATATCTGGGAGCGCTTCGCTACGTATCCTTGTTTCACTGATCGGGACGCCTTGGAGGATAACTGCGGCTCATGCCAGTTCAGATACCTCTGCGGTGGATGCAGGGCACGCGCCATTAACTATATCGGTGAGCCTATGGCCGCTGACAGCGGATGTATAAGAAATAAAGATAAGTGGCTAAAAGAACAGGACTTAATCTAGTCTTCTTTATCCAGTATCATCATGGGCATCCGGGCACGGTCTGGTGTGCATACTAGGTCGTGGAGTAGCTCTGGTGTCTGATCATCCATCAAGCGGCGCATCTCCTCGGCGCATCCACGCACTTCTTCACCGGTCATCCTACGCACATTGGGCTCCAGTACGGGACCGGTTCTACCACATACTGGGCATTCTTCCAGCAATGTAACCATATCGCCTGTGATTATGGCACCAGGATAGCTGTTAGCCATAGGGTCGATGAAGGCAAAGCGTCCGGTTTCTCCGTATTCAAGCGGTTGGTTGTTCTCGTCAAGCACCATCGGGTAGACGAGGGTTGGCGGTAGGTGGAGGTAGTGTCCTTCCGGACACTGGATGGCGTGCCAGTTACTCTCCACCATAGTGTAAAGGTCTATGTTGTTCTCAGGGGGGATCCCCAATACGCGCTCAGCTTTATCCCTGAACTCTTTCAGGGGGATCTCCTCTGTGTCGTGAAGCTTCCAGCCCCCACCTGTGATGATGGCGCCTCGTTCACCGAAATCGAAGGTTCTTCCATCTTCCTCCAGTTTATCGAAGACTCTCTGCATAATGAAGGGGGCTTCTGCTATGAATACTCTGTCTCCGGCTTTATCCCGTTCCTCTAGCCACTTGATTACGTTGCCTGTGATCTTGCGTGTGGTGCCCAATAGCTGCATGGCCGCAGCCATGACAGCGTCGCTGAGGCCACGTATGTCGCCGTTGCTGATGCGCATGAGCTGGGTTGTGATCTCCCTATCTATGGCGTACTGGACATCAGTGTAGACATCATCCATTAATTTGACTACTTTGCCTACCCACATGTTGGTCTTTGAAGGGTTTGGTCCACAGAGGTAAGCATAAGCTGACTCATCGTACCAGTATTCCAGCATCTCGCTGATACCCATCTTCCCTAGGGCGTACTGGCTACGCATGTATGTTTTCTGGTCTTTGGGTATGAAGCTGAATCTTCCACTGGTTCCGCTGCTGTATACTGGGCTCAGTCCCTTTTGACTGAATACGTCTATGAGTTCATCCATACTGGGACTCTTCTTAGTGATATCAGGTTTCTCCACCTTGTTTATGCTTATGCTCAGGAGCCAGTTGACGAATTCCTTACCCTCAAGATAGGCCTTGAAGAATCTGTGGCTTATTAGAGGTACTTTGGGTAGGTCGTCACCTGTTTGTAGCTGGCTTGGTTTGAAATCGAATTCGTTACAGTAAATATGATACCATTTGCTGTTCTCGTACCAGTAGTTGAATGCATATTTGATCGCTTGTAGTCTCAGCTTATCCGCTTTCTCCATGGGGAGCTGGAATAGTGTTTCCACTCCGTACAGAGCTTCATCAACGGGGGTCCATGATTCCCGTGGTGGGACATAGCCGATCTCATGCATCTTCTTCGTTGCCTTACTAACCATACTGGTTGACCACGGCATAGTAGGAATCCTGTATAAAAAGGTAAACTGTTTTGACTCGTAACGGCTAAAGGATGCCGTTCCAGACTCAAGGGTATGAAGGTTTTAGTGGTTTACAAGGGGCTCGCGGAGCGTATACAGGAGCGTTTACCCGATGATATTGAGGTAGTCTACCCGGAGAAAGGTACTGATGAGGAATTGGTCGAGTTAGCGAGAGACGTGGAGGTTATAGTCTCAACACGGTTATCACCTATTGTAGCGGAGAATGCATCGAAGCTTAAGCTACTCCAGAAGACCGGGGCGGGGGTTGACGATATGCCCTTCGAAGCCTTAAGACCTGAGACCTATATGGCTAACACCAGTGGAAGTAACCCGCTGCCATTGGCTGAGGGAGCAGTAGCCCTTCTACTAGCCTTAGCCAAAAGGATAGTGCCAAGGCATAATGAGTTTCTAGAGGGGCGAGAGGATAAACGAGGAGTACTGTTTCACGGAATGACAGCGGAATACTTGGTATGGGCTCCATAGGTGTTGAGGTTGCAAAGATGCTTAAGAGCCTGGGAATGAAGGTTATCGCTACTAGGAGGAAAAGGGATGAGAAGCTAAGAGATGAGCTAGGTTTGGAGTGGCTTGGTGGCCAAGACGACTTGGACCATTTAATGCGTGAATCCGACTTCTTGGTGATCACAATACCATTAACACCAGACACTAAGAGGTTAATTGGTGAAAAAGAGATTAGAGCGATGAAAAAGGGCTCGTATATAGTGAACGTGGCTCGGGGAGCAATTATACAAGAGAGACCACTTTACGAGGCCTTGAAAGATGGTCACCTCGCTGGAGCTGCATTAGATGTCTGGTGGCAGCCTCACTTTTGGGACCCTCTGTGGAATACTGAGGGTAAGCCGCCTTCAGCGTATCCTTTCTGGGAACTGGATAACGTCATCTGTACTCCGCATAATATCGTTTTTACTGATCATCAGAGCGATGCATCACTAGAGATCATGGTGGAGAACATTGAACGGGTCCAGGAAGGTAAGACACCTATCAACTTGGTGGATAAACAGCTCAGGTATTAATGTGTGCCTTACCCTAGCCATCTTTTTCAACAAGATATATCCCTAGAACGCTTCTAGATGATATAGATACAAGAAAAGTAGACGGCTTATCCTAGTTTCTTAGATTTATAATGAGTGGTGGGCCGGGCCGGATTTGAACAGGCGATTACCGCGATGTGAACGCGGTGTCCTAGCCAGACTAGACCACCGGCCCACTCCATCCCAATAAGAATCGTGTAAGATAAAATTCTTTCTCAAGACTGGTTTCGAATTACTTTGCTATATAAGTGCTGGTTACGATTTAGTAGTTGATTAATTTGGCTAATGAAGGGCATGATATGAAGAAAGAGATGATGAAACACGAGGGTAAGAATCATCACGCCAAGATGGAGCAGGATTTTAAGCGAAGATTCTTCGTCTCGCTACTAATCACAATACCTATACTAGTTCTCTCACCGACGATCCAGGACTGGTTTAACTTCACCGTGCCCAGATTCACAGGATATGATTATATCTTATTTGGACTCGCAACCATCATCGCCCTATATGGTGGTTGGCCTTTCTACAAGGGAGCAAAGCAGGATCTTGAACGGGGTGTTCTTGGCATGATGGTTTTGGTGAGTATAGCCGTGGGGACAGGTTATCTGTTCAGCGTGGCTGCCACATTCATATTAACTGATGTGGTGGATTTCTATTGGGAGATAAGTACACTTGTAGTATTCCTCCTGTTTGGGCACTGGATGGAGATGAGGATGACTCGGAGAGCCACCGGCGCACTTGAGGAACTGGTGAAGCTGATTCCCCCCACCGCCAACAGGGTTGAGGATGATGAGATCTTAGAAGTGTCCACAGATGATGTTGAGGTCGGCGATGTGCTGCTTGTTCGACCAGGAGAAAAAATACCAATAGACGGAGTTATAATTGAGGGAGAATCTGCCCTTGATGAATCTATGATAACCGGTGAGAGCAAGCCCGTAGCCAAGGGGGAGGGAGAGGAGGTTATCGGGGGGACGATAAACACCACTGGGGCGTTGAGGATCAAGATAGAGAAGACAAGTGAAGAGACAGCACTTGCTCAGATCATCCAGTTAATGGAGGAGGTGCAGGAATCAAAGCCACCCACACAGAAGCTGGCGGATAGAGCTGCACACTATCTCACCATCACAGCGATCACGGTCGGGCTGGGTAGCTTTATTTACTGGAACTACTTCGGGGGAGAGGGCATCGTGTTCGCCTTAACCACCATGGTTACCGTGACTGTCATCGCGTGTCCTCACGCTCTGGGGCTGGCGATTCCTACGGTTACAGCCATCTCGACGACGTTGGCCGCGAGTAATGGGATTCTTGTGAAAAACGCTGATGCCTTGGAGGTTGGGGAGAAGATCGATACCATCATCTTTGATAAGACAGGTACTCTCACGAAGGGAACCTTCAGCGTTACAGACATCATACCATCAGCGGATACGAGCGAGGAGGAGCTACTAAGATACGTTGCATCGCTGGAATATGAGTCGGAGCATCCTATAGGGAAAGCCTTGAATGAAGCAGCCAAGGGGAGGGGGATCGAATTACATGACACTCAGGGATTTGAAGCAATATCAGGGCACGGAGTCAGGGGCATCGTTAAAGGTAGGAAGATGACCGCCGGTACATTAAAGCTAATGAATGATATGGGTAAAAGCATCTCGGAAGAATTGTTGGAGAAGGGTGAACGGCTCTATGATGAAGCTAAGACTTTGAGCTATATCGCAATCGAGGATGAGGTGGTGGGGATTGTCGCATTCTTTGATGAATTGAAGGATAGTAGTCTCAAGGCTATAGAAGAGCTACATGCGTTAGGCAAAGAGATAATCATGATAACAGGTGACAACGAGCGCACAGCCCAGGTCATCGCAGAGAAAGCCGGGATAGACGACTACCTAGCAGAGGTCCTGCCCGAGGATAAGGCTAGTGAGGTGAAAAAGGTTCAGGATGCAGGTAAAAAGGTGGCCATGGTGGGTGATGGTATTAATGATGCGCCTGCTCTCGTACAGGCAGATGTTGGAATAGCCATCGGTGCGGGTACAGATGTGGCTATAGAGTCCGCGGATATCGTCTTGATTAAAAATGAGCCTGGTGACGTCTTGAAGCTTATCAGGTTAAGTAAGGCAACCATGCGGAAGATGAAGGAAAACCTAGTCTGGGCCTCGGGGTATAACGCGATAGCTATACCTGTAGCAGCTGGGATACTGATGCCATGGAACATTACCCTGAGACCAGAGGTTGGTGCATTGATAATGTCAGCAAGCTCAATAATCGTTGTTGCAAACGCGTTGCTTCTAAGGAACGAGAAAATAGACTAGACTGGTGTTAACCAGTCGCTGTATTTTGGTACGTTGCCTGCCAATATCTCAGAGTAGTATTCCGCTACCTCGGTTGTTATAGGTCCAGGGTACTCGTTCCCGAACTTTATGTCATCAATACTGGCGACTGGTGTACACTCACCGCCGGTACCGCAGAGGAAAACCTCATCACATGCGTAAAGCTCCACACGGGTAACATCTCTTACCTCAATCGGGTAACCTAGATCTGGTATAAACTCGATAAACGCGCCCCGGGTAACAGACTCCAGTATACTAGCGGTAACAGGTGGAGTAAACACCTTTCCATCCCTGACCATCATCAAACACGCTAAAGTAGCCTCCGAGACAAACCCGCGTCTATCAAGGAAAACCGCGTTATCATACCCACAGCGCCTAGCCTCACGGATCGCGTGCATACTGTTCAAATAATTCGCCCAGCTCTTAGCCTGAGGTGGCATAGCATCACTGCTGATCCGGGTCCAGCTGCTTACCATGAACCTACGTTCCTCAGCGAATTTTGGGTTATCTTTGCCTAATAGCGTCTCAAATGGCCAGACGGGTACCACTACGTGGCTGTCATCGCTACCCCAGGAGCCTTTCGGCCAGACCCTGGGCTGGATATACGTGTTCTCATCGTAGTCATTCCTGATTATACATGCCCGTACAGCCTCCAGTAACTCATCCCGGGTATAAGGCATAGCCAAGCCGTTAACCTCGGCACTTCTCCAGAGTCTGTCAATATGCTGCTCCCAGCCGAAGATGTTCAGCTCACCCTTACCCAGCACATCACCGGCAGCGTAAGCCTTTATCCCCTCAAATATACCCAGATGGATACTCTCCATAGGTGAGACCAGCGCCTCACTGGTGGGTATAACTTTACCATTCATCCAGCAGTACTTTGAACCATGAAATCCTGCACTCATATTAAAAGAAACACCATGTGGAGTTATAGCAATTTCTAAAACATAGTGGGTTAAGAGCGTATTATGCCCGTTGAAGGATACAAAGCCTCAGTGGTAATCAGAGAAAAGAAAACCTGTGAAGCCGCCGTGGAGGAGGCTAGACGATTCAAAGACTGCCCCCATCTAGTAGCATATGGTCTGAGGGGGAGAAAGATAATCTCCGTGTTCATGGTCCCCGATGAACTAGAGTGGTGGATAAACTACTCGGAACTATTCCCAGACAGTGAATCAGAAACCATACTAATAGACGAAATCTACTACCCTGAAGAACCCAGAGAGATAAAAATATCTGACACCCCGCCATGTGGGGCAGAGTGCACAGATTGTCCATTCAAGATAAAACATGGGTGTAGTGGCTGCGTAGCCACTACGGGAGATTAACCTATAACCTCTTTGAAGACCCGCATATGGTTACCGCCTAGGATCTTCATGATATCCTCGTCGCTGTAACCACGCTGAACAAGAACCCGGGTAACGTTAGGCGTCTTATCAACACTCTCCAGACCCTCTGGTGGTGGCCCTATGCCATCAAAGTCCGAGCCCAGACCCACGTGGTCGGGTCCAACCAGTTCCACTATGTGGTCAATATGGTCAACCATATCGTTAATGGTGACATCTTCTCCGCCTTCCTTAATGAAAGCTGGAGCATAGTTCATACCAAGAACACCACCATGATCAGCTATCGCCTCAATCATATCATCAGTACAGTTACGAGGATGATCACAGAGAGCCCTAGCATTACTGTGACTGGCGATGAAGGGCCCATCCATAAGATCAGCTACATCCCAGAAGACACTATCAGCAAGGTGGCTTACATCGAAGATCATACCCAGCTTATTCATCTCCTCAAGAGCCTCTACGCCTAGCTCAGGTAGCTTGCTCTCAGCTCGTTTGGCTCCTAGTCCATCCGCGAAGGGGGTTCTATAGTTCCACGCGAAGCTTAGCATCCTTACGCCGAGCCTGTAGAAGACTCTCAACAAGGCGATGTCCCCCATTAGGGGTTCCGCTCCCTCGATGCTGAGTAATCCACATACTTTCCCCTCCTTTTTAGCGTGCACTATCTCACCGTGGGTGGTTACTGTCACTATCTCGGGGTTGGCATCGATCTGGGTATAGAACTTGTCCACCATCTGGAGAGCCCTTAATGTGGCATCTGGTACGATGGGTGCTCTACCAGTGTATATGGCGAAGGTCTGGCAGGTAAGCCCGCCCTCAATCATCCGTGGAAGATCCAGGTGTCCTCTCTCGCTTCTTTCTCCCAGTGTACGTGCTTTTGGTAGTGGCCATGGCTGCTTGAGGAAGTGCCCCAGGGTGTCACAGTGGGTGTCAACTATTATGGCTTTCCTGTGAAGTCTCATGGCTCGTTCTTCTTGAGCTTCATTTAACTCTATCATGGGTTAGAATAGGTGTAGGGGGTTATTACCTTTTTTCAATAAATGATCAATACTATATATTCACAAGAGACGCATCAAATGAACCAGAAATAGACGCGATGACACCTGTACGCTAATACTTTACTGTAACCGGAAACCCGATTCCTTTAGTCAATGTTTAAAAATGAGGCTAAGCTAAGAAGACAGAGTCCGAGGAAAAACGATGCTCATCCGTGAGGTAATACTAGAGAACTTTATGTCATACGAGTACGCCAGAGTACCCCTGAAAGAAGGGGTGAACGTGGTCTGCGGCCCCAACGGATCCGGGAAAAGCAGTCTACTACTGGGGATATGCGTCGCCCTCGGAGACACTTATACGGAAAGATCAAAGAAACTCAGCGACCTCATCAGATGGGGGAGCGAGACAGCCAGGGTCACACTGATACTGGATAACACGTTTGGAGAGAACGGTTACAGACCAGTTCCCCAGTATAATATGGATGAGATTACACTCACAAGAACCCTGAGGGTAGATGGAAAATATGGTTTTAGGGTTAACCAGAGAAACGTGACCAAGGCGGAGGTAATGGGGCTTCTGCGAACCTATGGCTTCGACCCCACTAATATGCTGATAATCATGCATCAAGCCATGCCCAGCAAGTTCGCTAACATAAACCCCAAGGAGAGACTTCAGATATTGGAGGAAGCAGTGGGCTTCGATACATTCAGGGAAGACGTGATAGAGGCGAAGAAAAAACTCAGCGGGGTGCTGAGCGAGGAGGAGAGTCTCGGTAACTTGCTGAATCAAGCAAGGGAGACACTAAATTACTGGCGTGAACAGAATGAACGCCTTCAGGAGAAAAAGCAGTTAGATAAGAGACAGACGTTTCTACAGCAGGAGATGGCTTGGAGTAGGGTAATGTCCATGGAGGAACAGGTGGAGAAACTCCAAGAACAGCTAAAGGATACGGAAAAGGAGCTGTTTGAAGCAGAGGAGGAGATGGAGCAGAACACCAAGCTAATAGTGGACAGCGAGCAAATGCTCCAGAATCTAAGAACCCAGCGGGAAGACCTCATCGAGAAACGTATCGAATCAGAGAGGATCGTCGGGGTAAGCGAACACAGCATCAACACGGCTAAAGACAGGCTCAATCAGCTAGAAGATAATATACTGGAGAGCAATCAACAGAGAAGACGATTCGAAACCAGCTACAAGAACCTTTTAAACCAGCTAGAGATGGGCCCCACCAAGCTGGATGACTACTTCAAGCTCTTTGAGGAGCTAGAGGAGACACAGGTAGAGACATATGAGAACCTAAGCAATCAGTTTCACGCACAGAGAAACACGATCCAGACCCAGTTAGAGACATATACTCGGCGGTTAACCACAGCAGAGGAAGAAGCCCAGAAAATAGTAACAGAGATAAATCAACTGCGTGGGAGAATCGATAAAGCAAATGATCAATACATCGATAGTAGAATCAACCTGGCGTTACTGAAGGATCGGCGCCAACGCCTGAACCGTAGAGTAGAGGCATTAAAGGCAGAGATGGATAGGGCTAACCGTGACCTGAATGACGCTGAAGCGGAGGCATTAATCAAAGGGCAGCGGATCGAGACAGGGAGAACCGGGGAAGAGATTCTTAACGAGATAAGAAAGACTCAGGGAATCCTCATGGGGATGTCCAATATACCTGATGAAGCTGAGGAGATGTACGAGAGCTACAACGAGACATTCAAAGAGATACAGCAGCGAATCGAGGAAGTAAAAGAGAACCGCCGTAAAATACTCAAGGAGATCGAGGAACGAAACAAGAAATGGAGACAGGTAACAGAGAAACTCCTCGACGACGTTAATATACGGTACAAGGAGTTACTAAAGAGACTTCAGGCGAACGGAGAAGTCAGATTAATCGACAGCCACGACATCGAAGAAGCAGGATTAGAGATATTCGTAGGGTTCAAAGGTGCTCCACCCAGCAGACTCGACCCGTACACGCATAGTGGTGGAGAGCGGAGCAGCAGCGTTATGGCGTTCCTGCTCTCACTACAACAAAATGTATTGAGCCCTTTCAGGGCTGTGGACGAGTTCGATCTCCACATGGATCCCCAGAATAAGGAGGCGGTTAGTGAGTTCATCGTGCAGACCATGGAGGGCACTGATGACCAGTACATGGCTATTACCCCTAGCCAGATTACCTTCAAGGGGAAAGATGTGCACATTATCATGGTTCATAAAACGGAGACGGTCTCAGAGCCCACTGTAGTGGAGGAATAAGATGAGTGAGCTTGAGAGCGTCATAAACCTATGCAGGATGGTTCAGAGCGGTAAGATAGAGCCATTTGACATCGACTTCGACTATGTGATGAGCGTCATCAAGAAACATTATCCTAACATTAAGAACCCTAAGGATTTCTGCTTAGACGCTGAGGCGCTGAGGGAGCTCAGTAACGTGCTTGAGCGCCAGAACCAGTGGATAGAGCACAAGTCCACGACGCTATACAAGGACCCATTCATGCTGAGCCAGAGCCTATTAGCATTGGATATCGGAGCCATCGCGGATCTATTTCTCAGAACATGGCATCCATTGGTGGAGTTGGAGCAGATGAGCGCAGGCACTCTGGGAGCTAGCCTCGGGTACTGGGGGGACCTCGTTCCCATCGATGAGAGATGGCAAGACGAGGAGGTGGAGGAGAGAGAGACAGGCAGGACCACCCGTGACGAGGTGCGGCGGATGGGGTTACTGCCAGAGGAAGGATTTACTGAGGTGATAGAGAAACTCTGGCAGGAGCTTGAGGAAAAAGTGGGATCTGGTGGGAGTATCGATTACTGGGACTGGATCGGTGCAGACACCTACGAGGAGACTGTTAACAGGGCTTATCTAACCGTATTCATGGTGGGTTACGGGTACGCGGGCGTCGAGTGGGACCAGTTAATGGATGAATACACTATTATCCATAAAGAGGAGCCCATACCGGACCCTGAGCAGGGAAAAGTAAGCCTACCAGTGCTAGTAGATTATGAGGAGTGGAAACTATGGCGAAACGAGTAAGCAAGGCAGAGCAGCATTATCAACGTAAACTCAAGGACGCAGTGCATCTATTATTCTTCACGCATCATAAATTACCCGGGGTTAGAGGCTGGGAGTTACGAAAGGAACTGGGATCCGACTGGCAGAACATCCTTGAGGTATTGGATAAACAGCTCCAACCATTTGACCTCCAGGTCACCAGAGTACTTGATGACCCGGATATCGTTGACCCCACCAGTTCTCAGCTTCAGGACGCCAGATATTATATCACAATGAGAGGGACCGTGGACCAGAAGACAGCCAAGACCATTGGGTGGCGTATAGATGATATCGCCGGATTAGCTGTATCCGTTGCTTATATTATCTCCAAGCAGGGAAAATCCAGTAGACAGGACGTGGAGAGGGTTCTGGAGGAGAAGCTTCCCGGGTGGAGGGTGAAACTAAATATTGATCGTTACATCAATCAGGGGTATCTTGGTGAGGATGATCAGGGTATGCTATATCTTGATTGGCGTAGCAGAGCTGAGATAGACTCCAAGAAACTAGTGGACCTTGTGGTTAGCTATGGTAAAAGAGAGCAGGAAAAAACATCTAACGAATAGTCGTGATAGTGTAGCGGCATTTCAATGGTGTTTCGCTGATAATCTCCATCTCACAGGTGTGTTCCTCCCCGTTAACAGTATCAAAGATACCTGTTAGAAACCCTTTAGTGAATGGATTCAGGTTCTCCATCTCTTCCTTTATACCCATTTTTGTGAAGAACCCGTTCTCCTCAATTATAGTTATTTCATCCTTTTCTAGTGACGCCGTATCAGAGTTCTCGATAGTCATCCGGCCCCATCCAGCCATATATATGTTCTTGAAGATATTCTTCAGGCCCTCTAACTTGTTTGGGGTTTTTTTCAGAAGGTCTCCGTAACTTATCCCCACACCCATGCCACTCTGGTACATGAATACACCTGTTGCGCTGCCGAAGTGTTCAGTTAGGTTTTCAACTATGCTGTGGATCATGGTTTCTCCTATTAGTACGAACCTGTAATCCACGTTTATGTTGCTCCATTCACCGGTTTCAGGATTAAACTTGAAAAAGTCCTCAGGTTTCATATTTAGGGGTTGTAGTAATACCGTATAAACCATAGGATGAAAATAAAATTAGTCTCTTGGACCGACTCTGTCCTTCTTGTATTCATCGAATACTCCGGGACACGCGTGGCCCTCGTATGGTCCATCCCACCACTCGTATAGCACTGTGTCTTCTATGGGTACGAGAATATGAGGTATTCCCTTGGGGGTCTTATGTACTGTGTTCTCCTTTAGGATGTGTTCCTCTAGTTTGCCATCTATTTCTTTAACCACCATAGCTGAGCCTCCGAGAAGCACAGTGTATTGATCATAGGGATGAATATGATCCCCACGATAGGCACCCTTCTTTGTTTCAAGAAAGCTGCACCATTTACCGTTTACATCTGCACCGAATCCTTTACCTACTTTTGGTCTCGTTCCCCATTCCTTGACATTGAAATCCATGAATATCCTTTTTTTCACGTATTTTATCGCTTAAAGCAATATCTATGGGATTCTAGCAATGGTTTTCCGTTTATTAGAATTGTCTCAAATAAATGGATTATTCATGTTTATGGGTATGATTTTATAATCTGTACAACATTATCATTGATGAATATCCCTTTAGGTGACAAAATGGCGCAAGAAGACAAGATACTAGGCGTAGTAAACGCCGTTGGAATGGAGAGAGACGAGAAAGAATACAGAAAATTCAACCTAACCGTGGGAATCAAGGTAAAGACGGATAAGAGAGTATCATACACCGAGGGAGAGAAACTGATGAAACAGCTCCAGAAAGACTTGATGGGTAAAAACATCGAGCTTGAGATGGTCGCAGTCCCATGCCCCATATGCGGAAGGACGTTTAACTCCCAGTTCGGTATGGAACAACATAAACGTATGAAACACAAGGATGAAGAAAAAAAGAAGAAAAAGAAAAGCAAAAAATCAAAGAAATAGGTTTAAGAATGGAGCCTCGGGCGGGATTCGAACCCGCGGCCAACAGCTTACAAGGCTGCCGCTCTACCTCTGAGCTACCAAGGCGATGTGCACCAACTATGATATGGGCAATCAAATAAAGATTATTCTAAGAGAGCATGTAAAATCATGCTACGGGTCTAAACACCTATAAGCAGAGACGAATTGAGTTGATTTAACCTTGAAATCCGGGGTAATTACGGGTCTGTTCTTGCTTCTCATCGGGTTCCAGATGACTGTTTTTGAGGATTGTGAAGAGCTAGAGATGGCTATGGTTCCTAGCAGCGAGTTTAATCAATCAAAGATCCAGAGTCTAATACAGTGCAATACTCCAGTTGTTCTATACGGAGAAGATATTTCAAGTTTAATTGATGTATTTGAGCCAAGTTTCATTATCACGAATAGGACAGAGTCGAGCACTGGACTCGTGGTGAGCGGCTTCTGGCTCCAAGAAGCGAGGGACAAGACAATAGAACACCAGTTAAGAATATACGATATTAGTTACCATGAAAGATTCCAAGATAAAATCAGTAACTGGATTGAAGAGAGCACCGCTATAACTCAACCCAAAGATTACACTGTTGAGAGTATTATCACCGTTATTGAGTACCATGAACCATCTGGTTTCATCGAGACAGAGATGGAGATTCTGAAGCTTGCCGACGATAACATAGAATATGACTGGTATGATGTCTCAATAAATCAACACCTAGTACCTGGGTCCAACTATTCTTCATCAAGCTGGGAGTGGAACTGGCTAACTTATACCATGAACGGCTCACTAGGTAAATCAAACATCCAATTATCAAACTATGATCAACCGCCTAGCAATGAACTGCCCAAGGGACCTTTCGGTTTCCTCTGGAGAATAATGGGCTTCGATATCAGGAAGATAATTCCCTGGCTAAAGCCACCTGAACCCGGAGTAGAAGGTATCGACATGAGTGACTTTAGCCAAGAGGTTTTCCAAGTCAGATACTCAGCACCAGAAAGATACATGCATAAAAATGAGCCGTTAACAGTTAAACACCACTATGTTATACGGGTCACGGAGGAAGAGCCACCCGTTTTCTGGCATCAGACACAGGTTAAGTATACGCAGGCTAGTGACTTCGCCAAAATACCCTATATCACCCCACCCATAGTATCAGGTTACGTGGAAAAACAAAGCAAATAACTGGTTAGAGGCTTTCACCCAAAGCTCTAGCCTTCTCCAGTAAAATCTCATTATCCTTAACAGGGTTGTTACCTGTTCCATGCGCCTTAAGAGAGCCATGAACCTCCATGTTCCAGTAGTGACTCATCCTATCGTTCAGCCATTCAACTACTTCATCATAGACATTCGGGTTATCCCAGCCACAGGTGAAGACACTGATGAACTGTATATCGTCCTTTATCCGTTTCCGGTACTCTGCTCCATGGCTCTTACTGTAATAGTAGAGTCTATCTATGAATAACTTAGCTCGTGAACTAACATGATCATAGTAAATGGGGGTACCCAGAACCATGGCATCCATAGACTCCAAGTGAGGCATTAACTTCGTGAAACCGTCATCAGGATAAACGTATCCATCTTCATCTGCTTCAAGAGGATTAAGGTCCAATTCACTTAGATAAAACAGGGTAGCCTCGTTTCCAGCTTCCTCTGCACCCTTGATTACTTCCTCAACTAGTCTAGCCGTGTTTCCATTCTTACGGGGTCCAGCCACTATGCCTAATACTTTCATACACATCAATGGTACCCGGGTTGTTATCAAAGTAACTACCACAATGTATAGAAGCCCTTTTAGATTAGTATTAATTCTCTACAGCGTTAGACGAGAAAACCTGTACGGTGCACGTCCATATGTCTGTAAACGAAAACAAACTTGATGAACTGGAAGAACAGGCAGCTGAATTAAGAGAACAGAGAAACCAGTTATTCGAGAAGATCAGTAAAATCAGAGATGAGAGAGACCGCCTGAATAAGAAAGCCAGAGCCGCACGCGAACAAGCTCATAAGCATAAGAAAGAGAGGGATCGGATTAACGCCAAGGTACAAGAGATAAAACAGAGCCTTGGACCTCTCTTTGACGAATTATCCGAAAAAAACAAGGAGCTTAGAAAAGCGGATAGGGCTCTTAGAGAAGAGTACCGAGGATTACCCAGTAAGAAGAAGGTCCAGGAGGACCTCAAACGCATCGAGTGGGAGGTAATGACTACGCCCACACAGGAGATGCTGGGGAGAGAAGAGGAGCTGGTTAAGCGGGCATCCGATCTCAGGAAGACCCTTGAAGAATTCAAGGGAATCGAAGAGAAGAAAGATGTGAAAAAGGATTATCTCGCGGATAAGAGAACCACGGAAGCAGAGATTAATGCTCTCAGAGACGAGATCAACCAGTTGGCTGAGAAGAGTCAGGAACACCATGAACGAATGATTCTATTCTTCGAGCAAGCGGATAAAGACCAAGAGATGGCCGACGCCGCCCATAAACGCTACGTAGATAAGATTAAAGAGGCTGATGAGATTAAGAGCGAGCTCAGCGTAATTATGCCTGAGGTCAATGCTTTAAAGGATGGACTTGCAGCTCATGATCAAAGACTCGCCGAGCTACGTAAGATGAACGCCCAGGAGAGAGCTGAGGCTAGGAAACAGGCGGCTATTAAGAAGATGGAGAACGGGGAGAAGCTCAGTTTCCAGGAGCTTAAACTCATCTACGATGAAGAGTAAGTTAGGTCCTATATATGGGGCAGGTCATACAGTGTATACCGCCCATTCCTTTTCGCATCTCTTCACCGGGGATCTGGATTACCTCGATCCCACGTTCACTGCATTCCCTCATAACCCTCGGGTTACCTGTATAGTGGAAAGCTAGATCTCTGTCTATTGTCAGGAAGTTTGCAGCCATATCAAAACATTCCTGGTCATTTATCTCTAGGATGTCCCAGTTTTCTTCTCGCAACCACTCGGTAAAGCTTCCTCTCCAAGTCTCATTACTTGTCTTGAACACCGTGGGGACGTTCTCCATTACCTCGGGGTGGATTAAAGCCACTTTTCCGGGGAGTTCACAGAACTCGCCGTCGATGTGTACGATGCCGGGCGGCATTTTGAGCTGGATGAATAGGTTTACCAGGTTGTTTTCCAGTAGATAGTCGCTAATCTGGTTTAACGCGCCCTTTGTTGCTCTGTCACATAGACCAGCTACAGCGACTCCTTCCTCTAGTAGAGCGAATCCTCCTCCCTCAAAGCTCTCAGGCTCATGCATCTCCATAGCAATGGGTACACCGTTAGCCCGGTGAGCTGCTTTTATGATGGGGGTCTCTAGTCGTCTACTGGGTAACCCCATCCTGAATAGTAGGGCACCGTTATTGGTCATGGTGCTGCTATCCCTGACGAACACTAGGTTGGGTGTCTTATAGCTCTGTTCTAGTGCTTTTTCATTGTCCGCGATAAGGTCACGTACAAGCAGGGTTTCTACTCCGGCTTCACGTAAAGCGTTCACGAGTTCCTTGTGGTCGTTGATGAAGCGTGTTACGTCTACTGGTTGATCAAAGTGGTGTGCAACTGGGTCATCGTTGGCTAGCTCAAGTTCCTTTCCCGGGTGATGAACCATTACCCGTTTTAGGGTTCCTGATTCATGGGTTATTCCATATTTTGACATACCGTATTCTAATTGGGTAGGACATAAAACACTATGCAGGAGCCGGGTTAGGGGGTTACTTGGATTTTTTCTTGGCTGCTCTCTTCTCTGCTCGTGCTCTCCGCTTCTCGGCTTTCTCTCTTTCTTTCTCTGTTATTCGGTATTTTCGTTGACCGTCGTCGGCTTTGAAGCTGTTTATCCGCTCGTCTTTGAACATTTTTTTTAGTAGTGTGAATGCTTTTTTTTCTTTGACGTCTAGTTCATCGGCTATCTCTGTTAGTGACATTGGTCCATCGAGTAGTAGGACTCCGATCTTGTTTCTTAGTGTTGATGCTGACATAGTCTTCAACCAAATCATATGGGGTTTTTTTATTAAAACTTGACGTGTTTTGGGTTATTTTAGTATTTAAATTCACCGGTAATTGCATCTTTTTTGTGGGTTGTTGTGGTTTTAGGGTTATACAGGGTTTAGGGAGTTAACACGCTTTGGTTAACCTTATATGGTTGACGACGTTAGTTTGATCTGTATATGAATCAACTGTGGATGGCTGCATTCACGTATGCATCCGCCCTGATATTACTCACAGAAGCATTCTCCTTGATGTACCGATCAACAAAGGTACCTAACTATGCACTGGGAACACTCATGACCATAGGAGCCTATACAGCTTATACCAGTAAACATATTCTCCATAATCCAGTATATCTAGGTTTTCCCGCCGCTTTTCTAGTAGGCTCAATACTGACGTTAATCATCAGTACGTTCATCATCGAGCCATTGATGAGAAAAGGCAGACCACTGGTTGAGATGACCCTGGCAACCATTGGGTTAGGAATACTATTAGAAGCCTTGATCCAAATTTATCATAAATACATCAAGGTTCCCTATACAAACATAATGCTCCGTCAATATGATTTCAAGATCGGAGAAATATATTGCATTTTTCCAGTATCAACAGTATTAGCTATATCATCGTTTCTACTAATCAGGCATATCTTCAAATCAACCCGATTTGGGTGCTCTGTCAGAGCGGTTTTGGATAATGTTGAGTTAGCTCAGGTTCAGGGCATTAACCCGACAAGAAGTAGGAAGGTTATCTGGGTCCTTGCTGGTGGTTTAGCGGGTTTATCAGGTGCGATAATGACTATGTGGTTCCATCTTACGCCTATAAGTGGTTCATGGATTATGATTTCTATTATTGCCGCTGCGTTACTTGGTGGGATTGACAGTTATAGAGGTGCGTTTATAGGAGGCTTGTTGACGGGTCTCGGGGAGATAATGTTAGTCACCTGGGGTCAGAGTATCATAGGAGTGTGGGTAGGTGGGTTTAGAATTCTTGTACCCGTAATGGTTATTGTTCTTGTGTTGATGTTCGCCCCGAATGGGTTATTTGGATCTGATATAGTACAAGAGGGGTTAGTATCTAGACATCGGCTTACGAAATCCAACAGGAAATATCTGATGATAGCATCAATTTTGCTCATAGTATGTGGATCACTTCTTACACATACGTGTAACGTGAATAAGGCAAAGGCGAAGGATGAGGCCATCCAAGGGTTCTCTGGGTTTGATTTAGAGGTTAGAGAAATTGATCATAGTGTAACCTGTTTCAATGTTGGTAATCTAACAGTCTTTAAAAACACCATTGAGAGGTTGAATATTTCTAGGGTCTATATGGAGCCCAATGGTGTAACGTTTTATTATATTCGGAATGATGTTTACTGGGTGACCAATGTTAGGTTTAAACGCATAGGATTATGCAGATTTGAAGTAGAATAAGGATAAAACAATCGTACCTAAACAATATAGGTCACGTTTCACCATCACTCATGACTGAGTGAGTATGCCCAGAAAAGTCTCAAGGGGAAAACACGGGGTATGTCCACGCATCAAAGAGTGTAAACGACCTATAACTAGACTGCATTTTAATACGTTCTGTCTCGGAGGCAACTGGAAAAAATGTCACTGGTACAACAAGTGGGCGCGTACATTAAAACGACCACTGGTACATCTTCAGAAGATGGCTGTAAGCCAAGCTCAAAAAGCAGAACAATTAGCCGAAAAAGACAACTAGAAATCAGAGGCAGATAAATATCAAAACAAATCCGAGAAAACATAAAATGGTTTAATGCCTTCTTACGGCGATGGCTCTTACTATGTCAGCGGTATTCTCACACCAGTCTGCAATGGTCTCAAGAGCATCAAAGAACTCGTTTATCATTATTAACTGACCAGTCTTAAACTCAGTTAGTTCATCTTTAGCGAAATAGAAGCGAGCCTCACCATACAGATCGTCTATTGTTTCCTCAAGCATCTCTACCTCATCCGCGAGACTTAATGCCTTATTGGGGTCTCGCGGTAAGGCGTCAATGCTTTTGATTAATACCTTAACGCAATCCACGTTAGCTTTCACCATTTTGAAAGCCGAGTCCTTGAGGTTATCAGTCACCTTCTCAAAGGGGATTGTTCTCAGTATCCTACCAGCCTCCTTGGACCAGTCCGCTATCCAGTCAACTGCCCTGACAAGCTCCATGAGATCATCCCTTTCTTCAGGATACATCTCACCCTTAGTTAGCTCCTCTACCATGTTTCTTCTAAGCTCGTCAGCCTCTTTCTCAAACCTGCTAATATCTGTGAATATGTTGCTTCCTGATTCTTGCCCGTCTTCACTCGCTGCTTCAACCATGGTCTGGAGGCTTGTGACCGCTTTTTCTGTTAACTCTAGGTGTTTCTCCACCATCTCTAGTACGTTGGCTCCTCTGTTGGGCCCTAATCTTCCGAATAGTCTTCTCGCCATTTATCTACACACCTCAAATTTTTTAACATTATATCACTCTAATCGCTATAGCTCTAGCGATGTCAGCCGAGTTTTCGCACCAGTCAGATGCTTCTTCGATGGAGGATATGAGTTCATTAACCAGTATCAATGCGCTCCTAGTGAGTTCTCCTTCATCCATCATTACTAGTTGATTTCTAGCCTCACCGAATAAATCATCCATATCCTCTTCCAATAACTCAACCTGGTCAGCAAGATCAAGCGCTTTTTGCGGGTTCCTTGATAACTCGTGTATACATTTGGATAATACCTTTACAGTGGCATAGTTTGCTCTACACATATTTTCTACTGAATCCCTGAATATAGCCTGCAACTTTTCGAAGGGAATAATGACTAAAAGCCTACTTGCCTCCCTTGATAGATCTGCGATCCAGTCGACAGCTCTGACTAGTTCTATCAAGTCATCACGTTCATTGGGATAAAGATCTCTTTTACTTAGCTCGTTTACCATGTCTCGTCTAATTCTGTCTGCTTGCATCTCATAACGGCTTATTGACTCATAATGTGGTTTCTTTCTTTCAGGCTCCTCGACTATGTTCTGTACCATCTCATATAATTGATAAACTGCCTTTGTTGTCAACTCTAGGTGTTCATAGGTCATTTCTAGGACTGTCTCCTTTCTACGGTCCCCGAACCATCTTAGTATTCTTTCACTCACAGTTATCACCTACAATAGATATATTATAAGAATTGGCACCACAAAGAACACTCCGATAACCCAGGCAAGTAACGCGAAGGCAACATTCTGGTTTTTAGTTATTTTAGCTCCTAACCACTCAGCGATTGCTACGGGTACAAATCTCAATGGAGATATCAACCAAAGAGTCATTGCCATGAGGTTAAGTAAAACGTGGGCACTTCCCAGAATCATTCCTGTGACGCCGCCTGCCATATATCCATAGATCTGAGAAAGGTCTACGGCGGTTGCCATGTTAGTACCAACAAGATATGGGTACGCGGTCTTGAGATCAACAACCTTGGTAGCAAGGAAGGGGATTACTAGACTGCTACCGATGCTGCTACTTCCAACCAAGAAAGTTACTGCGAATCCGGTGAAGAATCCTCGTACTGGATTATTGAACGCTGCTTTTACCCGGTCCTCCCATTCAAGCTCAATCATTTTCTCAAGGTTCTTGGTTATCATGTTCATAGATAGAATGATGACTATGAACCAGAAGATGAATAAAATGACTCCACCAGCTCTAGCACCAGTTAGATTAACCAAGACTCCTTTCATCGGGTTTATTATCGGTTCTTTAATTATGAGATCAACGAGGCTGTCCTCAAAGCTAGCGAAAAAACTCTCAAGTTTAAGTACATTAGTGTAGAAATCACCTAGCCTTAACACGATTTTACTGATAAAGCCAAATGAGAGTTCTAATGCAAAGAAGATTGTTATTGTTAGGGCTTCGTATACATCATCAACTATTACACCGGGGATTGTTTCTTTGAATTCATCCATTGTCATCCCTCGTTCTATACCGAATGCTACAATTGTGTTTGTAACGGTGGTTCCAATATTAGCGCCGAGCACCATGGGGACACCGAATTGGATCGCATCTGAAAGAGGTAAGCCTCCTGCTACCATCCCAGACATACTCACCATTGTTGTGGCGACCACCGCGCTACTGCTCTGCACTAATGCTGTACCCAAGATACCGAGGGCTAGTCCAGTTACTGCGGCTGTTTCTGAGGTCACCATTTCTAGGATAATTGTCTGCCACTCAGCGAAAATCAGTTTAAAGCCGGTTTTAACCCCTTCAAGGCTTGAGATAAAGAAGAATACACTTAGAAAGAGCGAAACACCAACACGTACTCGTTTATCAGAGAGTATCGGGACATCGTCATACCATTTTTTAGTCTTAAACATATATAATCCCCATAGCTACTATAGATTACTATCTGACTAGGCTAAGAACCATACATTTTGTAATAAATAGTTTGGTACAATAAAGTATATTGAAAAATATAGTCAATATAGAATATATAGGTCTGTGTATGGGTAGTCATCTCTATGATCTAGCTTCTACGGACCAGATTCGTGGTATGTGGTCCACACTCCATAGAGAGCTTCAAGGCGTGATTAACCCAGCATATTCATTTATACTTAAAATAAGGACGTGATATCGTAATTAATCACAGAGAAAACAGTAATTCTCATCACGATTATGTGGCATTTTAATATGAGGGTAGGGGAAAAAGCGGGAGAATATCCCAAAACCCCTTCCTCAAACGCATAATCACATACTAGGTTAAAGAGATTCCTAAAACAGGATACGTAATATAATGTGCTTAACCAGATCAGAGATCACAAGAATATGGGGAAACGGTCAAGGATTAAATACCCTGATGTCGACTATCAGAGACATTAAGGGAAACACTATGAACTCCGAGGATAGAACCATTATAGCCATATCAGCGAGCCACGGCATAATGCATGCCTATTTGGTACTTCTACCCGCAATGATACCCATACTAGGGGGGGAATTGGGTGATATAGCAACTGTTGGAATGCTAGCGAGCCTTGTTACATTATTCTATGGGTGGTTAAGTCTACCAGTAGGTTTCATCGCAGACCGCTTTAGTAAAAAAGATCTCATTATGGCTAGTATGCTTCTCTGTGGAGGGTCAAGTGTAATCATAGGATTATCCCCAAATATACCTGTAGCAGCTGTTGGTCTAATCATCTTGGGAATAGGAGCAAGTCTATATCATCCATGTGGATACGCGCATATGAGCTTGGTTAGTGATGAGAGCCGAGGAAGATACATGGGAATACAGGGCCTTGGTGGGGATATGGGTATGGCGATAAGTTATCTAACCTCAAGTATATTGGGTTCTAGATTTGGATGGAGAATGACTTTCATCATATGGGGAGCCATTGGTATAATCATGGCAGTTATCGACCTGCTAGTCGCAAAAGACATTCCGTCGCCTATTCCAGAGGGGGGACATGTCGGACCGGTTGAAACCTTACGAAGAATGTTTGGAACAGCGGATAGAACAACACTAATCTTGACCTTGGGGATAGTTGTCCTAAGCGGTATGCTTTGGACAGGCGTCTCAAGCTTCATCATGGCTTTTATGGAGGAACAGAAAGGCGTGGCCTTTGTTATCGCCGGGGGTCTTAGCACCCTAAAATACACTGTGGGTGCTTTCGCCCAGATATTAGGGGGGGAACTCAGTGATAAATTTGGTAGAAAGAGACTGCTGCTCTTTGGATACGCGGGGTTTGCGTTATCTCTTATTGGTTTTATATTATCTCCGAGTAGTTTGCCTTTACTGGTATTAATCGTGGTAGTACTGGGCTTTACGTTCTTCATAACTCAAAGTCCTATGAACGCGCTTCTAGGAGATGTTGCTAGGAAAGATACTATAGGGGTAACATATGGAGTAAACTTTACATTGAAATACGGGATCGGGTTTTTCACTCCTGCTATCGCTGGTTTATTAGCTAAGTATTATAGTTACTCCAGTGTATTCTACTTCTTCGCAATCCTCAGCGGGCTAGCTTTTGGTATAACCCTGTTAATAAGAGAAGATTAGAGGATGAAGGGAATTATCTCCTCAACACTCTCATAAAAATCCGTCTCAGATAGTTTATCGATCTCTCCAATTGAAGCCTCAAGCTGATCATCAAAGTCTATGGACCCCAAATAATCTATTCCCAATTCCTCTAGATCGGATTGTACGTAATCAGACTCCTTCAGGACCATATTCTCCAAGACACCGGTAATAGATATCCCCATATCCTTCAATAACATAATCAACCTTCTTACGGATTGATAAGCCACCACGCTTGGAGTGGTTACTACTATGAATTCTAGTTTGGGTATTAATCTGATTGTATCTAGTGTCGCGTCTCCGATGCCGGGGGGCATATCTATTATCAAGTAGTCAAGTTCGCCCCATCGGGTTATGGCGAGGAGTTCTATTATGGCGTTGCTTACATCTTCGCCTCGGAGTGGAGCGGGTTCATCTAGGCTGTAATGAGTTATGCTCATGTAATGTAGGTTATGAGCTAGTGGGGGGATAATCCCGTATTCTTCCTCAGGGTATAGTCCATTTACACCTAGTATTACGTGGGTTGCTGGGCTTGTGAAGTCTAAGTCTAAGAGACCGACCTTGTAACCTTTATCTCTTAGATTTAAAGCTAGGCTTGTGGCGACCATGCTCTTGCCTACGCCACCTTTGCCGCTACTTATGGCGATAACCTTGCCTACGTTATCAAATCGTTTCTCGATGATGTCTAGTCTTGGATCACTCATTTTTCTCACCTTTTATCGTTGCTAACCAAACGCCTCTTCCTTCAATAACCTCAAAGTCGGGGCTTTCACATTCACCGCATTTTAGGTAGATATGGGCCATCTCTGGTACGAAGTGTATGGCTTCTGAGACTTCCTCGGTCATACCCTGGGTTTTGAAGGTCCACTCGTTACCACAGTTACGGCACCTGAATTTTGCTGGCTGTGATTTCAATATGAATTTTGCGTCCTCAAACAAGGATGTCTTGAGTTGTTCGAATGCGAACTCTAGAACATCGTGTTCAACTTGTTGAAGTTCTCCTATCATTACTACTACTTCTGTTACCTTTGTGAGATTGTTTTCCAAGGCGAATTTTCTCGCTGTGGATATTACTCCCTCTGCTAGCGCCCATTCATGCATGGGGGTTTCTCCAAGCTGGTGAAATATAGGTGTTATTACGGGGTGAAGCTGGCGATAATTATTATTAGTATTACGTAGATTCATTTTAGTAATATTTTTAATCAATGTGGGGGTGGAGAGGGTATGAAACTACTTGTAGGGGGTAAAGGAGGGGCGGGTAAGTCCGCTGTATCCATTTTAATTGCTAGGGAATTATCTAAACACGGTAAAGCGATCTTGATGGACGCTGATGAATCCAATAGGCTTTTACCAAAAAGCCTAGGCGTTGAATCTGTGGATACTATTGCCAATTATCTAGGAGGTAGATCACAGGTACGAGAAGGATTAGAGGATCATGTTAAGGTACACATGAGTAAGATCCCTGGAGACTATATCTCAAAAACCAAGGATGGAGTCACATATGTAGCCGTCGGTAAAATAGAAGAATACGGTGAGGGTTGTGCTTGCCCCTATGGATTTCTTTCCAAAGAATTGTTAAAGAGAATAGAGCTTGAATCAGATGAGTGCTTGATAGTTGACGCTGAGGCGGGTATTGAACACCTAGGAAGAGGCGTTGAAGAAGGAATAGATAGAATAATTGTGGTCATTGACCCTACTGCGGAGGGAGTTGCCATAGCTAAAAAGCTAGCGTCTGAAGCAGGACGAATTGGTAAACCCATTCATCTAGTGCTAAATAAGATGACCCCAGAGGTCGAGAAGGTTATGATGGAGAAGCTCGCGTCTGAGGGACTCAAACCGGATGCTGTGATTGGTTATGACTCTAAGATATTCCAGTCTAGTTTAAGGGGTGAAGAGCTAAAGGCTGGTGTAGCATCCGAAGCAATATCAAACTTTGTCGACTCAATTCTCTGAGTTGTGAAAGCATGACAAGTGGAGTCTCAAGAATAAGCGTATCAATAGACCCCGATCTACTGACTGAATTCGATGAGCTTGTGCAGAGGATTGGATATAATCGTTCTAGTGCAGTACAACTAGCTATGAGGGGTTTCTTGACTGAACATAAGTGGAAGGATCTTGAAGGCGTTTTAGCTGGTGTAATAACAATGATTTACGATCACCACACAGGGGGGATAATGGAAGAGTTGACCCATCTTCAACATGATTATACGGATATCATCAGTTCTTCAACACATATCCACTTGGATCATCATAATTGCCTTGAGATCCTAGCTGTGAAGGGGAAAGCATCTCAGATCAAAAAGTTGGCTAACGCATTGGAGGTTACTCGTGGACTTAAGCAGATACGTGTATCTATGATGCAGTAACTCTTTCACTTTTTTCACAGTGAATATAGTTGAAAAATACTTAGATCTATTTCATGATGTGAAGCTTGGTTTCAACTGGTTCACAGTTAATCTAGTAGTCGTGTCGGTATTGACAGTTTTCACTGAAATCTTGTTCCTGAACTATTTTCGTTACAGACAGGGGTATATTGTGGCTTACTGTTACCTACTGTGGACACTGGTGACGTGGTATTATTTGATGCATGTTAGGATAAAAGCCGCAGTAAGGGGATTACTGGAGAACAATAGATAAAAATCGCCGCAGATATCAGTTCGCTATCATATGAATGAGTATCTAAGAGCACTTGAGGAGACAGGTAACAGTCTCATGGTGTATAAGGAAGGAGAGCTTATTTTTGAGAGCAGCCTCGGTGGGATTAGACCTCACTTGGTGGCCATTGATAAGCTGGGTCAAGAGTTGGAGGGGACGCTGATGGTGGATAAGATTCTCGGACGGGCGGCGGCGTTTCTTGTTATCTATAGTAAGGCTGCGGAGGCTATCGGTGCCATTGTGAGTACTCCGGGTAAGCTTGTCTTGGAGGAGTATGGTTTGAGGTTTAGTTACCGAGAGGAAGTTCCACATATTAAGATGGAGAACGGTGTTATCTACTGCCCCTTTGAGCGTATGGTTCAGGGCATTCATGACCCGGTTGAAGCCTATGAGGCTATCGTGGAGAAGATGCGAGGTTTGCAGGGTTCTTCCTCATAGAGCGTATGGCGGGTAATGCACCGAGGTTTAATGCGGCGCCTAACAAGAATATGGTACCATAAGGTAAAAACACGGTTAGTATACCTGCTGCTACGCTGCCTAAGGTGCTACCTAGGCTGAATACGCTGGATAGGTAGCTTATGCTTATGGTCTTAATCTCTGGCTCCACGAGGTCTGTTAGGAATGCCCACTCTGAGACGGCTCTTGTACCCCAGCAGAGCCCGTATAATGCCATGGATAGGGCTAACATGGTTGGGTTTCCCGTGGTGGCGATGATTAAAAAGCTGACTACTAGTAAGCTGTAGGCTGCATATAGTAGGGGTTTTCTCCCTATCTTGTCGCTGATGTTTCCTGCCGGGAAACGTGCAAGGGTGTTTGTGAAGCCGCGTATTGTGAAAAGTAAAGCGATGGTGGAGTCACTGAGTCCTAGTTGATTTGCTGCGTATATACTGAAAAGTGCTAGGAATATGGCTTGAGCTGTGCTGAAGCTGGTGCGACAGTAGCTTAGGAGAAGGACGTTACGGTTTTTGAGTATCATCCTCATGGATTCGTTCAAGGGTATCGTGGGGGGGTTTGTTTTTTCTTGTTCTCGGATGTTCTGGGGCGCCATAAATATTAATAATATTATGCCGATGCTGGGTACTGCTCCAGCTAGTAAGAATAATCTTGTATAGCCTAAAGGTTGTATGAGCCATGAACATATGGCTGGGCCTAGGAGCATTCCGAGGCCTAGAAATGTTAGGTATCGTCCCATTGCATCGCCTTGTCTATGTGTTGGCGCTGCGTCGCTTACTGTACTCATAGCGGTCTGGTTGAAGCTACTGGCGGATATGCTGTTGAATAAGATCACTAACATTAGTTGTTTGAAGGATTGAGCGGGTATGAAGAGAAGGGTGCCTACACCACTTATGATTAGACTTATTATTAGGCTTCGTATTCGTCCTATTTGCTCTATTAAACCACTTATGGGGATCCTTAGTATTAATGGGATGAAGCTTTGGACACTGAGGAGAACGCCTAGCTGGACCACGGTTATCCCCTTGCTCGTAAGGAATAGACTGTATATGGGCTGGGTAAGTGTGAAGTTTAGTACGAAGGTGGTGGATGAGAGCATAAGTGCGTATAGTCGTTTGTTGTAGCCGCTCGTTGTTTCCACCTTTTCTCTTGTTGCTATCTGTTGGGAGATAAATCTTGTGGGGTCGATGGTTTTAAGAGTCTGTGCGCTGATTTTTTTGGATTCATGGCTAGGTGTCTAGTTTGTTTGATGAGGTGATAAAATACACGGAGTTGATTGGGGATAAAGAATTGCGTGGTAAAGTATTGAAGTTTCTAAGGGATCCTCCTTCGGATATTGATGCACCATGTTTGTCTTTGAGTGTTTGTCCTGCAGGGGCTTACCAACATCATAGCTATGCGGGTGGACTTCTGGAGCACACCGCATCCGTTGTACGTATCGCGTTGACGTTGTGTGATTTGGTTGAGGATTATTATGGTGGAGGGGTTAACCGGGATACTGTGGTAGCTGGTGCGGTTTTACATGATTTAATGAAGTGTTATTGTTATGAGGAGGATGAAAAGGGGGGTTTCCGTACAAGTGATTTTGGAGGTAAGGTGGATCACTTGTCTTTGATGGTGGGGGAATTGATGAAGCGAGATTTCCCGTTAGATGTAGTGCATGTAGTAGCAGGGCACCATGGAGATGCGGGGGCTACGAGGCCCAAGAGTCTGGAGGCTCTGGTGGTCTCTTTGGCTGATCTGGTGGACAGCGAGTTAAATAATAAGCTACTGCGGGCTGCAGAGTATTTGCTTCGTCGTTGCGGTGCAGATCGGCCTAAGATGGGTAGCAGTAGGGAGGCTGTTAGGGTGATCTCGGCAAAGGATCATCAGGGCTGGGATGGAGTTAAGCGACTGGTTGAAAAGTAAACCCTGTTAACTATTAATAACCGGGTTCCCGGGGGGAAAGGGTTAATTGGTGGTTTGTTTGGTTTCTTTTGAGCAGCCGTGACAGAGTGGTGATTGTGCTGGTCTCGAAAACCAGTGGCCTTTGAGCCTCATGGGTTCGAATCCCATCGGCTGCGTTCTTTTTTTGACGTGGAGTTAGTAGAAAGAGGTAGCTTGGGGTGATGAGGAGTGGCGTGGTGGACATAATTTGTATTGGATTCAGGGATGTTTTCATCGCAGCTACGACTATGGTGATATACTCTAGGCTAGTTTCTCTTAATAGAAAACACTTTGAAAGAGATAAGGGCTTGAAACTCGTTTAGGCCTAGTTAGAGGTTTTTTGCGAGCTATGTTAGAGCTGTAAGCTTGTTTTTCATTTTGTTTTTTGTGTTCATGATCCATGAGAACAGATGGGTTATAGAGAAACAATCTTGTATAAGCTTACCTTGACTGATGTAGATTGAAGAGTGTTTATTAATTCTATGAATATATAATGAAAAAAATAAATTGGGGTAATTTTTTTGTTACTCTAGTTCTTCTAGTTTTTCCTTAACTGCTTCAAGTTCTTTCTCCAAGCTGTCAAGGTATTTTTCCAAGAGTCCCTTCTTTTCTTCTTTGGTCAGGTATCTCCTATGGTGCGTACAACCACATCGCCTTTTGTGGTGGTGCCCACACCCGCATCGTTGTCCATGATGTTCGCACATATTTTTCACTGCTCAATACTATAATATTTATATCATTTAAACTATCAAGTTTATAGTAACATAGTTACTTCAGGATATGATAGTAATGAATCAAAAAGAACACATATGTTTCTGCCCCATTGAGGGCGTAATAGATGTAATAAGCAAGAAATGGGCTCTCCTTATAGTTAACACTCTTGGAAACTTCCAAGTACTGAGATTTAACGAGTTGGAATCTAAGCTTAAAGGCATAAGCCCAAAGACCCTCTCGGATACACTTTCTAAGCTCCAGTCAATTGGCTTAGTGGAACGAATCGCGTATAATGAGGTGCCTCCCAGAGTGGAGTACCAGCTCTCAGATGATGGTTACGAGTTCAGGAAAGCCATTGTGCCCCTCATCGAGTGGGCCGCAAAAAGAGATGATTGGGATAGTAGATGCTGTCCAGCAACTTGTGAGAGACATCAAGGTACCGGCGGTTGCCAAAGTAGAGGGCTCTAAATGAAAAAACTCGCTACCGGGATACGGATCTCAAATATTTCAGAGCAGGTAGTCTGGTTATTTTAATAATAATTACAATAAAGAAGGAAAAAGTTATACTGTTTCTCTTATTCCTAGAATGCTGAGTTTCTCGATGCTTTTAATGCCTCTGAGTTTCTCCTTAGGAGAATAAATCATTGCCCCCGGCTCCAGCCGGGTCTCGTTAGAGCCCACCGTGAATAAGCCTATGCCCCCTAGGACGTAGAAAACGGCGTCATAGCCTTCAGGGTGGGGTGGTATCTCCTGACCTGCGTCTAGACATATTAGGGCTAGATTAAATTTCCCTGCGTCTAGCAGTTTCTTCATGCTGATCTTTTCGGGGTTGTACTCTATCGAGTCTAACACTTTTACAACAGGTATATTCATTCTTGACATCCCCACTAGTTTCCTCGATTATTTCTCAATTTTTTTAGATTCTCCTCTGAGATATAGTAGCCACCATTATACTCAATGAATAAGCCTTGAGGCGTTTTAGTAACCATCTGATTGAATCTCTGTGGCAATCCTAGTTCTTCTGGGGTTTTTGCTGTCTCAGGGGAGACTGCGCCAGCGGATAAGAATATGTCAGCCATCTTCATTATGCGCCCTGGGTTGGGAGCCCCCATGCCTCCTCCCATATGAGGTCTGGCTCCTCGTTGTGGCTGTATTGGCTCTGGACGCTCA
>CAZAQI010000001.1:66675-72771 GCA_964487465.1 uncultured Candidatus Bathyarchaeia archaeon
AACTGACTCATGTAGAGGTTGTAATAGAAGCCCTTCTTTTCGAGTAGCTCTTCATGAGAGCCTCTTTCCACTATTTCACCCTTGTTAATTACTAGTACTTTATCCGCGTTTCTTATGGTGCTCAGTCGGTGTGCGATCACGAAACTAGTACGGTTTTCCATGAGGGTACGTAGAGCTTCCTGGATCTGGATCTCTGTCCTAGTGTCTACGCTGCTGGTAGCCTCGTCTAGGATTAGTATACTCGGGTCAGCGAGTATAGCTCTTGCTATACTGAGAAGCTGTCTCTGTCCTTGACTAAGATTACCAGCGCGTTCACTAAGCTCTGTCTCGTAGCCGTTAGGTAACCTTCTTATGAAGGCGTCGGCGTTCGCTAGTCTTGCAGCTTCTTTAACTTCTTCATCCGTGGCTTCCAATCTACCATATCGTATATTATCCATGACGGTTCCGCTGAAGAGGAATACATCCTGGAGGACTACGCCCAGTTGTCTACGCAGGTCATCTTTTCTATAGTTTATAATGTTCATCTCGTCAATGGTGATGGACCCTGATTGTATGTCGTAGAACCTTGAGAGTATGTTAATCATAGTAGTTTTACCTGCGCCAGTTGGGCCTACTATGGCTATCATCTGACCGGGTTCCGCTTCAAAGCTCATATCCTTGATGACTTTCTCATCTTCTACGTAGCTGAACTCTACGTCCTTGAACTCTATTTTGCCCCTGAACTTGTCAACCGGTTTAGCATCAGGCTTGTCCTCGATCTCTGGGGGTACATCTAGGACCTCGAAGACTCTTTCAGCTCCAGCGAGTGCTGATTGTAGACTGTTGTAGAGGTTGGAGAAGTGTCTAAGGGGATCAGCGAATTTGCGGCTATATGATATGAAGACGCTTATGACTCCGATTGTTGCATACCCGTTTAACGCCATCCAGCCGCCTATACCCGCAACTATTGCTATGTTAGCGTTACTGAATATTCCCACCATGGGTGGTACAAGCATGGCGTAGGTCTCGGCGCGGGCTCCAGCCTCTTTTACGTCTGCGTTGTTCTTTCTGAATTTTTTCTTTGCAGAATCCTGTTGCCAGAAGGAAATTATTGCCTTTTGTCCGGTAATTGTTTCTTGCATTACCCCGTTTAGTCTACCCATATTCTGCTGCAGGTCCCTGAAACGGGATCTTGCTCTTTTTCCTATTTGGGCAGTGAATATTATCATGAATGGGAATACTATGAGGCTGGATAAAGCAAGCCACGTGTTTAGCATGAACATAGCTGCGATTATACCTACAATGATCAGGGTGCTACTGGTTAACTGTGTGAGGTTTTGACTTAATACTGATCCTATGGCGTCGATGTCATTGGTTAAGCGACTCATGAGGTCTCCTGAGGAGGTCTTGTCAAAGTAGCTGAGACTTAGGGTTTGGATATGCTCAAAGAGGTCTTTCCTCATTTTCTTGAGGGTTTTCTGACTTACATCAGCCATTATCCATCCTACGGTTATGTCTATTACGGAGGAGATTATGTATACGCCAGCTATTATGGCGCATATGTTTAGTAATCCCTCCCATGCTCTCGGTATTATGTATTGGTCAATGGCGACCCCGATTAGATAGGGACCTGCTAAGTTTAGTAGGGTGCTTAATGCTGTAAAGATTACAGCTATTATAATGGAGTTTTTATACACGCCAAGATATCCTGATAGGCGCCTTAATGCTCCTCTAGGATCTTTAGCTTTCTCAACAGTGCCTCTCCGACCTGGTCCTCTATTCATCAAACGGGGTTGGTCTCTTTGGTCTCCGTTTTGGTCTTTTTGACTCATTGAAAGACACCTCCTCCAAGTTGGCTATCATATATCTCACGATATATTGCACTGGATTCCATGAGTTGTTCATGGTTTCCAGTGTCTGCTATTCGTCCTTTATCTAGTACCAGTATCTTGTCTGCGGTTAGTACTGTGCTTATTCTCTGGGCAATCACTATGTTTGTGCTATCCTTCATTGTGTTTTCCAATGCTTCCTCAATTTTGATCTCAGTCTCTACGTCTACGGCGCTTGTACTATCGTCAAGGATCAATATCTTAGGGTGTACCAGTATAGCCCTGGCTATGGCGATTCTCTGTTTCTGGCCGCCGCTCAGGTTGACTCCTCTTTGACCTAGAATAGTATCGTAGCCGTTTTGGAAACCTGTGATAAAGTCGTGGGCTTGGGCTGCTTTGGCGGCGTTTATTACTTCTTCATCAGAGGCATCTGGTTTTCCGTATCGGATATTGTCTCGTATAGTACCACTGAATAACATGGTTTCTTGGAGACTGATCCCTACCGCTTTTCTCAAAGAGTCTAGGGTCACGTCTCTTACATCGTGTCCATCGATGGTGACACTGCCCTGATCTACATCGTAGAAACGTGGTATCAGGTGGACAAGTGTGCTCTTACCGGATCCTGTGGCCCCTAGGATGGCTACGGTTTCACCGGGTTCAGCTATGAAGCTAATATCAGATAAGACTGGTAGACCACCGTCTTCACCGTAGCTGAATACTACATCATTGAACTCTACCCTTCCTTCTACATTCATCAAGGGAGCTGCTTCTGGTTTTTCTCTTATCTTGGGTTCTTCATCTATTACGTTGAATATTCTCTTGGCTGAGGCCTCCGCGGCGGATATTTGTCCAGCCATAGAGCCGAGCATTATTACGCTGAACATGGCGCTAGAGAGATAGTTTATGAAGGCCATTATCTCTCCGACGCTGCTTGTTCCTCGGAAGACCTGTATTCCGCCAAAGTATAGTACGGCTACTGTGCCTAGGTTAAGTAGTGTGATTATAAAGGGCATGAAGAAACTTAGGGCTCTATTGATTCTCAGGGATGCTCCGTATAGTTCATCATTTGCTTTCTCGAATCGGTTGTTCTCGTGTTCTCTTCTTACGAAGGCTTTTACGACTCTTATTCCTGTGAGGTTTTCCTGCATTACTTGGTTTAGGTAGTCTATTTTTTCCTGCACTAGTTTGAATAGGGGTTGAGCTATCCTGATGAATAGGTATACAATGATTAGCGTGATGGGTAAAAGGACCGCCATAATGAGGGATAACTGTGGATTTGTGATCCACATTAGTGTGATACTTGCTATGAAAGTTAAGGGCATTCTTGTGAACATGCGGAGGCTCATGGTTATTATGAGCCGTACCTGGTTCAGGTCGCTGGTTAGTCTCGTCAGGAGTTCTCCTGTCGTGAATTTGTCGAGGTTTCCGAAGCTATAGTCCTGTATTTTGGTGTAGATAGCGTCCCGGAAATCGGCTTCAAAGCCTCTTGAGGCCTTGATTGCCAGGATGGTGTTGCCCGCCATGAATAGTGCGCTTAGTATGCTGGCGCCTATCATTAGTAGGCTTGTTCTAGTTATTACCTCAAGGTCTTTGTTGGCTACGCCTTCGTCTATGATAACTTGTACTAGGCGTGGGATAGATAGATTGGCTACAACTACTAAGCCAAGTAGGATTATTGCTCCGGCTGCTTCTTTTGAGTATGGTTTGAGGTAGTTGAATGCTCGTTTTAGGCTGCTCAAGAGGTCTCCTCCGTTAAAGTCTCTATGTCATGTCTTGCCTTGTCAAGTATTTTGACAAGCCTGGTCCTCTTCTCCTCGTTATTCAATGCGACTTGATAATGTTCTTCAAGTGTTCCTAGTAGAGCAGAGAATTTCTCGTAAAGGTCTTTAGGTAGGCCCAGGTTTAGTCTCCAGTACATTTTTCTAATGGTTTTTTGCCGTTTTTTGAAGCGGTTGTCGTGGTTCATCTGTTTGAGTTCCTGAAGCCCTGCTTCTGTGAGTTTGTACCTTTTGAGACTTGAATCCTCGTCTGGTGACTGCTCCACGAGACCTAGTTCCTGTAGTTTAGATAATAGGGGATATATGCTGCCGGGGCTAGGCTTATAATCCGTGTATTCAAAGATTTGGTCCATGATTTCGCTCCCGGACATGGGGCCATGTTTTAGCAGTCGAATTGTAATGTGACGCAGGAATCCCTTGGGGATACCAATTCGTCTATGCTTTTTACAATTGCATCCTTGTTTTATCTCATTCATTAAGCGTATCACTATCGATATCACTACCGATATGGTTAGTGTTTATAAACGATCCTATTCACTCATCGAAGAAGTTGAATATTATTATGATTGATATAATAAACAATCATCAAAACAGATCTAGATATGTAAGTTTCTTATCTCTAGGATTTGTATTTAATGGTGATTAGATTGGTTGATGATAAAATAATAGCTGAGATTGATAGGTTTGTTGAGGCGGAGCTGGCTGGTAGAGGGCACCCTGGTTCGAGTCTATCTCTGATTGAGGATGGGGGGGTTGTTTACGCCTCTGGTTATGGTTACATGAATGTGGATGAGAAAAAGCTCGCCACTGCGGAGACGGTTTATCGTTGTGCTTCAGTGACTAAGCCTGTGGTTACTACGGGTTTTCTCCAGCTGTGGGAGCGCGGCTTGTTTGATCTGGATGACGCTGTTAGTGACCACCTTGATGTAGAGATACGGGGTATTGATGGCGGGGAGCCCACCATCAGGGACCTATTGACCCACCGGAGCGGTATGCCTACCCGTGTGCCCCCTATTTATTTGATGGACGAGATGCCGTTGACTATGAAAGGACATCTTGAGGATGCTGCTAGGTGTGTGCGTCCAAGGGGAGAAAAGTGGGCTTACTGTAACACGGGTTTCATGATGGTGGGTTACCTGATTGAGCACTTCACCGGACAACCATATGATGATTATCTAACGGAGAAGGTCTTAGAGCCACTGAAGATGGAGTCTAGTTCTTTCACATTAACGGAGAAAGTAAAGCCGCGTCTCGCTCAAGGCTATAAGCGGGCAGGAGGTGCAGGTAATCCCTTGATCCCTGTGGAGCCTTATATTATTGGATCCAAGCCTGAGGACCCCGCTGGTAGCATGTACTCCACGGTGCTTGACCTAGGTAAATTCATGGCCATGAACTTATCAGGGGGCTTATACAAGGGCAAACGAGTCCTAGAGGCAGAAACCATAGGGGAGATGCATAAACTACAGGCGCCATCGGGAGAATCCCGTAGCGGTATGGGGTTAACATGGTTCTACACCATTCATGATGGGCATATTATGCTGAATCACACCGGGGGTTTACCTGATTTCACTAACAATGTCTGTTTCTACCCTGAGGAGGGGGTCGGTGTCTGCTGGCTGAGTAACCTCAGAGATGGTTCAGGTTGGAGGCCACCATCACCCACGGTGCTCCGGTTGATGATTGGAGAGAAACCTAAGATTGATGCGGGAAACTTCCAATCAGTGCCATGGAACTGGGATAAGATAGTTGGAGAGTACGGGGATATGCTTGGTAAGTCTATTATTCGGGTTGTGAATGGTTTCCTGACACTCGATGATAATCTTATCCTTGAACGGGTTAGTGACTCTGTTTACCGTGTGCACGGTCCGTCTCATGATGGTGAAGAGTTAACCTTTGAGTATGATTCAGAAGGGTATGTGAAGCAGTTCTGTCTCGGAGTGATGGAGATGTCTAGGTATAAGCCTCTTGAGGTGGAGGTGGATACTGGTATTGAGTTAACAGGAAGATGGGGTGGCGAGTACTATGATTCTAGCGGTTTCCATGATATTGTATTGGATATCAGAGACGATTCCAGTGGATCAATCATGGTAGATGACGCGGAGATTGAGTTAGAAGACTTTAAGGCCGAGAGTGGGGTGGTGAAGGGCTCATTCACGTATAAGATTCCTGAGATCTACGCTAGGTGGGGTACCATTGATCGAGCGGAGATGAATATTGAGCTCAAGGCAACCGAGGGATACCTGAAGGGCGTTCTACGCAGAGCCACCGGTGGAGCGATGAGCGTAGAACTCGATAAAGTATAACCCTCTAAAGGATCATGGGCGTTGATAAAATTCTAATACCTTACCCGATTGCGGGATAGGTTAATGGGTTTTCTTAACCAAGTATATTCTTCAGAGATAATAATCCAGTTGAATTTTGAGAAAACCTATTTTACTGAGTTCATAGCCCCATATTTTTTTCACCATAATATTGGCTACAATAGATATCCTAGGAGGAAAACTATTATT
>CAZAQI010000002.1:0-31652 GCA_964487465.1 uncultured Candidatus Bathyarchaeia archaeon
CGTAGCTGAGCCCTAGTTTGTCAAGGGTTCCGCGTTTGAAGTTCTCTATAATTATATCGCTATCTTTTACCAGTTCCTTGATGATTTCAAGTGCTTTTGGATCCTTCATGTTTAGTGCTAGGCTCTTCTTGTTTCTGTTAAGGCTGTGGTAAGTGCTACTTATTCCACCGAAGAGGTCTTTGCTCATTCTGGTCATTTCGCCCCATGGGGGCTCTATTTTTATTACCTCTGCGCCCATGTCCGCCATCACCATGGTGGCGTATGGTCCGAAGTATACGTGGGTGAAGTCTAATATCTTGACGTCGTCTAACATACCCATTCTTGAATCTCATAGGAGGATGGGTGATCGCTCTTAAAGTTTATGAGAAATCTCGTATCTATCGTGTTTATTGTAAATAATTCTTTACTTGGATTTGTTTAGTATTTTTGAATCGATTTGAGAGTTATAAATCAACCTGTTCTTGGAGCCAGTAGAATGGTTTCAGGGAATTAACACGTGAAAGCATTAAAGTCCATCAGAAAGGTTTGTTTTAAACTAGTAATGAGACAGGGATCGAGGATGTTTGTATAGACGATAAAGGTGTGATAAGCGTCGAATGTAATCCCTGAAGTATATTAACTTGGTAACCATGCCCTACTTGATTTAAAGTATCCCTCAATGGGTGAAATATTAACAGGTGCGAAATATCCGGGTTTAGACATAGTCGTTTGAAGATAGAAAGGCCGGGAGTAATTCTATTTATAATGTTGAGTGAACTGATTTCCTGTAGACATAAAGACACCACCCCATGGTGTCTCGTCCATACTTGAGATATTTTTCGCGATTTATTCGCATATATTCTAATATCTCCGGTAGATCAGGGTCATTAGGATGCGTATCCGCGTACTCGCTGACCGCCCACCAGTGCGGGGTCTCGTATTCATCCCAGTCCATATGGTCACTTACTAAGGTGTAGACACAGGTAATACCACACTTTTCGCCCATTAACACGTTTTCTCGGTGAGAATGAAAATCATCTCGTTTTATGTCCTCTAATCGGAGGTATTCCTCATCTGGTTCCCGTAACCAGTAGGGTTCTCCTAGCACGATTAAGCCCCTGGATCTGGTCATCTCTGTTAGTGCTTCTAGGGTACCCTTGATTCCACCGTAGATCCAGCTTGCACCCATGCAACAGGCTAGATCAAATGGTTCACTGTGCTCGTAGTCCTTTCCATCCATTAACAAATACTCTATATTCGCATCAGCGGCACGTTTAACCTTCCCAGCCTTACAATCCTCGATAAAATATGGTGATTTATCCACACCTACCCCTGAGATATTATATTTCTCGTAGAGTCTGTGGAGGAACTCTCCCTTACCGCATCCAATGTCAATCACGCGACTATTCAAGGGTAAATCAAGCATATCAATAAAATGCGTCATCTTCTCAGCCCTCATAGGGTTAAGAATACTTTGCCTAGCATGCACTATTGTCATTAGTTTCCAGAAATCCATAGGAAGAAGAATGATAATTATGGATATAAGTGAGGTGATTAAACCCGTTTGATCTCACCCTTCACACCTATGATCAGGTTCTGAGTTGGTATCATTTTGCCGGACGATTCAAGAGCTAGTTCTGCTATACGTCTTAAACCACTACAACATGGAACATCCATATTTGCCACCGTTAGGCTTCGTACAGCGTTTTGTTCTATGATCTGTGTTAGTTTATCCAAGTATTTCTGGGCATCATCAAACTTGGGACAACCAATCAATACGCTCCGACCATCAATTAACTTGTTATGGAGTTCAGGCAGGGCTACAGCGACGCAGTCAGCCATTAAGAGTAGATCAGCGTTTTCCCAGAAAGGAGCTTTTATGGGTACGAGGTGTATCTGCACTGGCCATTGTCCTAGCTTTGAGGCTTGTTTTTTCTCTGTTTTAGGCACGTTCTCTTCTTTTGGTAGGAGTGAGGGTGTGAATTTGCATGTGATTGTGGGTTCTTCTTGTGATTTTAAGTATTCGTGTACTGCGTCTTCATCGAATTCGGAGGCTTCTCGTTCTATGATTTTTATTGCGTCTTGGGGACAGTGTCCTAGGCATGCTCCTAAACCGTCGCAGTATACATCACTTACTAGTTTTGCTTTTCCGTCTATTATTTTTAATGCTCCTTCTGCACAATTGGGGATGCATTCTCCGCATCCATCGCATTTTTCTTCTTCTATTTCTACTATTTTTCTAAGTACCAAATCATTCACCATGAAGAGTATTTCATATGAATCATTATTCATTATAATATAAAGTTAACCACAAACAAAGCCAAAAAAACCTAAAACAGCATACAACAAACTATAATGGAAAGCCCTTGGACCTCCGAGAACAAGTAAAAAAAATCCCAGAAAAAATAAAAAAAATACCCAGCGCTATAAAAAAATTACCAGTCGCCATCAAAGAGATGATCACAGGGTATATAGAGAGCTATAAGAAGGGAACTGAAAAATTCGGGATATGGTGGAAAATATTTCATTTCAGCATCTGGGGCTTTGTATTAATATTCATCGTCACAGCAGTGATAATATTCGTAGTATACTTGCCCAAGATAGAAATGATATACTGGGAGCTAGAGTGAGGCATTCTCCCAGAGATCGTCTCCAACGTAGTGAATATTCTGTATAACCTTACCTTTATCCTTGGACTTAATCTCATGGCTGCTCTTAATGGCTCGGCCTACAGCCAGAGCTTTACCGTGGGTAACATCCCTGACAACCACAAGGGAGTCCTCCTTGAATTCATCAACCTCAACTATGCCCGGAGCCATGATATCCGCTCCATTGCACACGAACCTCACAGCGCCCATATCAACGATGACCCTTGGAAGATACTCCAGATAGGCTCCACCTAGATATGGGTATAATCCGTTCTCATCCTCGACGAACTCAATCTCCTCGTCCAATATGTATACTCTTTTATCATCAAACTCCGCCATCTCCACCCTATTTGCTTCAATCTCGGCTATTTTCTCTGATAAATCCTGAATGAGACGTTGGGCGTCTCTACTTCTCATTGTCTGGCGTCTGCGAATCAAGACAAACGAAAATGTGTGCCACGGTATAAAAATAGGGTGGATCATCATCTATTGAGATTAGATGTTGTTCTGCTCTGAGAGATAATTATGCCATAATATGTGCGCGGCTACGGATCTCCAAGGCTTCCAAATCTCCGCCAATTCAGCTGCTTCATCACTGCTTGGACGAGTTGGGAGTTGTTTTACCTCCTGCATTGAAGCTTGTAGTGCTAGGTCTCCTCTTGGCCAGATATCCGGGCGTCTATGTGCCATTAATAGATATATTCCAGCAGTCCATGGCCCAATTCCTTTTAAATTTGTCAAGCTGGTCATGGCTTTTTTGTTGCTCTGGTGTTGTAGTTTATCTAGATCTAGTTCACCTGAGAGAATTGACTGGGCTAGGATCCGACAGTAACGGGTTTTCTGACGACTAAAACCTACTTGTTTTAGTTCATCGTTTTTTAGGGTCAGGAAACTTACGGGCGTTAACGGATTTACTCTGTTTAGTAGTTTATCATATGCTGTTTGAGCTGAAGCCAGTGAGACCTGTTGTTCTAATATTATTTTTACTAGTGTGGAGAACCCGGGTTTTCTAGTCCATAACGGAGGATAACCGTGTTTTTTGATTACGGTTTGTAAATGGGGGTCTCTTTTTGTTAATTCATCTACGGCTATTCTCAAGGTCTCTTCATCAAGCATGCTTCTGGTAGTCATGAATAATCCTTGATTATGTTAAACGGGTATAAAAAATAATGAATATTATATAAATGAAGAGTTAGAGGTGATTCATGAAGCTCTCTAGTCTTGCTACGCCTTCTTCTAGCAGGGACATAGGTTGACAAAGTGGTACTCGTACCATTCCATCCTGTCCTGGTCCAAATGTATGACCGGGGCTAAAGTACAGGTTCTCCTCCTCTGCTAACCTGTCGGTGAACTCTTGACTACCCATACCAGTACTCCTTGCGTCGAACCATGCGTAGAATGCTCCCTCGAATAGATCACAGGTGAGTCCATCAATGGCGTCTACTGCTGGACAGAAATATTTTCTGCGTTTATCATAGACGGCTCTACGTTCTTCAACATATTTGAAGTCGCCATTAAGGGCTGCTGCGCCAGCCGCGTATAGGAATGTTGGTGGTCTTGGCGCTGCCATGCTTGCTATTTGTTTGGATTTCTTCTTATACATCTCTGGTACGATGATATAGCCGAGTCTCCATCCGGTCATACTGAAGGTCTTGCTGAAGCTCATTATGTTTATGGTGCGTTCCATATAGTCCTCGTTGAGGCTTGCTGTAGAGACAAACTTGTTGTCATCGTAGACAAAGTGAAGATAGATCTCGTCGCTATAGATTCCGAAGTCGTGATCTACAGCTAAGTCTCCTATAGCTTTGAGTTCTTCCGCGGTGAAGACTGTACCAGTAGGGTTGTTGGGGTTGCACACAAGCACTGCCTTGGTTTTTGGGGTAACTGCTTCAGCGATTTCATCCAAGTCGGGGTGATAAGTGTTCTTTCTTTCTAGTTGAACGAGGTTCTGTTTTACTCCAAGCCCGTTGAGGATGTTGAAGTGTCCACGATAGGTGGGTTCAAACATGAGAATCTCATCCCCTTCATCCAGTAGGGTTTTTAATGCAATATATAGAGCGGCACTGCTTCCCGCGCTGGGTATAACAGCGGAGTCAGGGTATTTTACTCCGCCATATTTTTGATAATAGTCTACTACTGCGTCTCTGAATACTTTTGGTTTATCTGTCTGGAACCCGTAGTGGGTCCACTCTCCGCCCTCTTTCATCTTCTCGATGGCTGCGTCGAATACATAGCTTGGGGCTTCTACGTCGGGGTCGCCGACGCTAAGTACAATCTTTTCCTTGGTCATTGATTGATCTAGAGTAATCCATGCTGATGGTATTTAAGAGGCACCACCGGTCGAATGGTGAATAATTTGTCTTGATATAATCTAATTTTTATTAGACTGAGAAACAATATCAAGATCACATGATACTGGAAAGTTTGTAAATTTTTCTTTTCAAATACTCTTAAAGGTTAAATGAAACTCAATTCATTTGGGGTCGTTGATGAATAACTCGGGAAAGATCTACCGCAAGGTTGTGATAACGGCAGCCATAGTGTTGGTTATAACAATTCTTGTTTTCTCCTCTAGACAACCAACTGAGCCCAAAGATGAGAATAGTCAATATACGATAGGGGTTTTCAGTCACACAGAGCGCATGAATATTAGCTATATCCAGACTGGTGAACTGGCCCGCAGAGATATTAATGATTTCTGTATAGTAAACGAGTTGCCTATTTTCTTTAATTTCACGTACGATTGCGCTGAAGGTCAACCACCAGAAGCCTTGGAGATAACGGAGAGATTCCATGAGCAGGGAATCAACATAATAGTAGGGTACGGTTTCAGTAGCATGCTAGACAATGTAGACTATTATGGAAAAAACATGGGCGTCGTTATGGTTTCCCCCTCTGGGACAAACATACATAGAGGAATATATCCGAACATTTTCACAATAGGCCCAACTGAACCAACTCAGATGAGGGCACTCTCATTGCTTATAACTGACTTTAACTTATCAAGAGTCATAGTATTCAAACCGTCTCAATATAGTAGGTACTCCATATTCGAAGACTCATTAAACGCCAGTCTTGTCGACTGTGTCATAGTTGAAACCGTTCCATATGTGGTGTCTAGTGATTATACAGTGCCTACCAAATACATCCAGAACCTGGAGGAAGCCGTACTAGATAGCATGGATTTAGGAGAAACCGGAATTTTCTTTACGGGCGGAGCTGAGTTAAATGATATTGTAACATCTGCTTTGAATAATAGCGTGTTAAATAGTGTCAAGTGGTTTGCAACAGACCTGGCTTATGCTAAACCATCCTTTGTCAAGGACAAAGCTGTTAGTGATACTAAGGTGTTTTTACTGAGAGAAGCTCCGCTGGATAACATAGAATACAGTAGGCTCGTTCAGAGGTACGAGGATGTGTATGGTGACACCGAGTCGAGGTTCCAACCATATCTCTATGATGCCCTTTGGATAAGTGCACTGACCTTGATCAATACTGGAACGACGTGCAACGAGACAATAGTTAATGAATTTCCCGCTGTAGCTGAAGTCTATGAGGGAGTAACAGGCAATTGTGCATTGGATTCAAATAACGAAAGATACTCTTCGACCTACCAAATCCTATGCTACACTATTTCTGATAACCACATAACTCTTTGGAGGTGTGGAGTAGTAAATAGAGATAAATCAATCAAATGGCTTGAAACATGGATCCAACTAGAATAAATTTTTTCGGATTTGGACAAATTTGTTTTCATATTTAATCAAGGTATTATGAAAAATTCATATATAGTAACAAAGAAAAAAAGCAGGAAAGTTCCCGCCTACCGTCACCAACTATAGACCGTTTTTAAACTCTTCAAGACGGTCCACAACCTCCTCCAAAACAGGAACAGGCTGCACAAGTGGAACACGGATAAACCCATCAGCTCCAAACCTGTCTCCTGGACTCAAAGCCACATTCTGGCTATCATTTAGCCTCTTCAAAAACTCCTGACTACCTAGCCCAGTGTCCCGGATATCAAACCAGGCATAAAACGCGCCCTCAAACATGTGACAAGGCCAACCAAGATCATCTACTGCTTTACAGAAATAATCTCGTCTCTTCTTATATTCTACACACCGCTCCTCAACGTACTTGAAGTCACCACGGAGACAAGCAACACCCATCCGGTATACAAAAGTCGCAGGCCTTGGAGCACTCATACCTCTTATGAGGTTTGCCTTCTCTAGGTAACGCTCTGGTACGATATCATAACCCATTCTCCAGCCAGTCATGCTGAATGTTTTGCTGAAGCTCATAATATTGATGGTCCTATCCTTATACGCATCACTCAGTCCAGCAGTAGATACGAACTCGTTATCATCATAGACAAAGTGGAGATAGATCTCATCAGCAAGCAAAGCAAAATCATGATCCACAGCCAAATCACCAATAGTTTTCAACTCTTCAGCAGTGAAAACGGTTCCAGTGGGGTTAGCCGGGTTACAGATCAAAGCAGCTTTTGTCTTTGAAGTGACATGTTCAGCGATCTCATCAACATCAGGGTGATAATTCTGGTCCCGGTACAGGGGAACCATATTCATCTTCACGCCCATCCCGTTGAAAATATTGGCATGACCCATATAGTAGGGGGTAAACATCAAGACCTCATCCCCCTTTTCGAGACAGGCAGATAGAGCTACATATAGAGCGGCGCTACTACCCGCAGCTGGAACCACGTTCTTCGTCTCATACTCCACGCCAGTGAAGTTTTTATAATAATCAACAACAGCTTCTTTGAACTGATCCGGGTAACCACTATAATGCGGATAATGAGTGTTCTTACCCCCCTCAATGATGCCGATCAGGGCTTCATTTATAGCGTACTGTGGGGCTTCCACATCTGGGTCTCCGGCGTTCAGTTTGATAAACTCTTTAGACATAGTGAGTGCACTCTCATCAAAGAGGTCTAACTCGTATATAATATTCTAGATAATCTGCAAAGCTATGGCGTGGAAACCTGAAAACCGTGTTTATAAAACATCAGCTAGATAACAGAAATAACTTGAGAATAAAACATGCACCACTCCAAATACAGTGAATTCATGCAGATTCTAAAGACAGTCAAACAAGGAAAAATCATCCAAAAAAACACATCAAACAGAAAACAGATCATCAAGACATTAATCGTGAAAGGATACATAACGCGGCAACCAAATAACAAACACTTACCCACAATAGAATATTATTTAACAGAAAAAGGAAACCAGACACTCCAAGATTATAAAAACACAGTAAAAATACTAGAAAAAATTAGAGAAGGAACCCGTCTTTCAACGGATCCTCAGGATCAATCACAACCTGATTGAAACCAGTAATATAAGCCGTAGCCATTACATCAGGTACAATAGCATCATATTTGCCCAGCTTCTTCTCCTCAGCTATTTTCCCCACCATCACGGTGCCTATAGTAGATTCAAACTTAACTTCATCACCAGCCGCAATCTCTCCCTTACCATACATAGCAGCCATACGGGCATTCGTACAGGTACCAGCGGGGCTCCTACAGGTCTGTTTGGGGCCGAAAACGTTCCAGTGCCTACTAGTGTACTCAGCTTTACTTGGGTCAGTGTAGAAGGTAACCAGATCTAATATGTTGAGTTCAGGGTACTCAGGGTGCTCTACCTTTATCTTATCTGCGATGTGGTTTCTGATCTTCCAACCTAAGGGTATCCATTTCTCTTTAGTGTCCTTGGTGGGCTTCAAGTCAATGCTATCAGCATCAATGAAAGCATACCATAAACCACCATAAGCTATATCCGCTTCTACCTCACCAACGTCCGGCACATCAAACTTCATGGTCTTCCAGTAAAAACTGGGTACCCCCTGCATGTAGATACGCTTAGCAACACCGTTCTCCACCTCAACCTTAGTCTTAACCAAACCAGCCACGGTATCAAAAGTAATATGAGTGACAGGTTCTTTCACCTCAATCATACCGGTGTTAACCAGCGCAGCTGAACAACTGTATGTGCTATCACCACAGGCGCTAAAGTAGCCATCTGTCCAGAGATAGATTACACCCACATCAGCCTCCGGATGACACGGTTCAGTGAGGACGCTTCCCAGCATACCGTCAAAGCCCCTAGGCTCCTTAAGCATGGTTCCTACAAGATGGTCATAATGTTCCTGAAAGTATTTCTGCTTCTCCTGCATCGTCTCACCCCTGAGTTTTGGTACTCCACCCACAAGGATACGAGTGGATTCACCGCTACAATGTGTATCAATGCACGAGACATAGCGATTAAACTTCATCTTAGTTCATGTATATATCAACAACACAGCTTATACGATTATCGGGAATACTGAACTAGTTATAATATAAAACAAGATAAAATAGGGTAAATAAAGATTTACTCAAACTCTAGTTTGACTTTTTCCTTGAGTTTCTTCTCGGCCTCATTGATTGGGTGTTCAAAAGCCTGCTTCAAGAGTTTGTTGAACTTGGGGTATCCAAGCATCTGCTCCATCTGCCAATCCTTGGCGAATTCGGCGGTCTGGATCTCTTTCACGATCTCCCGGATTAGTTCCTTGTACTCATCCCCCATAACTACGTCAGCGTATAATAACTGCCCATACTGACTTGTCCTGCTATGGAATGGTAACTGAACTACTAAACCATCCTTAGCGAGACTGCTAGCAACCTCACCCAGTTCACCGCTCATATAAGTCTCCAACAGTACAGCTTCAGGAGTATATCCCATCTCAGTTAAAACCTCGTAGCTTAGGATCAATGTCCTGCTAATAACTGGAGCGATAAAATGCTCACTGAAGTGATCCAGCTCGGTTTCCTCAGCAACAGTTATCTCCATGGCACCCACGCGAGTGGCACCAATAGCCTTACAGAGTGCAAGAACACGTTCCTGAGCCTTCCCCGTAGCATCTTGATGTGCATAGAAAAATACGGGTGCTCCGCTTCCCTTCTCATATAGTTCGCGAACGAATTTACCCACCATTCTTGGCGCTACCATCAAGACATCTATATCGTCTTTTGGCCAAAGGAACCCGTAATGAAGGTTATATCCATGAGCGAAGACAATAGCATCTCCGGAGTCCAAGTTTGGCTCGATTGAATCTTTATACACCTTGGGTTGAACCTCGTCAGGTAAAAGAATAAAAACAATACTAGCTTTTTCCACAGCCTTGGGGATCAGATAAGTCTCAAAACCGTCCTCTTCTGCCTGATCGAAGCTTCTGTCCTTAATGTTGCCCACAACAACGTTCAGGCCACTGTCCCTCATGTTTAGAGCCTGACTTCTTCCCTGATTTCCATAACCAATGACAGCTATAACCTCATCTTTTAGAATAGATAGGTCTGCATCATCATCATGATAAATATTAACCATATTAGTTCATGGACAGTTGTAACGATCCCTGTTAAAAACCTGATGATACACATACTATTGGAAAATATGGTTCATCGGAGCTCTGTTTTTAGTTAGTCTGATACGGTTCCCGTTGAACACGTTTCTTACAGATCTTATTATATCACGTGGAATAAACACAGTAACCTATTGGCTGATTGCCTTAATTCCCTCTTTTACAGCAGGATTATTTGAGGAGATCGCACGATATGCCGGTATTAGATATCTTGTTAGCGATTATGAATACGAGTCAGGAGTAACATATGGAGCTTGGCATGGTGGAATTGAGTCAATCTTACTCGTCGGTATTAACGTTTTAACAATAGGGTTAATATTATTCAGTAATCCAGAGTCCCTTACAGCTACGGAGTTATTCTCAATCACATCTGCCCCATGGTATCTACCACTATTTGGGGCATATGAGAGAGTAATGTCAATCGTTATTCAAATCAGCTTATCCATTATGGTGCTTGAAACACTTCGAAAAAACGATATAAAATATCTGGTTTTAGCAGTTATGCTTCATACAATTGTTAATTATCTATCACTCTCAGCAGTAAGCCATAGTATATTGTACGCGGAGATTATGATTACTGGTTTCACTATCGGTCTGGCGCAATGGGCATACACAAAAATTAAGGTTTGAAAGGCTCTCCATCAGTCTTAACAGATTCAGGTAACTTGTCTATCCATTTCCTCAGCCATTCGATTTCTTCCGCCTCTTCCCTCAGATCATCGGGCATAAGCTCAGGGATTGACTCAACCGACCTACCTATAGGATACCATCGATTACATTCAGGACAACGCAGAAGACCTTCTTCCAATTCTAAGAGATTAAGATATCTGTATAAGATATCTACACCCTCAGGAAATTTGGATAATAACTCGTCCTTTGTTAAGCCCTCTTCAAATTCTAGGATGTTAAGGAATTTCAATACATCTCCTAACAACTCAAGGCTGTACCGAGAATCAGATTGATCTTTTATCGCTCTGATTGAGGGGGGGGTTATTGTGCCATCTACAATCTGCTTCGTAAGGTGTTGATATTGCTTGGAGAAGAACTTGTAGGATTTACCTGCTTCCCTGTTTATTTTTTCCAGCTCTGCTTCAGTGGTCTCCCATTTAAAGAAATAAGCATCAAGCGGATGATATTTATCGATAGGGCAAGCCAATATATTGAGTAGCCAAGGCTTCAAATTGATCGAATACGTGATAGTTTAGGTGTATAAAAAAGATATACCCTGTTACCTGAAGAGGGGATATTTTTTGAGGTTTGGGAAAGCTGATTTAGCGAATCTCAAGCGACTCTTATCCCGTTTAATCCAGTTATACATATCCCAGAAATTCTTACCCCACTTCTTGGTCCTATCATCAATGGGTTCATAGCCGATATTCCTAAGCTCATTAGTGTACGCGAGCTCTACGAGTTTCTGACCACGCCCCTCAATCTTACCCCTCTCCACGACGTCTTCAGAGTATTTCTCGGTCAATGCCTCTGAAGCCACATTCAGTATGTCGCCGGTGCAGATGATTATCTTTTCACCCTCCTTGATCCCCAAGCGTTCCACAAGTTCCAAGGAGATCCTCTTCGCTTCCTTTAGATGTGTCTTCTTCTTATAGAGGGGCATCTGGAAATGTTTCACATCGATTAAATCATATATGAAATGATCTGTCTCAGGTCTATAAGCACCGATAACAGTACCGAATAAGATATCTCCACTACCAGCATCATCAACTAAAATAGTCAATAGAAGTTTACCTTTGAAGCCTCTTGACTATTTCCTGAGCCTTAGGAAACCTGATCTCACCGGATTCAACCAACTCATTAACAGCCTTCTCTATCATTTCATCTTTCGCTCCAGCCATCACAACAAGGTTCCTAGCGTGAAGCTTCATGTGACCTTCTTGTATGCCTTCCTGAGTTAGTGCTCTTAGGGCTCCAAGGTTTTGAGCTAGTCCAACAGCACACATTATCTTACCAAGTTCCACGGCTTTATCAACACCCAGTATTTTTCGCGCTATCTGTGCCATTGGGTGACTTCTAGTTGCACCGCCTACTAAGCCAACAGCCATAGGGAGAGTCATCTCGCCCAAGAGGTCCCCGTTATCAGCTTTACTCCATTTACTCATACTTCGGTACTGGCCATCTCTGACAGCGTAGCTGTGTGCTCCTGCCTCTATAGCCCTATGGTCTTGAGCAAAAGCTAAAGCTACCGCGGCGATACCGTTCATTATTCCCTTATTATGAGTTGCTGCACGATAAGGATCTGCATCAGCAAAAGCCCATGCAGCTACTATCTTATCAACCGCCTCGGGTCCACCTATATCATCTGATTTTACTCTACATTTCACAGTCACGAGTCTTCTATCAGCCAGATTACTGATGATCCTAAGTAAACATCTTCCACTAGTTAGCTCTGCGATTGTAGGTGCAAGAGTCTCTACCATAGTGTTTACAGCGTTAGCTCCCATAGCATCCCTGCAGTCAACCAGTAAATGGACAATTAACATAGGACCAACAGCCGTCTCTATGGGTCTTAACTCGATATCCTTGGCTCCTCCGCCAAACTTTACTAAAATTGGATCCAGTTCATTAGCTGCCTCAAGCAGCATTTTTTTATTATCATTAATTTTCTGGATTGCTTCATCCATATCTGGAATATCCAATACCTGAATTTGGCCTATCATAACCGGGTCAGTAGCAGTAGCAACTATTCCTTTGTCTTCACGCATTAAACGCGCCATATTACTTGCAGCGGCTACAACGCTGGGCTCTTCACCTGCCATTGGGACTAGATAGTCCTTGCCGTTAACCCTAAAGTTGACCGCCACGCTAAAGGGATATGCGATGCTACCTATCACGTTCTCGGTCATATGATCAGCGGCATCTATACTCAGACCACCATCACTCTTGAGAACAGCTATATCTTCATCATTTAATTCACATTTTTCTGCTACGATCTTGATTCTTTCTTCTACTGGTTTCTTGTAAAAACCTGATATTCGGCTTGAGAATTCGGAGGGCATCATTTCTTCCTCGATTTGTTGAAAGGAGAAGCGTCAAGGGATATAACTATTTTCCATGATTGAGGTTCACGCATTGTTTTTCAAATGTGATGAGGTAAAGCTTTAATTCTATCATATGTTCGATACTGCGTTCAGGAGCATACACGTGTGTCGACAAATAGGCTGAAATGGGTCTCAGTCGGAGGAACTTTCGATGTTATGCATAAAGGACATTGGTTCCTTTTGGAAGAGACCTTCAGCGTCGGTGACAAAGCTGTAGTGGGTGTAACAACGGATGAATTCGTTACATCTATGAAGAAACACCACGAGGTTGATACCTATGAAAACAGGCTTAAAGACGTTAGAGAGTTCCTGAGAGAAAAAGAGTACCTTGATCGGGCTGAGATTGTTCCACTTTACGACCCATATGGACCAACCATAGACAGTGATAAGATTGAGGGTATCGTTGTAAGTGAGGAAACGGAAGTAACAGCCGAGGTAATTAACGAGATGCGAGTTGAAAGAGGGAAAAAGCCTCTTCTTATCTTCGTTATAACCATGGTTCTAGCTGATGACGGTAAACCCATAAGCAGTACGAGAGTAAGAAAACAAGAAGTAGATAGATACGGCCGATTAATCGGTTAACCAGTTTTACACGCCCCTCCACCACGTTAACCTAGCCAATCAATTTATCCATTAAAAAGAAAAACAAGGGTATGGACACCAGAGCTATGGCTACATTACCTTTACACGGTGGAAAGGCACCTAGATGGCTATTCAACAGAATGGTAAACCTCAGCGAATGTATAATTGATATAATAATAGATGAATTTGGACAGAGGGGATTACTAGAGAGACTAAGTGATCCATGGTTTTTCCAGAGTCTTAGTTGCGTATTAGGTTATGACTGGCATAGTAGTGGCACAACTACCGTGACATGTGGCGCATTGAAAGTAGCAATGGATCGCCAGAAGCTAGGTGTAACAACCTGTGGGGGTAAAGGAAGAACTAGTCTGAAGACCCCCGATGAAATTAGGGAAAAATCTCAGATTTTCAACCTACCCGGTTACAAGACCGACTCCCTAGTCTATGCAAGTAAGATGAGCGCTAAGACAGATAACAGCCTAATACAGGATAACTACAAGTTATACCATCACTGTTTTTTCTTTACCGAGAAAGGAGAATGGATAGTTATACAACAGGGTATTAACGATAATAAAGGAAACGCTCGTAGATACCATTGGGGATTAGAGCAACAGCGTTTCACAAAGAACCCCAGTCAAAACATCTTATGCCCAACCAGACTAAAAGAAGCTCTAAACATGACTGACAAAGACAGCTACGAAAACCAAAAAATTTGCCTTGATCTGGTTAGGGATAACCCGGATAAACTCAGGAAGAAGATGGTTGATCCTGTATCTGAAAAACAGTGTAGACTAGATAAGTGGAATGGAAATAGACAAGAGGTCTTAGTAATGCCTCGTTCAGTAAACTGGGATGCAGTAAGAGATGCCTATGAGTTTCAGCCCCAGACTTATGAAGAACTGGTTAGCAGAAAAGGAATCGGTCCAGGAACCATAAGAGGATTAGCGCTAATAGCTGAACTAGTGTACGGTGACAAGGCGAGCTGGAGAGACCCTGTAAAGTTTAACTTTGCTTTCGGTGGAAAAGACGGTGTACCCTACCCCGTAGATAGAGGGAGTATGGATGAAGCTGTTGAAGTGTTAAAAACCGGGATCAAATCATCGGATGTTAAAAGGTCAACTCAGAACAGGGCGCTTAATAGTCTAAGGAAATGCATACCAAGGAGTATACCAGAGAAACTTGGTACAGTTTACTGAGTCTTATTTATCACCGTATTTATACATTAGACCTATTGAAGCTAATAAAGCAAAGAACAACCCCATTAGAAGATAGTTTTGTGAAGGATTCCTTGGACTGTAAACTGTTCTTGCTTCATCAACAACAGTAACATATAAGGAGCTATTGAGCAATCTTTCTCTGGTTTTAAGGGTTTCAGCTATGTAAGATTGTCTTGAGACGGTTAATACTGATATAATATTGGGATCGTACTCGGGTGCCTTTTTTATTAAATCTAGACCAGAGTCAGAGTTTGTTAACGTCATATCTACAGGCACCCACCCCCATGGAGGGATATAGATCATAGCCCATCCATGCCATCCTACTCCATCGGCGATATTGGTGAGATGTCCCTCCCAACTTGAATCATGCTCATCTACAGATGGATGAATATAGATACCAACTTGAAGATATGCCGGGATATTCAGGCTTCTACACAGAGTAATCAAGAGGATTGATTGATCATCGCAGTCGCCTTGATGGTTTTCCAGTGTATCAATGGGGTATTTTGGGACCTCAAAATTACAGTAAGTGGTGTTATCCATGATATACTGTGCCAGGACAGATACCGCTTCAAGGACACTATCATCCTTAGAGACTAGACTACGGGTTAGATTTGTGAAAAGTGGATTGTCTCCTGGGAAGGTCTCAGTTGAGATTGTATATTCTTCAATAAATTCGAGAGGTATTTTTTCAAATCCCTCGGCATCCTCAAGACTTAGAGAGGGAACATTTTCACCAGATGAGCTTATTTTATAGTTTGCTGAAAAAGATACTTCATCTCCGGGGGAAAGGTTACGATCAATGCCTATAATCGCCCCCTTATTCCCATCAACATCGATTACCTTCACTACATACTCTTGACTTACATTTTCAAGCCTAACCGTCTGTTTAGAAGTATTCATAAAAAGAGGGATAGTCACATCATCCAGTGTAAGGTCTATACTTGTGTTACCCCTATTCTCAAAGCGGTAACTCAGGTTATACTCGTAGCGTGTCGACTCAAGACTGATAACAGTTGGTGATAAGAGAGTAAACACAAGTAATATGATAAACAGTCTCTTGCCTTTAATCAAGGGATTCAAAAAAGATGTGGAGGTGTGACTAAAAAATGGTTCTAGGACTGGCTTACCTTTGCCCAGTCTTCAGCGAATCTACGTAAACCATCATCTGTCAGTGGGTGTTCTAGCATCTTATCTAGAATAGCGGGGGGTATTGTGGCTATATGACTTCCCGCTTTAGCAGCTTCAATAACATGCCGAGGGTGTCTGATGCTGGCGGTGATTAACTTGCTTTCCATATTATGTGTCTGCAAGATCTGGCTTGTCTCCCATACAACATCCATACCATCATGACTCCGGTCATCCAATCTACCGACGAATATACTAACATAGGTAGCCCCGGCTTTAGCAGCCAGTAGAGCCTGTGCTGGGCTAAATATCAGGGTCACATTGGTCTTGATACCAAGTTTTGTTAATTCTTTCACTGCTTTGAGACCTGCCGCAGTCATTGGAATCTTTATGACAATTTGATCTCCAAACTCTGCTAGTTTCTTTGATTCCTCTACGAGTTCTTCGGCGGTGTTGCTTACAGCCTCGACACTGATGGGTCCCTTTACTACTTCGGCTATCTCTTCTACTACCTCGCTGAAGACCCTGCCGGATCTGGCGATTAGAGTTGGGTTAGTCGTGACTCCATCTATAACACCCATATCCCAGTACTTCTTGATAGCCTCAATCTCTGCTGTATCTATATAGAATTCCATTTTACATTTTCCTCGTATTTTTGATTAATATTTTTACTGCTTCCTCTATATGATCTGCGGTAAGCTCATGTTGGATCAACAAGTCGCGTATTTCACGCGCTGATCCACTAAAAGTATCCTTTACTCCCATAATCTTCATTGGAGTAGGGTTCTTTTCTGATAACACTTCCGCTACCGCGCCGCCCAATCCTCCATGTATCTGGTGCTGTTCAGTGGTCACTATTCGCCCTGTTTTCTTAACGGATTTGATTAATGTGTCACGGTCTAATGGTTTCAAAGTGTGTATGTTTAATACCTCTGAGTCTATTCCATGTCTTTCGAGTTTATCAGCTGCATCTACTGCGTGCGTTACCTGTGAACCTATGGCGGCTATAGTCACATCGGATCCATTTCTGAGTAGTTCTATTCTACCCATCTCAAAATCATAGTTTTTCTCCAAGATGGGTTCCTTTTCACGTCTTAGTCTAACATATGATGGACCTTTTACGTCCATTAAAGCGTCTAAAGTGTTTTTCGTCTCCTCAGCGTCACATGGTACAATTACTTTGAGGTTCGGTATAACCCGTGTGATAGCTAATTCTTCTAGTGCTTGATGGCTGGCACCGTCAGCTGCGCAGGATAATCCTCCATGGGAAGCGACGAGTTGAACATCCAATATATCATGAGCAACTAGGTTACGAATCTGATCCCAAGCCCTAGCTGTCTCAAAGTAAGCGAAACTAGAGGCGAAAACCTTTTTTCCGCCTCTTGCAAGCCCAGCCGCGAATGCGACTAGATTTTGCTCTGCTGCTCCGACATCAAAAAATCTATCCGGGTATTTAGCTGCAAATTTGTTTGTACGTGTTGATGCTGATAGGTCCCCGTCTACTACTACGATGTCCGGGTTTGACCCGTTTTCTTGTAACCATTCACCGTAGGCGTCTCTTGTTGCTTTTACTGACATCTTTATTCCTCCCCTAGCTCCTCTAATGCTTGCTGCATTTCTTTATCGTTGGGGGGTTTACCGTGGAATCCTACATTATGTTCCATGAATGAGACGCCTTTTCCCTTCACAGTGTTAGCTATTATAGCGGTTGGCTGGTTCTTATGATTTTCAGCCTGTTTGAATGCTTCTAATAGTTCAGGGTAGCTGTGTCCATCACATTCAATTACGTTCCAGTTAAAGGCTCTCCATTTATCTGGGAAGGGTTCAAGGCATACAACATCCTCTGTGCACCCATCTATCTGTAGCATGTTTCGGTCAACTATTGCTGTGAGATTCTCTAGGCTTAGGCTTGATGCCAACATGGCTCCCTCCCATACCAGTCCTTCATCACATTCACCATCGCCGAGCAGACAGTAAACCCTTGTTTTTTTCTCATCTATCTTTGCGGCTGCGGCTATACCAGTTGCAACGCTTAATCCGTTGCCGAGACTACCCGAGGATATCTCAACCCCATTTGTCTTGGTGGCATCTGGATGGCCTTGCAGTATACTACCATGTTTTCTTAGCCCATCAATGGTTTTAGGTATGTAACCTGCTTCCATCAATACGGTGTAATAAAGGGGAGCAGCGTGACCCTTACTGAGTATGAATCTATCTCTTTCAGGATCATCTAAGTCAAGGTTCATTATATTGAAATAAAGGGCTAGCATGATCTCTACGCTGCTTAGACTACCTCCAGGGTGCCCTGATTTAGCGTTGTGGATCATTTTAAGGAGGTGTACTCGGGTTTTTTTAGAAAGTTGTTCCAGTTGTGGGACGGTGAGTTTGTTCATTTATTCACCAGCGGTTTTGAATATACAGTTAACTCATGTGTTTAAAGTCTTCTTAAAAAGGAGCCTATACTAGTTCTATACCTGCGTCGATTTCGTTAGTTATTGTGTCTCGTAGGTTAACTGTATTTTAATAATGGTATTCGGGTCTTGTAGTATTTCTAGGATTGTTTCAGGTAAATCAGTTGCTGCTTTATCAGCATCCACCATTAGGGTTCTTCCACACGTATAGGTGCTTTTTCGCGCAACTATATCAACAGGATCAGAGTAAGTTAACTCCGAGTCGCCTCGCCCCACGGTCTTGAAGCTATAATCTTCCACAAGTAGGGTTAATGTGATCTTGGTCTCTGGTTTTCTTGCTGCTTCTTTAATCTCTAATGGTAATTGTTGTAGACCAGTTGAGGCGGATACGGCAATTATACAGTCTCCTCTGGGAGTGAGTTCGCTGTCAGTGGTTGTCATCAGGGTTGTCTGGTGTTTTGATCGAATATTCTCATGTCCATGGGCTTTGAAGCTGTACATGTGTTTCATTTTCTATATTTCCAGTAATCTGATTAGTGCACGTTTTACTCTATCGGTTACTGTATTTTTGTTGTTTTCCTGTGTTTTGTATATTTTTAGCTCCTCTATAGTGTATCTGATGTCTTCTGAGATCAGATGGTATGCGAATATTCCCATTAATATACCAAGGCTGAGATTCCAGCTGAAGGAGTTGATGAATCTCCGTGAGAAATATACTATTACTAGTGCCACAAGTGCCATGTGGCTTCGTCTTAGGTTGGACTTGTGACGGTAGAGGAACGTAAACATCTCGCTGCCAACATAGCCAGCCCCTAAGCCCATTAGGAGGGGTATGTTGAGTAAAGCTCCTATTATACTGAGTATGGCGCTAAGTATGCCGCCAGGGTACTCGATCTGTCTATTGAAAGGTATCTCGGTCCTAGTATATGCTCTTCTAAGGTACCGGGTTTTACCTTGTTTTCGTATCTGCCAGCTCAGATTCCAATCCTCGGCTCGCTTAGCCTCCGCATATCCAGGACTCGCGAGGTATGCTTCTCTAGTGTAAGCCATATTAGCCCCTTGGAATAATCTGAAGGAACTCTGCATAATACTGCTACACCAGCAGTAGAAACTACTTAGAGGGTTCTTATTTAGAGGTCTAAATGCTCCGCCTACCGCAACTACTTTTGAGTCTTGGAATGGTTTGATGAGTTTCTCTATCCAGTCTGGTGGAGGTATACAATCAGCGTCTGTAGTTACTATTATATCCCCTGTGGCTTCTAGGGCACCCAGATCTCGCATCTGTGCAAGTGTATAACCGGGTCTGATGAGAACTTTGTCACAATATCTTTCAGCGATTACAGGTGTCTTATCTATGCTCCCGTTGTCTATTAGTATTATTTCTACGGGTATGGTTTGACGTCGTATAGAGGATAGGCACTCCTCTATGATGACCTCTTCGTTGAGGGCAGGTATTACGACGCTTACTTTCATTATGGGGCCTAGGGCTGATTTATGGATTATATAGTTTTCCCAAAAATTGGTTCATGTTGGAAAGATTTAAGGGTGGGAGTGGCTTTCATTGGGGGTACTGGGCTGGTAGTTCAGGGGTATGAATGCTGCCTTGGCATGGCAGAGGTCGGGGGTTCAATTCCCTCCCAGTCCATTAATCTAGTCGGGTTTTTTGGGGAATTTTTTGGGTTGTTTTGTTGAAATATTGGGTATTTTTGTTTCCACATTTTTTTGTGGGTTTAGTCGTTAGAGTTTTGGTTTGAAGGACCGTTTTTTGGTGGGTATGTTAGTTTGAAGAATCGGAGTGTACCTGTTATTGGTTATTTATCTTGTGTTGAAAGTTTAAATCTGTTTAATGTACCTTATTTTCTAGGATGAGCTATAAGACTCCAAAATGGATCTATAATTGGTTTTTAATCGGGTGGTTTATTGTGATTTCAAGTTATATCATAATAGTTTCTGCCTCTATCTGTAGGGGAGCAATTACAATTCAAGATTATTTTCTTCAACAAGGAGACTCCTTTGCAGCTTTCTTTACAGCATTATCAATAGCCGTAATCCTATACCAAATAAGATCACAAGAAAATATGATAGAACAACAATTAGAGGAAGCAAGTAAAGAAAGAAATACGTCTATTAAATTAAATTATTATAAAATTGAATTATCACAATTAGATAAACAAATATCATTTTATTCAAAAATATTAGGAAAATTAAACCAGTGTTGGAATATTCGCCCTAACGACGAAGAAATACCTTTACCTTCAGATTTTAAAACTAAAATGGATGAGGAAAAAATTCCCTACGAATACGAATATTTAGCAAAAGAAGAACTAAAGGAAGCCCTAAGAACATACTATACTACATATAGAACAGCTAATATATCCCCCAGAACAACAGCATTAGAAAATTTTAAAGAATTGATGAATGAAATCAAAGAAAATGCTAAAAACGACATAATTTCACTCCAACTTGAATACAGCCAAATACTAAAGCACATAGGAGAGCTACAATTCAACTAAACGACAAAAATAGACGACCACATAGAACTCTCACAGTCCATTTTTAACCGTCAACCTTTTCAGTTAATGAACCGTTTTCTCGGTTATGTCAACTTATTTTGAGAAACAACCTAGCCCTGAAGAAATCAAGGAGAGAATGAAGGGATACACTTCGTGGCTGGAGATAGATCTTGACAATATTGAAAACAATCTAAACGAGATTAGAGAACATACTGAGACCACGGTTATGGCTGTTGTTAAAAATAACGCCTATGGTCACGGGCTAATTCCGATAACAGCGCACTTGGAGAACTTGGATGTTGAACGGTGTATGGTGGCCAAACTCTATGAGGCCCAGATGATACGAAGAGCAGGGTTAAAGCTTAATGTACTAAATATGGATGTTCTTTTCACACCTGAACAGTACAGGGATGTGGTGGAGAAGAGGATAACTCAGACCATCTACACCAAGGAAGACGCGGAGAAACTAGAAAAAGCAGCAAAAGAGATGAATAAGAAAGCGAAGGTTTTCATCAAGGTGGATACTGGTTTAAACAGGATAGGAGTCCGACACAATGAGGCAACAGATTATATCGAGTATGTAAATAACCTAGAAAATGTGGATGTCAAAGGTATTTTCTCAACGTTCCAGCAGAACCCTGATATGGATAGGGAAATGATGGAGAAACTTCTAGCAGTTGACAAGCAATTAAAAAAGAGGGATATTAAAGTTCCCATTAGAAGTATGGCCAGCACGGATGCAACATTCCACAACCCTGAAGGCTGGCTGGACCTTGTGAGACCAGGTATGAGTCTATACGGCGTTTACCCCGAGAAAAAAGACTTGAAGGCACCAGTTGATTTAAAACAAGCACTCAGTTTCAAGGCACGTATTGAGTACGTGAAAACAGTAGAGAGAGGAGAAAGTGTAACCTACTGGGGGAAATTTATAGCGCCAAAGAGGATGCAAATTGGCACTATTCACGCCGGTTTCTATGATGGTATCCCAAGGGAGATGGCCAACAAGGGTCGAATACTCGTTGATGGCGTATACAAGTCAAGCCTAGGCTCTGTGAGTTTGAACCACTATCTGGTGGATCTTGAGGGCGTCGAGGCGCAGAAGGGTAAAGTGGTTGAGATCATCGGTAGAGAGGGGGAGAATACTATCAGTAAGACGGCTGAGACCGCTGGCTGGATGACGTATAGCTTATTGAATCATCTGCATGTTAATACGCCAAGGGTATATTATCAAGATGGAGAACCCGTGGCGTTACTGGATCCAACTCATTAACCATATAATCTTTTAGCGTCTATACTCCTCTCATATTCTGATTAAATTGGCGGATATTCTCATCAAGAACGGGGTGCTAATCCCCATGGATCCACAGCGTAGAATCATAGAGGATGGAGCAGTAGCTATAGAGGGAGAAAAAGTACTGGACACGGGTGAGTCTAGTGAACTAGAGAAAAGCTACGATTACGATATCGTCATAGATGCAACGAAGAAGGCCATTATCCCGGGGTTAATGGATGGTCATGGCCACGCCGGGCATAGCCTGCTACGCACACTGGGGATGCATAATAACACATGGTATAAGGCGTGCGAGAAACTCTATGCTGAGGGCTCAACAGCAGAGTTCTGGGAGGCAGAAGCAGCCTTACTCTACCTTGAGCGTCTCAAGTTTGGCACCACATGTGGGATAAGCTTCCTGGGAGGGGGTGACAGTATCATGAGGGTTGATGACCCCAAATACGCCCGAAAGCACTGTGATGCAGCCCAAGAGACAGGTATACGTACATTCGTGGCCGTAGGTCCAAGGAGGCCACCGTATCCAAGCAAGTACTGTGACTGGACAGGGGAGGCTAGAAGGGATCTAATGGTGGGGTTTGATGAACAGTTAGATGTCTGTGAGAAGATAATTCAGGAAAACCATGACAGAGGAGATGGCCGGATACAGGTGGCTCTGATGCATCCTGTTCCCCACCCTGAGCAGGAAAGTATAACAGGTCAGAAATTAGGGGATCTCAAGGATCACGCGGCGCGAGTTAATGGGCTTAGGGAGAAATACAATCTATTGTTTACCATGGATGGGCATACTCGAGGCACTGTAAAGTTCTCGCACGATGAGCTGGGTTTCACTGGGCCCTATTCTGTGTTCAGCCATAGTACAGAGTTATCCGCGGAGGAGATAGATATCTGCCGGAAGACAGGTACGAGTATCGCACATAATCCCAGTGCTGTGGCAAGTATCATGGGTCGTTGTCCTGTCCCTGAGTTGATTGATGCAGGTGTAACGGTTGTTCTGGGTAGTGATGCAGGTGCCCCTGATCGTAGTTATGATATGTTCAGACACATGTTCCAGTGCATGAGGTATCACCGACGGTATTACAGGGATGCAGATGTTCTCCCCCCAGGCAAGGTCTTGGAGATGGCTACTGTTGATGGCGCCATGGCTTTTGGTTTGGATGGTATTATTGGTAGTATTGAGCCAGGTAAGCAGGCGGATATTGTTCTTGTGGATCTGGATAAGCCGCATTTCTATCCGTTGAATATGTTTGTTGATAAGTTGACGTATTTCGCGAATGGATGTGATGTGGATACCGTGATAGTGGATGGAGAGATCTTGATGCAGGAAAGAATTGTAAGATCTGTGGATGAGAGGAAGGTGATGGATGATGCCCAGGAACAGCTTGAGTACGCTCTTGGTAGAGTTGAGCTGGAGGGGCTCTTTGAGACCACGGAGAACTACTGGGGGAAGAGTCATTATTAGAGGATTGTGGATACAAATCTAGTCCCAGCGAAACACCGCCATCCCCGATTAACGAACCCTAAGAAGCATTAGACCTAGTTAACGCATAACCCGCTTTTCTTGATACTCAAACACCTAGGCAGCTAGACATGATACCATCAACACCCACCAAATATCTCTGAGAAGCCATCTCAACAGGCATAACAGGGGACAGATTCACCATAGCCCATAAAAACATCTACAATATTAAATAATAAACACATAAAAACATGAATAGACAAAATGAGGGATAATTTAGTACCATAATGGGATAAAATATGTACCATAAATAATTAATACATAATAAAAAAATACTAAACATTTATTAATAACCCATAAAACTTCTAATATGTATCATAAAATTATAAAAGTAATAAAAAATGTCAAAAGTAATAAATAAAAAACGAAGAAGGAGCAAAAGCATGAATGAAAAGAACTATTTTTTTCCCATATAACCACCTACCAGTTATCGCAGAGAGTGGAGAGAAAAATCATGAGAACGCAAATATTAACAGACACGGAACGAGAGAGACTAATTAAATGGATAAAACACGGAGAAGAAACACAGACAACACGAAACCTATTCAGCAAAATCCGTAAAAATCTACCCCAACTAAAAACAGACGTGATATTATTAATCAGGATACGAAAACACCTCTTAAGCAAGAAAAGGTGGAACAGTAAACCTAGACTAACCACTCAGGTAAATAACAGTCTCATAACAAACAAAAAAATACAATTAGAAATAACTAACATTTGCCCACATAATAAGAGACTAAAATACATTAATCTTCTTGAGAATCTCTCAAACAAGCTGGATACAACCCTAAACGATCCCATCACGCCAATGAAATTTAAGCTGAGAGCAATGACCACCTTAAACAAGATCATAAAGACATGTTATGGAATGGTGAAAGATATAGAAATAGAGATGCTGGAAGAAGAATTTAACAGACTAGACGAAGATAAAGTCTCATATAAAGAGAGGCTGTATGATATAGAAGAAAAATAGTGTTCACTTACTTTTAATACACCTTAAGAACATAAATAACCTATAACCAACCCCTTAAACGTCATATAGTAATAAAAAAATCAGGAAATACAGTATTAAGTTTTCTAGCATAAGGCTCTAGCTCTTCTATCTGAAGAGCTAGAATAAAAATCATAATTAACATTAGGGGAATATCACACGAACAATAAAGGAAACAATCTCCACGCCATCTGTCAACAAAAACATTACTAAGAATTCATTAAGAATTCATCCAAAATCCATAAACTGTTAATACGTTTACCACATCTCGCCAATCCACTCACTTTATATTGTAATAAAGATACCATTAACTGAGCCTGTTAAGTGAAGAACGGATCATTGAAACATACTGGTCCATGTGCGTTAAATGGTTTACTTACCTTAACAAGCAGATAAACCAAGAGATGGAGGTGAAGCATTTACTTCATTTAATCGGACAAGCCCCTGCTCAGTTGCCACCTATAGCGGGCCAAGCACTTTTCGCGGGAGGGATTATATTACTAGCCATAATTCTCTGGAGATTCAGCAAGATAAGATAAAACCAGAGTAAGGGGTACAACTACAACCCATAATAAATTTTTTTATTCAAACTAAAGGACCAGGTAAGTGCCTGTATGGTTGATTAGTTTCTTAATTGATCGATGAAAAGCAGTCAAGAAGAGTTGAGACTAAGAAGCTTCTCAGGGTTAAGTTTAGTCATTTGGACAATATCATCCTCTGGTACCCCTAGATCCAGCATAAGAGCTATAAACTCCCTAAAACCCTCAACCGGAGGCGGCAAGGTATATACCCCGAAGTCAGTCGCCATAATACAGTTATCTGCCCCAAGCTCCTGTGTGTGTTCGGCAACCGTCTTTATACTTGTCTTGGGATGCTCACTTGGTATCTTGTCGCTAGCGTACTCGATCTCGACGTAATAATCTGTTTTCCTAGTACCGCTGCTATGTCCATACGCTGCTAAAGTATATTCTATGTAGGATCCATTCTCCACCATTTGATGAAGCTGATCCATAGTTGCGATCTTAAAGATTGTGCTACTAGCCACCATCTTCTTGATACCATACTCTTTACCTAACTCGGTTAATCTTAACGCCTCCTCTGCCGAGACATGACCTGTAATCATGTACACATCCGGATGACCAGCAATAAGACCTAGAATCTCATCCAGTTCAGGACCAGGTGCCTCATCCACAGGTATCTTGATGCTCTTCCCCAATTCCTCTTCCCTGAACTTGGGGTCAGTCTTCCAGAACTCCTTGAACTCACCATCAATATAGTAACCCTCCCTGCTAGTCATCCAGTGAGTGCTATGGGTTCCAAAGGCTACATATTTAGCACCATCACCATAATAGAGACTGGTTTTCACAGCTCTTGGATTCATCCCACCGTAGACCGTGTTAAGATTCATACCTCCAAATGTCTGAAAATCCGGTACAGCCTCGTTAACCAACTGGCTAGTACCATTGCTCATCTCAAAGACATCCATAAATACGATAGCACGCATACCAGCGTCTCTTGCTTGTCTAGCGGCTTGAATAGGTGTAACACTGCGTGGGCTGGATTTTAGATGGGGGCCAGCGTGAACATGAATATCTATGGCTCCTTTCAACAGGTCCAGTGTTTTCTGATATGATCTCTCTTCAGGTAACAAATCATTACTAAAAGGGAGACATATTATATCAAACCTCCCACAGAAAGGTCTTAACGTTGATCCGGGCAACAATATGCGAGATTATCCAAGATGGACATATCCTTCTTCAACACAAAGCAGCTGGACGATTTGGAGAGGGAAAGTGGAATGGTCCTGGAGGCAAACTAAAACCTAATGAAACACCTCTTGAAGGCGTAATACGCGAAGTAAAAGAAGAAACAGGACTAACGATCCATGATCCTGAACTCTTAGGTAGAATCAACTTTTTTTTCGGTGAAAAAACAGAGCCAGACTGGACTACTTACATTTTCCTTGTTACAGATTATACTGGCGATTTAACACCGAACGAGGAGGGAGAACTAAAATGGTTCAACATTAAGGAAATTCCCTACCATGAGATGTGGCTCGATGACAAACACTGGTTACCGCATCTAATCCAAGGGAAAAAAGTAAAAGCGACTTTCTGGTTCGACGAAGATGGGGAAAAAATACTAAGATACTCTCTTGAAACAAAGAAGAAAAAAAGTAACTATATGTCAAGTTGAAACCTCTATATGTCATACTTACAACATTCTACTTAACGTCAAAATAACTGTGAATAATTTGAGTGAAATAAGAGAAATAATCGGTCTAGAAGAAGAAATAACTATCAAAGGCCTACTGGGAGAGAAAAAAGTAAAGGCAAAGATAGATACTGGAGCAGATAGAACCAGTGTGGACGATGATATAGCAGCAGAAGTAGGGCTAGGCCCCATCCATAAAATAGTGAAAGTCAAATCCAGTCTAAGCGGCAAGAGCAAGAAAAGACTAGTCGTGGACGCGGAAATAGTGATCAAAGGCGAACACCATAAGATACCGGTTTCCATCAGTGAAAGAGATCATATGAGTTACGAGCTAATCATTGGAAAAGATATATTAAAGAAATGTAAATTCCTCATCGATCCCACATTATAAACACCAATATTTATCACAAGTACCCTGCACTAGTAAATCATGCCAGATGTTCTCATTCTCTCTACGAGTAGAAAATTTTTTTCAACCAGAGAGATAACTAAAGCCTTGAAGAAGAAAAACGCATCTCCAATATACATTAACACTCCAAAGATAAGACTCAGCGTGGATCAAAAAGAGGCAACGCTTCTATACAAAGATGAGAAGATAGAGAACGCTGGATCAGTAATACCACGAATAGGAAGAAGTCTAACCGATTTCGCGTACATCGTGCTACGTCAATTTGAGGCACTAAATGTACCATGTACTTTATCCTCAAAGGGGTTAATACACGCTAGGAATAAATTCATGGCCGTCCAGGAACTTGTTAACTCAGATATACCTTTCCCAACCTCATGGCTTACCCAATCACGCATGGATACGGGTATAATAAAACAAAAAATGGATTTCCCAATAATCATCAAGCTCCTAACAGGGACTCAAGGAATAGGAGTAATGAAAGTAGAGAGTGAGAAAAACGCTATACCCATAATAGATACATTAACAGAGCTAGATCAACTAATATTGATACAAGAATACTTAGAAAACAATGGAGAGGATATCAGGGTCTTTATTGTAGATGGGCAGGTTATAGCATCTATGAAGAGAATAAGCCCAGAAGATGACTGGAGAGCCAATATACACGCGGGAGGAACAGGAATAGAATATAACCTTACCGATGAAGAGGAAGAAATCGCGATAAAAGCAACTGAGACACTGGACACAGGGATAGCAGGGGTAGACCTTATCCAGACACCAGAGGGAACAAAACTAATAGAGGTAAATGTATCACCCGGCTTCAGAGGACTTCTTAAAGCTACAGGGATAAACGCAGCAGATTCAATAGCCGAATACGCTATAAAATTAGCAAAGAAGTAGGCAGAAGTTTTCGTAAACCATATACATACAACCACCTATGAAATATTATGCCATACATAGCACAGGAAGACAGACCACAGTATGACAAGGCCTTAGAAGAAATCACCAATCTACTAAAAGAGAACCCACCAGAGACCATAGATGGACACCTCAACTATGTGATAACAAAGATCATAAAAGAAGTATACCCGCTAAGATATTACCATATAAACAAAGCAATGGGTGTACTAGAGTGTGTCCAACACGAGTTCTATAGACGTGTCGCCGCACCATATGAGGATACCAAAATAGAGCAAAATGGAGACGTCTAAAACTCAATATTTCTTATATATAAAACATAGTTCTAATAGTTTCTATATCAAAACACATAACTTCAATCAATAATAATAGTATATATAATTATTCACCTGCCTATAGTCAAGTGAGAAATTATTTATTACATAAACAACGTTAAGTCTCTGTGCTCAGTCTAATTACACGTCTGTTTAATGGTTTTATAACCTTGTTTATCTTCTATAAATTATATATTCTTTTTAAACAGACGCAGCGACGTTTCTATCTATACTGGAGCACAGGATTTCTATTTTATGGAGCTAATATAATACTGAGACTATTCATACCAGAAATAGAGATTAACCCCATAGGGGTTCTAGCGTTTCTTCTTAATCTATTAGGGTTTATATTGATGATGAGTGGCATAGGTGAATTGGTTAATAAGGCGAAAATCACACTCATGTTGACACTTGCCTTACAGGCCATTCTTTTCTTAATAATGTACAGATATGATAACGAATCCTTAGCTTGGGTTATGCTATTAGTACCGCATATAGTCATAACGTTGAGTCTAGGATACCTCTATACGAGATTCAAGGTAGATGTGCTCACAATAGTTGTCGGCTGGGTGCCCATATTACTGGCCAATATAGCTTTATCAGCCAATCTGCTGGACATTTTATATATTGACCTCATCTCAGGAGTCTCCAAGATAATAGTATATTATGGTATGTCCAAGCCCTCATTCTCAGTCCTAGTGGATGACCTAAGAGAATTCATGCTAACAGGGATGCCTTCTGAGTATGCTGAAGAACATAAAAGCGGAATTACAATAATAAAAATGAATACAAACTCAAAGTCAAAGGAGATTGAATGGATAAAGCACCGTATAAGAGATAATAATAAAAGAGGTATTCGAACCATTCTATTCTCTTATTACGATATAATACATCCATCGGTCTTTCAGGAAGAACTAGATGAAATGCTTTACCTTGTAAGAGTAATGCAGGATAGAAACAAGTACACCAGCTTATTTGAGAACAAAATTACAACAGTGAATGATGACCTGAACATCCTCCACAGGGTGATCTCAGACATAATTAATGCCAGTCGAGAAACGACGATACCAGCGGATATAATCATATACACTTTATCTCAGATAATACTCATGAAAGGACCTAATCGCATCTACACTATCATGGTGAGTAAAAACCCGGAGCTAAAAGAGGGGAATGTAAGCTTGTCCTGTATTATACACCCCGACGTACATGAAGATCACGCTACAGTCTCAAAGTTTGAGTCAATATCAAGAGAAACTATCCAGTTTCCTTAGGATTGAGAAGCTCCTCTAGCCTCTCTTTCCTCATGCCGATTCTAGTAAGTCTTGGAACACCTTCCTTGTTTTGAAGGTATCTCTTAACAGTACCTCGGGCTAGTTTGGTTATCTTTATGGGCTCATATTTCAGGAAATCCACAAGGTCTCTCCAGTCTTTATCCATCTTACGCAGCTCAAGGTCTATTGTTTCTATAAGTTCTGATTCCGGGATATCCTCTTGTAATTCAATATATAGGTGCATATACTCTCGGCTTCCCTCAAGTTCCCGCTGTGCAGTGAAATCAACGAAGGAAAGCCCAGCATCAACTAAGGCCTGTAATAACTCCTCTTCATTTATCCGTGTAAAGTTATGAAGCACCATTAATCTATCGGATCGTGAGAAATACTTGAAGATAGGGGCCTCGCAGCCTATGATATCGTCCCCATTGTCTATGCACTCGAAGATATCCGGCATCACATAACGTGTCATATCATTAAAGAAAGGAGTCGCAATAAACTGGTACCTCTTCCCAACCTCAACTTCATCCAGACTCAATATCTCTGGAGCCTCAAAAGTATTAATATTGGTATCAACTCGTTGTTTTTCCGGGATAAATTCAGGGTATATAACCCTCCAGTCAAACAGGAACCCACCAGGGTGCTCAAGACTGGGGAGATTAGACATCATACTCTCCGTTGACCCAAATACGGTCTTTGGGTAACCACCAGTAATCTCCTTGATTTTTTCTTTTAATGGTGCAGCAGAGAGATCTTGTGTGAAGAAGGCTTTTAGTTTAAATGGTTCCCCAATCTTAGGATATACCTCATCAATTAAGGTGGTGACAGTCATATACGCTATATCAATATCCTTGTAGTTATCTATGAAATAATCTACTTTTTCCTGAAAACTTAATTCATCAGGATCCGGGGGAACAACCTTACCCAAACTGGGTCCACTGTCTCCGTGAGCCTTTTTAACGTGACCAGTAAAGAAAGAGCCTTCAGGTGTATTCGTATATATTACATCATCAGCTTCCAAGCTCGTTCTTTTCCCATCATAGGTTCCTATCATGAAGAGGCTTGGACCTGTATTACGGATGTTCTCTCTTATACCCGTCCTGGGTAGCAGATAGGTTTTCGGTTTTCCCATTGTACCACTGGTCTGGGATCTGACATAGTCTTTTAGAGGATAAATTAAATCGCCCTCTTTTGGTGATTCATAGAATTTCTCGTAAAAAGGATAACCGGTTAGAGGCACTTCGTTAATTGATGTATCTGGAGTTATACCTAGTTTTTCCCCGATTCCCGTCGTGGATTGTCTAACTAATTTTTTCTCCAATCCCTGCTTATTTTTACTTACCCAATTCGAATCTTTGAGAAAATCGATGCTTTTTCTTTTTAGTAAGGGCTTAATGAGTTTGAATATTAGTTTATTCACTTCACACTCTCCCGTGAACAATTCAACTCTTAATACTGATCTGAATATGAAACTTTCCATTATCTTACAACTAGAAATAAAGTGCAGAAATATTCCAGCATAAGTAGCCGGTAAACTTTAACTTTTAGCGCTATAATGTTTCAATATGTCCAATCAGAAAAGGGTAATAATTTTCAATGGTCCACCTGGAAATGGCAGAGATAGGGTTCTCCGAGAACTTCAAGAGATAGCAAGCTTCGGCTATCATCATCTTTTCAAGTATATTGTCGAGGAAGCGAAACTGGATAACACCAATTTAACAAAGATCAATATACTGGATTTTTATGATAGTCAGCCAGAGAAAATGGAGCAATAT
>CAZAQI010000002.1:31662-57869 GCA_964487465.1 uncultured Candidatus Bathyarchaeia archaeon
CAAGGCGATACAAAAGATCAACCACGAAATAAATAAAGCCGGTGGAGTGCACGTTGTGAGTACACCGGTTCATTTCGAATGGAAGGGAAACAGGTTCCAGGGGCTCACCGAGAACGATGTCCAGTTACTGAACCCGGATATGTTCATCATCATATTTGATGACATAGTACGAGTAAGGGACAGGTTATCAAAAGACGATCAGTGGCAGAATCATAAATTCACTCTGGGAGAAATAGCCAATTGGAGGAGGGAGGAGGTTAACCATGTCTATCGATTAGCTGAATCATTCATACCTAAACGCAACATACAGATGGTGGCCTTTGAGAATGGCCCCGAGTTGGTGCGAGACCTAATATACAAACCCAATAAGGAGACGGTTTATCTAAGCCACCCCATAACGGGGGAGGGAGCAGACTTTTTCAAAAAGATAACCAGCTTCCTTGATAGCCTGAAAGAGTACTATGTATTATATGATCCCTACTTGATTAAGGACTGGGACATAGTAGAGCAGTGGAGAGACGCTGTCAACGCCACAATCGACGCTAGAGAGGAAATGCCTGATACATTTACCTTCAGGATGACATACAAGGATGGCCCTATGGAGGCTGAGTTCGATATCAAAGAAGTAGAGACAGCTATCAAGAACCTAAGGTTCCAGATTATAGACAGCGATTACAAGATTATAGAAAACAGTGACATGGTGGTAGTATATCATCCACGTAAAAGTATAAGCGCCGGAGTGATGTGCGAGATGGTTTACGCTAAATCACTGGCAAAACTTGTTTACGCCTATTATCCATATGAACCCAGTCCATTCTTCGAGTGGTACGCTACCCGTATCTTCACCGACGCAAACGAAATGAGAGACTTCCTCATCAAAGAATCCAAGATGACCGGACAGCGCCCACTGGATGTCTTCAACCAGTAACTCTTTTTTCATCTTTTATTATTCAATAATCCTTTAAAGCATGGAGCCTGTCGCATCAACGAAGGGCGCCTAGATTGAGATACCTAGATGAATTCATTCTGGACAGGATTAATTCAAAGAAAAACAGATTGGAGTCTATGCTTCTAGAGAAAGAGACATTGGAAAAAATTGTCACGGAGATTCAGGTAAAGTATATCTACTCCAGTAACGCTATTGAGGGGTCCTCGCTGGGGTTAGACCAAGTGCACAGAATCATTGAAAGTGGGCATGATTACCTTGGTAAGTCGCCTTATTATCAACATTTAACCATCAATCAATGCAACGCATTCGGGTATATTAAGAGAAATGCGAGAAACAGCATCACAATCCAAGATGTACTTGAACTTCACAGTATAATTATGAAGAATATTCAAAGGGGAACCGGTTGCTTCAGAGATCACGATACCGGGAACAGTATCCATGAAAAGATGGAGGATTTTCTCGACACATTATCTCTGAGCAAGGAATATCATGCCATCGAGAAATCGGCAATAATTCAAGGCTATTTTCATCAGGTAAGACCATTCAACTATGGAACAGGCATAATCGCTCGTCTACTAGCTAAGTGGGTGCTAAACCAACACGGGTACCTACTTGGTATTGACTTGAATAAGCATGAAATTAAGTATTATAGGAGATGCGCTGAGAGGGCGGGTAAAGGCATATTATATCCGTTAGTGAATATGATGTCCACCTGCGTAGAGGATACATTAGACCATCTTCTCGTAAAAATTAGATCACATAATATCATACCCGTTGAAGATGCTATGAGATTAAATCACCTAGACAGATCCCAGATGATAGAAGGTATAAGACGAGGAGAATTCAAGGCATACAGGAAAAATGGTTCAATCTACGTGGTGAATAAAGCAACTGAGAAGATTAGTCATGGAGCACAGATACTGGAACTAATAATTTAATCAAGATCCATCCAAGGAAGCACCACAGTCTTCTCTTTTGGCATATAGACCTTAAGTTTCTCTCCAGACCTGTAGTTTTTCTCAGGAGGAGCATCAATCGTCAGGCTCTCATCACCTATGCGAAGCTTTACCTCTGAAACAGCGCCTATGAATGCACTCCACTCTATTACGCCAATTAGTATGTTGTAAGGTGTGTCAGGCTCTTTGAGGTAAAAATTCTCGGGTCTTAGAACACATGCTACTGGGTCACCGATTGAAAGATCCTTTTCCCCTGTATTGACGCCTTCAAGAATCCCTTCGCCTATATCAACAGACACTAGATCAGATATGCTTGTTATCTCCCCTTCAAGTAAGGCACCTTTCCCAATGAAAGTAGCTATAAATAGGTTCTCAGGATTGTTGTATATTTCTTGGGGTGTACCAACCTGCATTATCCGTCCATGGTTTTGTATAGCGATCCTGTCGCTTATAGCCATGGCTTCTTCTTGATCATGTGTAACATAGATAGTAGTTATACCCAGTTTACGTTGAATATCTTTGATCTCTTCCCGCATCTCTACCCTGAGTTTTGCATCCAAGTTACTGAGAGGCTCATCAAGTAAAAGGATGTCTGGTTCTACCACGAGAACTCTAGCCAGTGCAACTCTTTGCTGTTGTCCACCGCTGAGTTGGTTAGGAAATCTGTTACCCATACCCTCTAACCCTACTAGGTCGATGACTTCTTCCACGCGTTTATTAACCTCGTCTTTAGGTATTTTTCGTATTTTCAATCCATATGCAATGTTTTCCTCTACTTTCAGATGAGGCCATAGTGCATAATTCTGGAAAACCATTCCTGTGTTACGTTTGTAGCTTTGAAGCTGTGTAACATCTTTTTCATCATAAAATATCGATCCCTCTGTCGGGTATTCCAGTCCAGCAACTAGTCGCATGGTGGTTGTTTTTCCACAACCGCTGGGTCCTAGGAATGTGAAGAATTCACCGTCATTGATAGTTAGATTTACGTCATCTGCTGCAACTATATTGTCGAATCTTTTCGTTACATTTTTTAACTCTACTTTTACCATTTTTTAGACTCCTAGGAATGATGATTTCTGTTTCAAGATATAGTTAGAGATGGCCATAGCGGTTATCTGTACAGCCATAAGTAGTACACATAGTGCTGCTCCTATACTGACTGAGCCTGTTGCAGCTGCACCGTACACTATTTGGCTGATGAAGTAGGTAATGGGAACTCTGTCTTCACGTAACCCACCTAGGGTAACGCTGGCGCTGACCTCACTCATGCTATAAACGAACCCAAGTATTGCGCCGTTGATTATGTGACCGATAATTAAAGGCAGAACGATTCGGAAGAACGTGGTTGTCCTGTCTGCCCCAAGGTTCATACTGCTCTCCTCCAGACTCTTATCCACTTGTTGTAATCCGGCTCCAACACTCCTTGTTGTGAAGGGTAGACGCCTGATGCTATATGCACATATCAATAGTAGGGCAGGGTCCACCAGTGGATCAAGGACAGTGCCAGCGAATACATCGCTGAAGAAAAGGAAGTAACCTATGGCCAGACTGATTCCGGGGATGGCGACAGGTATAGTTGATAATGTGTCAAGTATTCCTTTACCCGGGATATCTCGTTTGCTTACAATGTAGGCTATACTACTGCCCACCAATATCATGATTATTACAGCGGTTCCACTGTATAGTAGGCTATTCAATACCGCGCCTCTTACTTCCTTATTTGTGTATAGCGTTCTTAGATACATTGTAGTTAATTTAGAGGGGAGGGTTCCACTTGTAGCCCAATCTGATGACGCCAAGATCACTGTGCCGATCTGAGGCATGGCCGCTAACAAAATTACCATTACAAGGAATGCTACTATCAATACCCGCACTGCCGGTTTTGGAGTTCTTGTACGTTGAGACCATCTTCCACCTTTACTTATCATAGCGTAGCTGCGTCTATTGACATACCATCTAACAACGATGTAGCTCAGAGAAGTTACGAGTAAAATCAATACTGCCAAAGCGGCTGTCTTGGGGCTTATCCCACCTGTGAGAGCCTCAGCGAAGCTGTTATAGATCTGGTAGCTGACTACTCTTCTGGCGAGGGGATTAGCTCTAGCTCCTACGAACCCAATTGGGGCTCCGAGGTCCTCGAGACTAAATATAAAGGTCATAATGGCTCCAGCAGCAAGTCCGGGTATAATGAGAGGGAAAGTTATGGTTCTGAATAGTTTTAGTCCTCTTGCACCCAAGTTTTCAGCCATCTCTTCTAGGCTTGGATCTATGCTGTTCAATGTTGCTAGTGTGTTCATATAGACTATAGGATAATAGGCTAATGTTTGGGCCACGGTTATACCGAACAAGCCGTCTATATCAATTCTCCAAGGGATTACATGCAGTACTTCATTTAAGACCCAGTTAATCAAACCATTTCGAGGATTGAACAGTTTCCCGATGACGTATGCGTTCACGAAAGGGGTAGCAAGCAAGGGTACCAGTAGTACTACTTGGAATACTCGTTTGCCAGGGAAATTATATCTACCCATTAACATAGCTAGAACAACACCTATTATGCAACAGGCTATAGTCACGTTTAGCGCGACGATTAAACTATTGAAAAAGATCCCGTGATCTGTGCCCCATAGAATCAATATACCCCTCCTAAGCTCCCACATACGGCCACCGGTAGCCCTCAAACTAAAGTAATCGGTGCTTGAGAGTATGCTCCAAAACCAGTGAAGACTCAATTGAGTTTGATATACGAATGCTTGGAAAAACATACTCAGTAGAGGCAAAGTAAGAAACAACATAAGCGAGCTATAACCAATTACAGTCTGTATTAAGGTCATTAAATCAAACTCTCGACGGAGCCTTACCCATGTCTCTTCAAAGGAGAAAGAAAAAACCGTGAGAGTCATCTCTAGGCACCTGTTAGCCAGTTAGTTCCTGCAGATCATTAAGGACCTGCCTGTATCGATCTATAGCAGCTTCTCTCCAAGCATTTTTCATGATTTCTTTGAACTCAGCGTCAGTTGTTATCTTATCGTTTATTCTTTGAGCGTATTCCTCGGAGAAGCTCACTGCTTCCCCGGTCTCAGGGTCATTGAACTCCAGAGCTAACGGATCTCCTAAAGCATCTGCTAATTCAAGGAACTCCTCATGTGAAATTTCTCCATTATATTCAGCGTCAGCTAGTTCCAGCCAAGTATTCTGCAGATCTTGTTGAGCTTCAACCAGGGATCCCTTGAAAAAGAACATCATAGATGTCTCATAACTCAAAGCCAGTTCGTCACTGAACTCAATTGTAGTAGCTTCCATAGTTGCTTCGTAGCTGGCTTCAAGGTCAGGTCTCGTCTCACCTAGCTCTGTATTGAATACCTCTGGGTTCATGGGCATCCTGTTGATTGATTCATCTAGCCAGATTTTCTGGCCATCTGGACTCAACACCCATGCTATAAATGCCTGTGCTGCTTCAGGGTTATCACTTGTAGACACCATGGCTATCGGATCAGCATTAACTGCAGTCCCGTCTTCCGGTAACACATATTTGCATAATTCAGGCACTTCTAATTGGGCTGTGTATCCGTAGAAGTCGATCGTTGTGCCTGCTCCTATGGTACTCTGCATAGCTGCGTCTCTTACAGATTCTGATCTATCAAATATTCGTGCGTTAGCTGCGATTCTTGTGAGAAGTTTCCATCCCTCTTCCCAACCATAAGTTTGTAGAATAATCTCAAACATACGTGTATTACTCGTACTAAGGGTTGGGTCAGCTGTTCCTATTGCAGGAACACTCGGGTATAATGCGAACTGAGCATATGTTTCATTTCCAAGCTCCTGCCAAGTTTGAGGCTCGGGTAGTTCTTCTGTCTCTAAGAACTCTTTGTTAATGGTGAAACCAAATGAGCTAATGGCGCTTCCCACCCAGACTACTTCCCCATCTTTAATTCTTTTTGCAGGTGCACCGCTTATTTCTTCAGGTATTACATCCAGTATCACGGTTACTTCATCGCTGGTTAGGGGTGCTAGCAGGTCTTCACTGTTTACTAGGTCGAAGACAACGGGTCCACCACCCCATGCTATATCAATATCTCCGCTTCGTTCTATCGTATCAACCCAGAGACTGCTGGCTACACCCATGAATTTGATCTGGTTTCTTTCGGTTATACCATACTCTGCTGCAATATCTGTTTCCAGGAATGCAGCTCTTGCTTTGAATAATATATCGCTACCGTGTCGTGTGATTATTGTTAACTTAACGGTCTCAGGTTCAGTGCTGGTTACTTTAACATCAATGGTATAGGTGTCCTCTGAGGTCGCAGAGACAGTTGATGTATAAGTCTCGTAGCCTTCTTTCTCAACGGTTAAGGTATAGGTGCCTGTCTCTACTGTGAAACCATAGGATCCATCTTCACCCGTTTTTGTTGTCTCCCCATCAAGGGTTACAGTAGCCCCTGAAACCGGTTCCCCATCTTCATCAGTAACAACGCCCTCAACAGTAACTATGATCGGGTCTCCATCACCTCCGTCCCCCCCATCACTCGGTGGTGGGGAGGGTTTATCGAACACAAATATGTATAATCCGCCTACGATGAGCGCCGTTGCTATGACCCCTATAATAATTCGTTTATCCAAAGCATTACACCTTGTTTGAAAAAATGTTCGCAACGACATTTAATGTTTGCCTAGGATCTGTGAAAGAGTTTTTAATGCATTAAACGTATCTAAAGATGGGAAAAATATGAAAAGAAAATTAATCCCAGTTCTTATACTAACAATTCTAACATTAACAACAGTAATACCTGTAGTGGCAGTGAACCATGAAAAACCTGTGGTTGTCGCCCACTTAAAGGGGGCACTTGATCCAGACACTCAACTTGAGGCAATGATGAACAATATAACCTATATTCACTGGAAGGTAGTTTTAGGGGGTATTACATCAAGCGACCTATCTGGAGCCAGTATGCTATTAATGAGTCTAAGCGACTCATCAGTAACATATACTTCAGCAGAGCTCTCAGCAATAGAGTCATGGATGAGCGAAGGGGGAAAGACAATTTATGTCTCCGCAGATAGTGACTATGGAACAGATCACCTTAGACAGGCACAAGCCAACGCCGTCCTAGAAGCAATAGATTCCAGATTACGTATTGATGACTGTTCAGCAGAAGATGCGGTTAGCAATGGTGGAGCACCATACCGTGTACTTGGTGTTGCTACAAATGTTGCATCAGAAATGGAGTTCCTAGTAAAAGGCGTAGAAAGAGGATTATTCCATGGTCCTGGTATAATTGTCGGTTATGAAGATGGTGAATACATTGATCTTTCCAGTGAGAACATGTATGATGTATATGTTATAATGACAACAAGTGAGACGGGTGTCGTAGTAGATAACAGTGAGCCCGCACCTAATGTAATGGAAGCTGGTTCTGAGGGAGAGTTCCCCCTAATGGTCGCTGAAATCGACTATGATAAAGCTAACACGATTATCGCAGCAGGTGAAGCTCCATTTGATCAGTACATGGGCTTGTATGCTCCTGAAATGATTAGAGCTGACAGATATGGAGCTGACGCAAACCCACAGCAAGGAGAATATCTAGTTAAGAATATACTCAAATATGGTACTGTATTTGGATCTAAGATATTAAGCCAAACCTCTGAAATAATGACAAAAGAGTCCGAAATCGAGGCCTTAAGTGAGAACGTTGAATCATTAAACACAGAAGTAAGTGACTTAGAATCAGAAGTCTCAACCTTGGAGTCTCAGATAACTAGCCTAGAGGCCGATCTGGAGGCAGCTCAAAGTTCAGCCAGCACCATGCAGCTAGCAGCTGTTGCAGCACTGGTAATTGGTGTCGTAGTTGGGTACTTCGTTGGACCAATGATAAAGAAAGAATAACACCCTTTTCTATTTTTTTTTATTTCAATTTTCCTAGAGTTATTTATTTTGCCGATAATGATTTTATCTATGCGTATTTGGAGCATCCACCCCAGTTATCTCGACTGGATGGGACTCGGAGCCCAATGGAGGGAGGCTTTACTGGCTCAGAAAGTGATTCAAGGCAAGACCAAGGGCTGGAAAAACCATCCTCAGTTAAATCGGTTTAAAGAACATAACGATCCTCTGAGAGCAGTCGGATTTTACTTATTAGAGATATACATTGAATCTCAGAGAAGAGACTATAATTATAATTACTCCAAGATAATTAACCCCGTTGATTCAATACAAAAAATACCCCTGAATAGTGGTCAAATAATCTACGAGTTTAACCTACTCATGGAGAGATTAAAGAAGAGAACACCAGATAAGTACAAAAATAATCTAAATATCAGCGACATACATCCTCATCCATTATTTACTATTAGAGAAGGCCCTCCGGAGAAGTGGGAGAAATCATACTGGAGAAAATATGATGCGTAAATATTGTTTTTACCCTTTATATAATATGATGTAAAAGTTTTACATGATTAACATGAATACATTCGTTAAAATTGAAGGAGAACCCAAGAAAGAAGCAATTGAAGCTCTAAGGAAAATAGCTGTTGATATGCCCGAAATATGCATAATGGATGCTAACCTAGAGGAGGATCTAGGAGTAGATATGGGAGTAGCCCATGCACATGGACCCCAAGGGGTACCAGGTGCTGGTGGAAGAGGACGGGTTAGCTCTATAGAGATGGTAATGAACTACTTCGGTGGACCGAGTGAGATAACCGAAGAGAGATGTCAGAACATCATCAGTGATGGAGATATAGATCTAGGTGAATACGACTTCGTATATGAGTGGGCAGATAAACCAGAGCCAGCACAGAGAACAATGCTTGAAGAAAAGATTGCCAAGACCTTGAAATCTCTTGACGTAGAGTACACTTTGGAACACAAAGAATAATTCACAATTTTTTTCTCAAATCTTTCATGAAATGTCCTTATAAAAAATAGACCTCCACCCCAGTTAAAATTATAAAAAATTACGACACATGTGAAGCGTCTCAATATAACCCATAATAATCCACATGCATTACAGATAAGGAAGATACCTTGAATAACCTAAAGTTTTTACCGACCCCAAACCATAAAATGGAAAAATGAATCGAATCAAGGGTATCTTCTTTGATCTTCACGGCACTATTTTGCTTAGTGATAACGTGGATCAAGCTTGGGAGAATTGGGCTAAAGCATTTCACAGGGAGATGGCAGAACATGGAGCCACTATAATCTTCGATGAATTCAAAGAATACTTAAAGAACCTCTTCGAGTCAGATACCCCAGATTATGATGAACCCGGATTCACATTATTCATGAGAAGAGTCAAGGAACTAGGTTACAGGCTGGGAACAGAGATACCATCCCATGAGATTCGCTCAATGGTGGATAAACTTGTAAGACTCTGGCACCAAGGCATGTACCTAGATGAGGATATAACACCGTTGGTAAATCATCTACAGGAAGAGCACACCGTGGGCCTGATAACTAATTGGGAGCATACACCTAGAATATATGAGTTGTTGGATGAGCTAGAGATGCATGGATTATTTGATCCTATAGTGATATCGGATGAGGTGCAGTGCGCTAAACCAGATCCACGTATATTCCATATAGCCCTAGAGCAACATGAACTAGCCCCAAATGAAGCCATATACGTAGGCGATATGGATGTTGATGTTCAAGGAGCTCTCGCTGCAGGATTAAAACCTGTACTAATCCAGAGAAAGCAGAGTAACGGCGTATGGGACCCTTACACAGATAAGAAGAACCAGAAATACACCACAGAGACCGTGCATATTATCTCCGCTCTAAGCGAGATACCATCTCTCCTTGATCGATTGTGAGAAACAATATAACCTTCTATTCAGGTTATTCAATGAATTGATACCAGACAGGCTACGAGTAAGCATAGGGTCAGCCGCAGTACTCGGATTACTAAATTACCGACTATCCGTACCCCCCACCACAGCGTACCTCATGAGCTACACAGATGGCCCCTGTCTGGCTAATTGTAGCTTCTGTGCTCAAGCATGTGGTAACGAAGCCGATCATGATAAACTGAGTCGGGTAATTTGGCCTGATTTCTCAGTCAAGAATATTCTTGCTGGATTCAAGGAACCCGCCTATCATGTTCTGGAGCGAGTCTGTTACCAAGTGATCAACTATCCCGGGTTTCTGAGAGATGCTGTAGACATCATTAAGATGCTGAAACGAGAAACAAGATTACCTGTCTCTGTGGATATCTGCCCTATCTCCAGCACAGGTTTAGATAAGCTTCATGAAGCAGGGACAGAGTACATCAGCATACCACTTGACGGAGCAACAAAGGAAATATTCAACAAAGTCAAAGGCGTAGACGTAAACGGCCCTTACCAGTGGAACACCCATTTCAAGGCCCTTGACTCAGCTGTAAATGTTTTTGGAAAAGGCCGTGTGGGAAGTAACATAATAATTGGTCTAGGTGAATCAGAGAGAGAGGCTGTCGAGCTTGTCCAACGCCTTCACGAGATGGGTATAAACCCAGTATTGTTCGCCTTTACACCGGTTCCAGGTACACGTTTAGAGAACCTTTCCCAGCCTGACGTGGATAATTACCGCAGGATCCAGATCGCCAGATATCTGATCGTCAATGAATATGCAACTATCGATGAAATAGCATTTGAAGATGGCAGAATAAAGGAGTTCATGGTCTCTAATCTAGCTTCGCTACTGAGAGATGGTGAAGCGTTCAGAACCACGGGTTGTCCTGGATGTAATAGACCATTCTACAATGAGAGGCCATCAGGTCCATTCTACAACTATCCGAGAAAACTTACTAAGGCTGAGATTAAAAAGGAGTTAGAAGAGATCGGTTTAGGCAACCCAAGTTTATCTGGAGTCATGTATAAAAAATAAGTAAGAAAATGTTCTCAATCGATGATCCTAGCGAGAAAGAAATGGAAGAGATCATAGAAAAAGTAGCGAATAGAATAGTCCAACATGGAATGGAGGCTACAGCAATTGTATTACTGGAAAGTAGTAAACCAGTCTCCCATACAGGAACACAGCTGGGACAAATGTATCTTACCTATCCTCCCGTTACTCAAACGAGCCCTTGGGTTGTCAGCAGATAAGATATTACGGGAATTTGAAAAACGTAATAATATAGAGAAGCCCATAGACCTAATTGAAGAAAAAAGGCGATAAATAGTAAATATTATGCTACAAGTAGGACCCTAGTCCCATTTACAGCCTCGATTTTCTTGATCCTCATTTTCAACAAATCATTCAAATGTTCATAGTTTTCTGTCCTGAACTTAGCCAATATATCATAAGATCCGTTTACAGCGTGGGCTTCTGTTAGTTCGTCAAATTTCACTAATGTCTGGAGCACCTTCTTCTCTTCACCGGGAGCAGTTGTGATTAACATGAAAGCCTCTGCATGTTTATTTATGCTAAAAGGTTGTGATTTATTGAGCGTAGTCAGGCTCATACTCTTCTTCCTCTAAGTCTCCCTCGTCTTTCTTTGATTCCTCCGCTGGATCTCCAGCGTAAAGGGTTCCGGTGCTTTTCTTGAACTCTATCTCTATCTCTAGCTCATCCTCTTCCAAATCTATGTCTACTTGTGCATGTCCGACGGGTTTGAAGGGCAGTATCCATTCTTCTGATGTTATCTGGAGTTCGTCTTCTCCTTCTACTTGGTCTGCGAGGTTTCTTAGGAAGACTGCTAGTTCGTTTCGGTTCATGTAGAATTCTTGTGAGAATTGTCCTTTGACGAGTTTTTTCTCTTTTGATGTTTTTTTCTTTATTTCCATCTTGTTTCACGAGTCTAAATAGGGGGAACACATATAAAGTTTCTTTGTAATTTTATACTTGATATGTTTGCAGTGTTAGCAAGTAAAAACAGGTTACAGATACTGAAACTACTAAGTCGAAGAGACAGATACGTATCAGAGATCATGGAACTAGCCTCAATGGATGGTAGAAACGCAAAACATCACCTAGACACCCTAGAGGAATCAGGGGTAATACAAAGCTACCAACAGGGAAGAAAAAAATACTATAGACTGACAAAAGAAATTCACTTGGAAATATCACCACCTCCTGAAGGCAGATTCATCCTGTACATCACAGAGTAGCTAACAATTCGATATCAAGTTATCGAGTCTTTTCACGTTTCTTTAACGCTATCTTCAAGTATTTGCCTCTAATAGTTTGACCGTATATGTCTTCTTGTATTATCCCGTCTTCTGTCTGAATAGACACTATTTTGAATCGTATAGCGGGTTTCTCTGGTAGCTCATCGTTAACGAGCCAGAAATATTTCTTACCATTAAGTTTACGTGTGAAATACTCTGTCTTCTGCACTAGAAATGTGTCTCTTATACCGTCTATGAAACCATTATAAACAGCTTCGGAGACGGGTTGTCGCAGATTAATTCCCATATGGTTTCTTACGGGGGTTCACATTAATTAAAGCAATCATCGGTTACCAAAAGAGGAGATACAAAAAACATATCATAGCCATATGTTTCTATGCCTATTATGAGTGATCAATGGCGACTCATCGATATGCGCATAGAAGATGCGCCCACACAGATGGCTATAGACGAAGCGATAGCCATAGCACGGCTCAGACACGGGACAACTAACACAATTAGATTATATCGATGGAACCCATCAGCTGTAAGCATCGGATATTTTCAGAGTATAGAGAAAGAGGTAAACCTGGAAGCCTGTAAAGAGTATGGTGTCGACGTAATAAGGCGCATCACGGGAGGAGGAGCTGTTTATCATGACTTTAATGGGGAAATAACGTATAGCCTTGTTGCGCCTGAACGTGATCCTTTGATGCCAGCGGATATACTAGAGAGTTATCAGGTTATCTGCGGTGCCATTGTGAATGGTTTGAAGCATATCGGCGTGGATTCAAAGTTTAAACCAGTGAATGATATCGTGTCTGATGGTAAGAAGATAAGCGGTAACGCCCAGACACGACGCCACGGAGTAATATTACAGCATGGTACCGTACTTGTGGACAGTGATATTGAACGCATGTTTCAGGTTCTCAGAGTGAGTGAAGCCAAGATCAGTGACAAACTCATAAAGGCGGTACAGGATAGAGTCACCAATATCAGACGATACCTAGGTAGGGAAATAGGTTTCCCGTTGGTGCATGATGCATTAATTAAGGGTTTTGAAGAGTCATTTAACATAAAACTTGTACAAGGTAAGTTAACGGTTGAGGAAGAACAGCTTGTTGATGAGCTGCGAAAGAAATACGCTAGCAACGAGTGGGTGTACCAGAGATGATGGCGGAATACAAGATACCTGGTGGAAAACTGTTAACATGCGAGATGAGGGTAGTGGAAGGTGTGATAGCTGAAATCAAATTATCTGGAGATTTCTTCATGCACCCGGAAGACGCCATTAAGGAACTGGAAGAGGAGTTAACCGGGAGCAGAATTGATGCTTATGAGAGCAAGATAATTGAATTCTTCCAAGGCAGAGAAATAAAATTATTCGGGATAAGCCAAGGGGATTTCAGCAAGGTAATAGAATTGGCTCTAGGCTCTTAGTAAGAGGGAATCATATTTTTTGGGTGTAGCACAGCAGCCGTCAAGCTTTAAGATCCCGTATCCCGCTTCAAGTACGCGGTGCTCTGTTGATCTTGAGGCTAGGGCGATTCTTTTTGCGCCAGCTTTTATCGCTCCCCACTCCAGCTCCGTCTTATAGCTTCTACTACGCATACAGCCTAGTCCTATCTCAGATTCACTGCATTTTTTTCCGGCAATGGATATCAGGTCTGTAATAGTCTTCACTTTTGGGGGTTGTACATTCTCCATAAGAGTCCCTGTAGTTGGGATTAGACTTATGAATACGACGGATTCTGGTCTAACCTCTGCTGCTAATTCAATTGCCTTTTTCTCGCCCTTTATTTCACCATAATGGAGCCCAACGCAGATGTGAGGAGCAACATTAGCCCCACCATCCACTAAGTTAACCAAGGTAGCATCATAAGCTTCGATAGACTTATCCAAACCATAGACTTGCCTCAAGGTATCCTCTGAGCCTACTAGGTCAACTGATACGACGTCCACGCCTGTGCTTGCTACAGCTTCTGCTTCTTCCTTGTTAAGCATCCCTGTATGAATGTTCAGTAATAGATCCGTGTTTTCTTTAATCCATCTAATGGTGTCTAAGAAGGGAGTTAATGGTACCGTGCCCTCAGAGGTAGACCCCCCGCTTATTAATAAACCAACGCCACCGTTTTCCTCGTGTTTTATACAGTACGCTCTGAGTTTAGCCGGAGTGCTCACGTCTGGCATATGCTTAAGGTAGTATCCTTTGCAGTGGCTACATTGTAACTCGCAGCTTGAACCTGTTATGCTTACACTGGGAAATCTTGGTAAGGGATAATAGAATCGAATTATGGGGGGCATCAAAAAGAGATGCCGAGAAGGGGTTAAAAACGTTATCAAGTTTGGATATGTTTAAACACCACATAGTAAATGAGAAGGTTATCATGAATCTAGCGACAATCGTGGTTAACGTGGGAATTTTAGTGACTGTTATCGCAGTCGTTATAGTCATCTACGTTACCGCGAAATATAGGAAAGGAGAACTCAACGAAGAACCTGGACACCTTCAGTTCGCGGAGTTTAAGAACATACCGGGAGAGGACTATGTTGATCTCAACGTGGTCAAGATGGGTAAGACCAAGACACTGAAGTCGTATAGTAGCAGAGGATACATCAGTTGGGAGGCTTACTTCAACCCTAAAACAAGGGAGGATATGGCTAAACGTGAACCCGCCACTATCGCGGTGATTACACTATGGGGCGTAGGCATTATTATCACAGCTATAATGAAACTGATGGATATCACGATTGGTTATTATTTTGGTTTAGCTTTTCTTTTTCTAGCCAGCTTATTGGTCTTGGTCAAGTTCATTGAGTATAAGATAATAAAGAGACCCAATAACAAGAGGGGAGTACAATAAAACCCGTAAACGGTTTAGCTCACGAGTAGAAACCCAAGAACATCCCACAATTCATTAACAGTAAAAACGGATTTAGTAAACTGGTATAGAAAACGGCATACACAGGGCACGAAAAAATCATAGCATTATAATGAATATAATATACATGGAATCAGCAAAACAGAAGTTAATATCAAACGAAAACCTAGATAAAAATTTGATAAAACTACTTCAAAGTCTTCTAAGAATACCCAGTGATAATCCCCCAGGAGACACCACGAAGGTAGCCCAATTTATATTAAAATACTTAGCGGAGCATGACATAGAGTCCAAGATCATCGAAACGAAGTCGGGTATTGCCAACGTAGTTGCCACGGTGGGAGAAGGAGAGCCTCATCTTGTATTGAATGGGCATCTTGACACCTTTCCAGCAGAGGTGGGTGAAGCATGGAGCATACCACCTTACTCGGGGGAAATTAGAGACGGTAAGATCTATGGAAGAGGAGCCGGCGATATGAAGGGGGGTTTAGCAGCACTGCTCTACGCCTTCGTGAAAGTAGCAAAGACAGGGCACAAGGGGAAGCTGAGTTTCACAGGTACTTCAGACGAGGAGACTGGTGGAAAGTGGGGCGCTCTCTGGTTACTGGAAAACAAGCCAGAATATCTAGGCGACGCTGTCTTAAACGGGGAACCATCCGGACTAACCGTACGGATCGGTGAGAAGTCACGAGTCAGCATAATACTTGAGGCAGAGGGAAAAGCCGCACACGGGAGCTTCGCTGGCTATGTTGGGGAGAACGCTATTATGAAAATGGTTAAAATACTTCCCCATGTAGAATCACTCCAAGGAACACCGGGTAACTTCACAGACGAGAGCAGGAAACTAACTGAGACTGTGATGAAAGGCTACAAGAAGCAATACGGCCACGAATCAGAGACCATGGCCAATGTGCTTAAAGAAGTCACTGTAAACATAGGCACGATCGAGGGCGGAAGCTCAGATAACATAGTTCCCGCCAAATGTATAGTAAAGGTGGATGTCAGATTACCCCTCGGTGTAACACCCGAGGAGTTCACCGAACTGTTACAGAAAAAGATACAGGCTGTAGATGAATCCATAAGGATAAAGTGGGCGCGGTCCCCGGAGATAGTCACAGAAGCCACCTACTCCAGCCTAGACGCATCTATTACGAGGACACTCGCAGAAAACCATGAACTTCTAACTGGAGAGAAATCATTATACAGCTTCACATCGGGTGGAACCGACTGCAGATTCTGGAGAAAACAAGGCGTACCCGCCGTAAGCTACGGTCCAAGGGTCTATGGCATGGGAGGAGTTGATGAACACATTACTGTAAAAGATCTGGAGACAACAGTTAAGGTCCACATCTCCACAATACTAGACTACCTAGAACAGGGTAACCTCTAAAAACCGGTAAACAGAGAGGAATATGATAGAATTGTGTGAGAAAACCATTGGTATCCTAGGAGGTATGGGGCCAGAAGCCACAGCCGACCTATTCCACAGGATAATCAGGGCGACGCCAGTCGAGAAAGATCAGGACCATTATCACGTAATCATCGATAGCAATGCCAAGATCCCCGACAGAACTCCAGCGATACTAGGAGAAGGAGAAGATCCAGTACCATACCTGATCGAGACAGGGAAAACTCTAGAAAGAGCTGGAGTCGACTTCCTTATCATGCCATGTAACACAGCTCACTATTTCTATGAAGAGCTTCAAAATGCATTAGACGCACCCGTGCTTCATATGATAAGACTCAGCGCGGATTACGTTTCCAAGACGTATCCTAGCGTCAAGAAGATGGGGCTCCTCGCTACTGATGGAACCATAGCCAGCGATCTCTACCATGGCGCCTATAAGACCCATGGAGTTGAGACAATAGTACCGAGTAAGAAATCTCAGGACAAGGTAATGGACGCCATCTATAAATACATCAAAACTGGTAACCTGAAGACAGGGGAAAAATTACTTAAAAAAGTAGTCGATGAACTGCTTGAGTCGGGGGCAGATACTATTATCTGTGGTTGCACAGAGGTAAGTCTAGTCCTCCATGATGGCGACCTAGATGTTCCCGTGGTTGATCCTTTACAGGTCTTGGCTGAGGAGGCTGTGAGACTGGCCTCATCTTAGGCGAATCATAATGGGTGATCAAGAATATCATCGTGGAACCTTGGATTATAGTAGGGATGACCAAGTAGAAAACATCGAGTTCTATTACCCTGCACTTGTCAAGTGGAACTGCATCGAGTGCGGAGCTTGCTGCAGAGACCTTGAGGATAGAGAGAGAAGAATATTGCTCCTCCCAAGGGACATATCACGAATCGAAGAGACAGGTGAGACGGAATTCTGCACCAAGATAGATGAAGGCAAGTTCAAGGCTATAATGTGCAAAGAAAATGGAAAATGCGTCTTCTACACGGATGGAGGATGTCGTGTCTATGAACAAAGAGCCCTCTTATGCAGGATGTACCCCTTTTGGCTGGAGAAACAAGATAACTTTTTCATATTCGGTATAGACGATAAATGCCCAGGAGTGGGGCAAGGCACCCCCCTAGATGAAGGGTTCTTCACAGAGTTACTGGAGATGGCGCTCAACTCCATGGATTACTGATTTAACTCTGAACCACGTATAAGATTGATATGACCACTTTCCGAGTAATGAAGCCATCCGACCTAGCCTTTTTCATGCAATTAATGGACATGGTGGGCTGGGGAATGACACCCGAGGATTATCAACGAATACTCAAATTCAGTCCAGAGGGATGCTTCATCGCAGAGAAAAACGGAAAAGATGTGGGAATAGTGGTAACCACGGATTACGGAGAAATAGCTTGGATAGGAAACCTCGTAGTATTACCTAGTCACCGTGGTGAGGGAATAGGCACAGAGCTCATGAGGCAAGCGATAAACTACCTCAAATCCACTGGCACCCAATCCATTAGGCTGGATGGGGTTCCCCAAGCTATACCACTATATCGTCGACTGGGATTCAAAGATGAATACTGGAGTACCAGACACACAGGGGTAGCCCAAAGACGCTCAGAGACTCGTTGTAAACCCATGAAGTCAGATGATCTGGATGAGGTAGCTGGTCTTGACTTGGCTGCATTCAAAGCGCCTAGAAGAGGATTGCTTGAATATGTCCATCAGAAATACCCAGAGCTATGTTACGTGATCAGGAATAAGGCGGAATTACAGGGATATATCATGGCCAAGAGGACACTTGGACAGGTAAAAATAGGTCCCTGGATCGCGTTAAACCATGAAGTCGCGGAGCAATTACTCCAAGCAGTCATGAACAAAGTAGAGGGATCAAACATCTGGGTAGGCACACCTGAAAAAAACAAAAACGCGCTTAACATACTAGAGGAAAATAACTTCCAAGCTCATACCAGTAGCCTCAGGATGTGTTACGGCGATTGCAGCGTAGTTGAAAGGGTAGAAAAAATATATGGCCTAGGCGGACCCGACAAAGGCTAAACGGGTTTAAAACGGATCCTGTCTCCTACGCGGAGCGCAGGTTCATCCAAGGTTTCTGATTTAACCACGATATTCATGTGATTCGGCATGTGCGTCAAGTCGTAACCAGCTAATTCACCGAGGTACCTGTCTTCTATCCAGACCTCATCACCCACTACAACCAAACCTGATTCTATGATCTCAAAGAAACCTATAGCCCGCACACTGTCGGCTCCTCCACCGGGAGCCGCATCCTCGTCTGTAATCATTAACTCATGGATCTCATATCGTTTCACGGTACGGCTCTTTGTCTCTATGAACTCTAATCCACGGTCATCGAAGTTAACATGGAGCAGTGCAACAGTCTCCCCGGTTACCGGTCTACGGTACCCGTAGACGCTTGGGGTTATTTTCCTAAAATCGTATGGTGCTGTCATGGTTATTCAAGCACATTTATCCCTATTCTTTTCTCCGGTTTCTCGCTATCCACATCCATGTAATAGTAGACGCTTTCTCTGTCCGGCCTAGTTGTTGCACTAATAGTATTACCTTTACTATCAAGGGCTATACAGTTCATCCCACCGAAGCTTTTCAACTCATGAATGTCCTTCATAGCACGGAATGCAGCTTCTTTGACGCTGAGACCATTCTCCATGTAGTGGATGATGGTTCTAGCGGTACTATTCCTTATAGCTAACTCCCCCCTCCCTGTACAAGCAGCTGCGCCATACCGGTTATCACAGTAATTACCCGCGCCTATGATAGGGCTGTCTCCCAGCCTGCCCGGGAATTTGAGGGCGGTGCCGCTTGTGCTTACCGCGCTGGCAATGTCACCGCTCTTATCCATAGCCATTATGTTAACTGTGCCATGATGCTCATCAGCCAGTCTATCATACCATTCACGTAGATTCTGGCTCTTAGCATAATTAATCACCCATTGCTGACTCTCATCAATCTTCTCATGCTCAAAAGCGTCTCTTACAAAGGTATCATAGACTTTGCTACTCATATCTGTACTAAGATCAGCTTCCTCACACCCCATCACCCTAGCGAACAACTCCGCTCCTTCCGCTACCAGCATAACGTGAGGTGCCTCCTCCAATACTTTCCTCGCCACACTAATAGGATGTTTATAACCCTTCAAGGCTCCAACGGTTCCAGCTCTCAATGTTTTTCCGCACATGAGACTGGCGTCCATCTCCTGAACCCCTAGGATATTGGGTATCCCACCTAACCCCACTGAGGTGTCATCAGGATTCTGCTCCACTAGCTTGGTGGCTTCCTCAACTGCATCTAAGGCCGTTCCCCCTTCGCTCAACACTTTGACTCCTCCATGGAGAAATTCTCCAGCGTTTCTAGTTCCGATTATGAATGGTTTAACCATGATATATCAGAAAAAACTGGGTTTCCTCTTACTTAAGACCATCCAGCTTTTTTCAGAAATAGATGACAGAGATAACATCTTATTATGCCTTGATTTATTGTTCACTGTGTAAACATATGAGTGGATTACCACCAGGGGAACAGATCATAAAAGACACTGGAATGTTCCCTGTAACTTGGAGCAAGGGAACCTTTAGCAATGTAAACGGCAAGCTGATCCTAACAAATAGGCGCCTCATCTTCACCGCTGGAAGATTTCAAGACGTGATCTCGGCAATTCGGGGGTCTCACAAAGACCGAGTTGAGATACCGTTAAGCAGTATAACCAGCGTTGATAAGGGATTCATGGCCACAATAAATATTCAAGCCGGGGGCCAGAAATACACCTTCAAGGGCATGCGGGGAGCCGGTGACTGGGTTCAAGCAATTAACAGCACCAGAATGATGTCAGGCGACAGGAACAGAGGAGAAGCCCAACAACAGAACTATAATCAACCACCGCCACAACCCCAGCATCCGGGGTCAAGGTACTGTAGCAACTGCGGCGCCCCAGTAGTAGCAGGTAACAGTTTCTGTGGAAAATGCGGAGCGAGGGTCCAATAACCGTGTCAGAGGATATTAAATTCCCCCACGCTGTCGTAGTTAACCGAAATCTGCTCGCTATGCTCATGGATGCGTTGGTAGAGAATGGTACCTTGAGCGAGGAGACACGGGATAAGATCATCGACGAAGCCCTTAGCATTGAGGCTGAGGAAAACGCTTTGAATATGAGCTCAGGAGAAGGCTTCGTCAAGGAGGTCTTCAATAAGGGTGACCAGCTTGGATTAACAGCTTCTGCACCCCCAGCTAAACCCGTATGCCCCAAGTGCGGAGTAGAGGTTAAACTCGATCAAAAATTCTGCACCAACTGTGGCCAAAAACTAACTTAATCAAAGCTGGTTTTTTAAACTCGGCTTTTCTTTTCTATATTAAATAGGTGTATTAATTGCCCGCTAATCTTCCCGCTGAAGCCAGGCATAAATGGAACGAGGTTACCTTAACCAAGAACCCGGAGACAAAACTCCAACTCATGGATGAATTTCTCAGTCTAGTCCCCAAGCATAAGGGCACCGATAAGCTGTGCGGTCAAGTTAAACGCCAGATGGCTCAACTCAGGGAAGAAATAGAGAAAAAACGTAAACAGGCTAAAAAGGGAAGTGCACCGAGTTATTATGTTCCTAAAGCTGGTGGAGCGCAGATGGCTGTGATTGGACCCGCCAATGCTGGTAGAAGCAGCCTATTGAAAGCTGTAACTAATAGCCCTGTTCAGGTAACCGCTTGGCCCTTCGGGACAACGAAGCCTACTCCTGGAATGTTACCATATGAAGATATCCAGTTCCAGTTAGTGGAGGTACCCCCTATTATCGAGGGGAGTAGTGAGGGGAAGGCTGAGGGGTTCATGAATCTGGCTTCGGTTCGCAACGCAGATGGCGCTATTGTAGTAGTGGATATGGCTAATGATCCGGTTGGGAACCTGTTAATGGTGCTTGAAGAGCTTGAGAACGCACGAATATTATTGAAGCCCCCCACAGGGAGCGTCGAGGTGGAGAAAAGGGGTCATGGCCGGGATGTCCAGTTCATCAGGGAGGGTAGACTGGTGGACTGCTCAGAGGATGAGGTAATAGAGCTTTTGGAAGGTTATCGTATTAGGTCAGCCCTTGTGAGGATTAAGGGAGATGTAACCTTGGATATAGTGGAGGATGCGATCTTCGGTAATGCGGTTTATCGCCCTACTTTTGTATTGGCGAATAAGATCGACTTGAATAATGACTCTGAGACGCTAACGCAGCTAAGACAGGCAGCTGACCCGATAGAGGTTATACCGGTCTCCATGGAGAGAACAGAGCTTCTGGCGAAAAAGATAGGAAATAAGATATTTGAGTTACTGTGTATCACTCGTGTCTACACTAAGGAATCAGGGCAGGACCCTGCGAAGGAGCCCATCGTCTGTAGAAAGGGCACAACCGTTGGCGAGTTAGCGAAACAAATCCACAATGATTTCTATGAGAACTTTAAATATGCCCGCATATGGGGACCAGCGGCTAACTTTGATAATGAGAAGGTTGGACTGGACAGGGAGTTACTGGACGGAACAGTAATCCAGCTTTACACTTAGCTGTGGAAAATACTATATCATTAGTTACCTCTCTTTCACCTGTGTTTAACAGTGGAGAAAGTTGATTTCATCTATCTATCGCAGGAAGATATACTGGACCTAGACGTACCTATGAGTAAAATCATCGAGTTAGTAGAGAAGGGGCTCAAAGAGTATGGACATAAGCGAGTGGAAAACCCACCCAAACCAGGTATACACAGTAAACCCGATGCTTTTATTCACGCTATGCCCGCATACTATGAAGCACTTAACATAGGCGGATTAAAATGGGTTAGCGGATACCCGAGTAACCGGGAACTAGGACTCCCCCAGATAGCAGGTCTGATGATTGTTAATGACATGGATACAGGTATGCCCCTTGCAGTCATGGATTGTAGATGGATAACCGCAGTTAGGACCGCTGCTGTATCAGCTATTACAGCTAAGTACTGTGCACGGGAGGACACTAGTACTTTAGGTGTTGTTGGGTGTGGGGTACAGGGCAGGATGAACTTGGTTGCCTTCAAAGAGGTCTTGCCGGGTCTAAAAGAAGTAAACGTTTACGACATCAACCCAGATGCCATGAAGAGGTATAAAATGGATTTTGAGGATGAATTGGGTCTTAACATTGAGGTAACTAGCAGCGTAAAAGAAGCAGTCAATGGCAAGGATATGATCCTAACAGCTACCCAGCGCCTACGTGAACCCCTTGTACGTGATGAATGGTTTAAACAGGGTTGCCTAGGCTTCGGATTGGAGGCTAGTAGAGCATGGTACGGTGACGCCATACTGGGTGCAGATAAATTCATCACAGATAGCTGGGACCAGACAGTCTACTTTTATGAACATGGGGCCTTCCCAGAGGGTTTACCCGATCTCCACGCTGAGTTAGGCGAGGTGGTCGCCGGTGTGAAGCCGGGTAGAGAAACAGGTTCCGAGCGGATACTTGCCATAAACATTGGTTTAGCTATAGAGGATGTGATTGTCGCGGATCACATATACAAGGTAGCCCGGGAACTAGAGCCTACAAAGCTTACCCTTATGGAGGAAGACTTCTAATCTTTTTCAGGTTCATGGTAAGCTTAAATAATCTCACGTATTTCTCAACTAGGAAATGAGCGTCAAGACAAGATTGTCCACAGGAGTACAGGGTTTAGATGATATGCTTGGGGGCGGATACCCTAAGGGAAGCATAGTATTAATCAGCGGAGGACCTGGTTCAGGTAAGACCATTAATGGTTTACAGTATACAGCTGCAGCCGTGGAGCGAGGAGAACCAGTTGTATATGTGAACCTTGAGGAGCCTATGGAGAATAAGAAACGTTATAGCCGTGGCTTTGGCTGGGATCTTGACGCAGCCGAGGAAGACGGTTTACTATCAACAATGGATTATATATTAACCTCGACTGTTGATGGCATAGTTGAGCCCCGGAACAGGGAAACAGGTGTAACGGAGATAAGTCTTGAACATGAGATAGAGAACGCTGCTAAAAGTATAGGGGCTAAACATATTGTTATTGATCCCTTGAATAGTATGATGATTAACGCCCGTGGCGCGAGCGAGATCCGGTACAAGGTTCACAAACTGTTTGAGCTTATACGGGGTCTGGGATGCACTTCTTTGATTACCTATGAGGGTGTATTTGATACTGGTAGCTTCTACTCGGAGATGTTTCTGAGTGACGGCGTGATTGCCTTAACTAAGGATATGATTGATTTCCAGGTGATCAAAACGTTACTCATAGAGAAGATGAGGGGCATTGATTTTGATGATCAACCTCGCAGGTACACGATATCCGGTGAAGGTATGGTTGTGTTCAACAAGGAACCAGTATTAGTCTAACTTTTCTTTATCTACTAGTATTTTCTATCTATAGCTTAGTGATAAGGAAAAAATAGTTGGACCCTGGTTCAGCGTTAGGAGTTCTTCCAGTTTTATGTAGCCTTCCTGAGGCTTAAGGCATAGATTATAACGAGTGTTAGGACACCCGTTAACAAGAAACTTGTTTCTTTGTAACATATTGACTTGCAGGGATCGGTGTTATGCTCAATATTACAAGGATCCCTGAGCCCATCATATCATCTTATGAGTTTTATATTGCTTGGAAGCATCTTTTCATCAGTAATCTTGGTATAATCGGATATTATCTAAGGTATAGGAGAAAGACAGAGTATGGAGAATAATTAATGAGTCATGGGAAATCATTCATGGACAAGCTTCTTAGACTCCCGGTTGATGCAAGACGATTCCTAGTTTATACTTTTGCATGGTCATGGATAGTTTGGAGTAATTTCAAGAAACGAGTCTTATCTATTAAAAAGATAACTTCATGGAATCTGATATTCATATTTGGATTTTGTTACGTCCCTTTTGATATTCTCGTATTTTATTAGCTACTTGTCGGGTACAGGGTACCGGAACTGGATATCCTTTGGGTGTATCTTTCTCAGCCATTAAACGTGGGATTATTTGCATTTCTTACATTTATCGGGGGTCTTTAATGGAGGAGTTTGGCTGGCGAGGTTATTGCATGGATCAATTAAGGAAAAGGTATGGTCTATTTTTCTCCACCCTTATACTGGGTTTAATCTGGGTTATATGGCATTTACCTCTATTTCTTCTAGAAGGTACTATCCAGTACATGTTAATCGAGATATCTCTAGTTTCTTTCTTTTAGTATAATATTGAAATTCTGAGCTATGGAATCGTTTTCGGGTATATCTTGTCGAGAAACGAGTATAGTGTTTTATCTGCGATATTATTCCATTTCAGCATCAATTTTTTTTACCGGTCTTACCCGGTTTAGCGGTTCTAGCAGGGGTATTTACGCTTTTTCTCTAATGGTATCATCCTTATTAGTAGCAAGATTAATCAGGAAACAGTGAGTGCGCATGTTTTTACAAACAGTATAATATCACCATACCGGTTTTTGACAGTGATTGAGTGTTGATCTGAGTTGTTTTAGAGCTTCTTTCATGAAAATAGTCTCTATTCTCGGTGCGAATCGCCCCCCTACTCTGGGTTATTGAGTGTATGATTAAGAGTATAAAGAAAAGGCTATGAGTTTAGTTTTTTCACTAGATCACAGATACGTTTAGCTAGTTTCTCACAATGATCCAGTGTTTTTTCATCCGGTGATCCCGTTGCTGCTGGACCATAATGGTTTCCATGAGGATTTCCCTGTATTATCATACCGTGAACAAGCATTGATTCTAGTAACGCAAGTATAGTGGACTCTGAGCCAGTGTGGGTTCCTCCTGCGCTACAGAAGGCTCCTCCAACCAAGTGGGTGAGTTTTCCATGGTATTTTATGGATTCATCGATGAAACCCTTGATCTTGGCTGTGGGCAAGCCATAGTATACTGGGCTACCCAGTATCAAAGCTTCTACATTGGGCAATTCATCTACTGTGGCATTATCCACCTTCTTCAAGGAAACCTCAAGACCGTTATCCTCCACTGCGTTAGCCACCTTAACAGCCATTTTCTCCGTGTTCCCGGTCCGTGAATCATAGACCGTTAATACCTTCAAGATTGTTACTCCATCAGCCTTGAATCAGAGTCTTCCACAGCGTAAACGCCGGTCACTTCACCATAGTAGAGCTTATGCATATCCTTGGTGGAATATACGTCACTCATCAATTCTTTGGGTAATGAATCGGGGGCTAAATCATCTTTGTAGATTATCTTGCACTCGAAATGAACAGGGCACTCTTTGATGTAAGGAGCGCCAACGGTCTCGCCGTTTATGGCCGTGAAACCCATCTCCTTGAACTTGTCCATGTCTCTACCGGATTTGGTACCACATATCTCCAGTTCCTCCTCCATATCCTTTGCAGGTAAACAGACAGTAAAGCTTTCTGAGTTCTCCATATGCTTGAAGGTGTGTCGGCTGTGCCTGACTGCTACTACAAATACGGGTCTGCTCCACATTGTGCCGAGGAATCCCCAGCCTATGGTCATTGTATTAGGTCTCTTATCCTCTTCACCCTGAGCTACCAGAAATAGTCCGTCTTTCCTCATGAGCTTGTTCGCTTCAACTATGTACCTAAATGTGTCAACTTTTTTCCTCATAAATTTATCATCTCCAGTTAATGTTTCCATTAAACAGATCAATGGTTACTCAGACTAAAAAAATACGTGTTTTTCCTGTGTTAAACGAAGTAGCTAGGGAAATTGAATAAGGAAAACTGAATTTACTTTATTCTCTAACTCAGAAAGTGTTATAATAATACTGAAGCTTCAGTTACATAAACCACTTTTCGTCATTTTTCCTTGAAAGAACGAGATGCAGACAAAGAAACTCGAGGAAGGACTAACATTCACACAGCGAATAAGGTTAAAAATATCAGGCATAACCCCCACCAA
>CAZAQI010000003.1:0-51555 GCA_964487465.1 uncultured Candidatus Bathyarchaeia archaeon
ATGAAGATGGGTTTAGAGGTAGCTGGAGAAAACTTGGAACTTCATATCATAGAGAAACCAGCCGAAGCAGAATATAGCCACGGCACCATAGACCTCATAGACTTGAAGAACATAGACCCCGGGAAACTGGAGGTGGGTAAACCAGCAGCCATGACCGGGGCAGCCAGCGCAGAATATGTGATCCACGCAGCCGATCTGGCCCTGAATAATGAGGTAGACGCCATGGTAACCGCTCCATTGAACAAGGAAGCCCTCCATATGGGTGGATACAACTACCCGGGCCACACTGAGCTACTGGCTGAGAGATCAGGAACCAAGCACTACGCTATGATGCTAGCCACCGGTAACCTACGAGTAGTCCATGCAACCACTCACATCCCCTTCAAAGACATACCCAAGCACCTTACCAAAAAGCGAATCCACACTACAATCCACATCGCTCAACGAGCCTGCCTGAGCCTAGGCATAGATAAACCCAGAATAGCCGTAGCCGGATTAAACCCCCACAGTGGAGACGGGGGCTTATTCGGAGACGAGGAAGCAGAAATCATAACCCCCGCTATACTTGAAGCTGTGAATGAGGGCTTGGACGTAGAGGGTCCTGTACCAGCGGACACGGTTTTCGGTAAAGCCGCTGGAGGCCAGTACGATATAGTGGTTGCACTTTACCATGATCAGGGGCATATCCCCGTTAAACTCCTGGGAATGGAATACGATGAAGCCACCGGTAAATGGCTCAACGTGAGCGGAGTCAACGTTACACTGGGTCTACGATTCATAAGAACCTCTGTCGACCATGGAACAGCCTACGGTAAAGCAGGTAGAAAAGAAGGCACAGCGAACCCCGGGAGCCTTAAAGAGGCAGTCAGCTACGCTGTCCAGGTGGCTCATGCACGAAAAAACCAATAAACCCCTGGAGCTAAGACAAACCATGCAGCTCCCAAAGATGGCAAAAGCTCAACAATTTTTCGATCAACCAGAAATCAAAGACATTGAATCCAGTATCAGGGAAGAACTGGAGAAAAAAGAGCTAAAAAAACGGGTAAAACCCGGTCAGAGAATCGCTGTAACCGCTGGAAGCAGGGGGATCGCGAACATACCTTTGATCCTTCGAACTATAGTGGATGTGCTCCGAGAAGCCGAGACTAAGCCCTTCCTTCTAGCCGCGATGGGCAGTCACGGAGGAGCTACTCCCGAAGGCCAGATCGAGGTACTTCATAGTCTTGGCGTGACTGAGGAAACCGTGGGTGCTCCCATCGAAGCCGGGATGGAAGTAGAAACAGTAGGAACCCTACCAGACGGTGTAGAGATTTATCTCAACCGCATAGCTCTACAGGCTGATGGGGTATTCGTCACCGGGCGGGTAAAGCCTCACACCGACTTTAAGGGGGAGATAGAGTCTGGGCTACTCAAGATGATGGCGATTGGTCTCGGTAACCAGAAGGGAGCGGAGATGATTCACTGGCACCGCTATGATGGTTACCATAGGATACTGCCTGAGGCCGGGAAATTGATCGCGGAGAAGACAAACATCGTAATGGGGTTAGCCCTGCTGGAGAACGCGTACCATAAGACAGCTGAGGTACACGCATTATACCCCGAGGAATTCTACACCCGGGAAAAGGAGCTTCTCAGAAAAGCCAAAGACATGTTACCCAGACTTCCCTTCAAGGATATCGATGTACTGGTAGTGGAGGAGCTGGGTAAGAACATCAGCGGCGTCGGCATGGACACAAACGTGACAGGCAGATTCTGGATGCCCAACGAACACGACCCACGGGCTCCAAGCATCAAAAAGATAGCTGTACTCGACCTAACCGAGGAAACCCACGGTAACGCTATAGGAATCGGTTTAGCCGATGTAACCACTAGACGCGCCTATGAGAAGATAGATTACCATCAGACCTACGTGAACTGTCTAACACAGGGAAGCGGAGAAACCGGGAAGATACCACCCTTCTTACCCAGTGATAAAGACGCCATCTCTACAGCCATCCGGATCAGTGGACCCGTGCAACCGGAAAACGCGAAAGTCATAAGGATAAAAAACACCCAGGAACTGGAGACTATCTACATAAGCGAGGCACTGGTCAAAGAACTACAAAACAATAAAGATCTACAGAAAAGACTCAAACTAGTTGAAGAATTAAAAGAAATACAGTTCGACGTAATGGGTTACCTGGCGAGATAATTGAGAACCTAATAGTTCTCAGGCATTATCTCATAATACTCCTGCGCATGCTTGCACGCCGGGCATAGCTCTGGAGCCTCTTTACCGTGGTGAATGTATCCACAGTTCAGGCAATGCCACTTGACTACCTCGTCACGCTTGAAGACTGTCCCGTTTTTCACGTTCTCAAGCAGCTTCCTGTATCTTTTCTCATGCTCTTCCTCCACCTCGGCTATCTCTGTGAAGCTCTCAGCTATCTCATCAAATCCTTCTTCCTTCGCGGTCTCCGCGAAGTCAGGGTACAGGGTACCCCACTCCAGTTTCTCTCCCTCCGCTGCCTCCAGCAGGTTCTCAGCGGTGGTACCTATCTCTCCTGCGGGGTACTCTGCTGTGATCTCCACCATGCCCCCTTCAAGGTACTTGAAGAAGACCTCCGCGTGTTCTTTCTCGTTAGCGGCTGTCTCCTCAAAGATCCTCTGGATCTGCACATATCCCTCTTTACGGGCCTTGCTCGCGAAGAAGGTGTACCTGTTTCTAGCTTGGCTCTCCCCAGCGAAAGACTTGAGGAGATTTTTCTCTGTCTCTGTTCCTTTAATATTCATTTTAGGACAGACAAAATTAGGTTGGGTGAGTTAAAAAAGGTGAGGTTTACTCTCTGAACGCGGGTGGTGTGGGTATCTTCTTCCAGCGCCTGATAAACTCGGCGATGAACTCAACCCGTTCCTCAAGTCGAGCCTTATACTCCTCCGGGTCAGCGTCCAGTGGACTATTCCAGCCATAGATACCATCACTGCTGAAATCATCAGTATCAGGCTCAGCGCATGCCCCGAAAACCTGGGACACAAGCTCCCAGTCCTCCCTATCCGGGTCCCGCATCTCCTTTAGCTCCTCACTCATGTTATTACTGGGCTTCCAGTCCTCTGGTAGACGCCACATCTCCACCAGCTCCGGGAACAGGGCTAGGGCGGCGCTGGTCTCGTTCTGGCCACTGTGAACATCCCAGTAACGCTGGCTCCGCTCAGTGTACTTCTTGGCTAACTCGGTGTCACCGGGCCCACTTGGAACCGCTACCATAACCCCGAACTCGCGTTTAGCCACCTGAGCCACCAGGTTCATGGTATTGGTATTACCCCCATGACCATTCAACAAGACAAACCGGTTAACCCCATGATAAGCCAACGAACCAATAGTGTCCATCAAGACCCCCATCAAGGTCTCCCAGCTAAACGTAATAGAGCCAGCGAACCCCATATGGTGGGGACTGTATCCGGGCCAACACGGGTGAACACATATGCTGTTAGTACGCGAAGCAACCTTATGCACAATGGCCTTCACAGCCAATGAATCCATACCCAGAGGCAGATGAGGTCCATGCTGCTCAATACTTCCAATACCGATCACAACCACAGGCACCTCCTCGTGTTCCAACCAGTCCTCAAACGCGGGACGAGTCAACTCCGTAATCCAAAACTTGCTAAGCTTTCCATTCTCAGACATACAAAATAATCACACAAACAAGAATAAAACACCACCCACAAGCGAACAAACGAACACACTCCCACCCCCGCCCCCACAAGACACAAAAACACCGAACACTAAACACACACTATGCTACAGATACGGTGGCACGGACACAGCTGCTTCGAGTTAACCGATAGCCAAACCACCGTAATCACGGATCCTCATGACGGAGACTCCCTGAACCTCCCACCTCCACCTAAAACCGCAGACGCAGTCACCATAAGCCATGATCACCAGGACCACATCAGCGGCGCAAACAAATACACCTGCCCAATACTCAAAGAACCCATCCAGGAAACAATAGGAACCGCACGTCTCAAGGGAGTCGAATGCTGGCACGACGACCAACGAGGAAAACGCCTAGGACCAAACATAGTCTGGAACATAATCCTCAACGGAATCCAGATAACCCACCTAGGTGACCTGGGCCACTACTTGAAGACGACTCAGATGTCCCAGATCGGATCCCCCGAGATCTTAATCGTGAACACCGGGACCGACACAGTACTGGCAGACAACAACATCGCCTTACTGAGCCCCCGGGTAATCATCCCCATGCATTACCATACACCAGGCATCGATTTCCCCTTCTACCCCCTGAAAACCATACAGGATTTCACGGAGGGAAAAGATAACGTGGAACACATCGGCAACATACACACCTATACACGTGAAGAGATCCCCCACCGCCCAGTAATACACGTCTACGATGCCCCTAGAAAACAGAAATAAACCCACTCACCACTACTTAACCATGAAACCACCCACATTACTCGATATCATGCAAGCCGCTGAGAGAATCAAACCATACCTCAACCCCTCACCCCTATACACCTACCCCACCCTTAACGAGCACCTAGGCTTCAAAGCCTACATCAAACACGAGAACTATAACCCCACAGGAGCATTCAAGATCAGGGGCGGCATAAACCTAATCAGCCAGCTAACACCAGAGGAGAAGAATCGTGGCGTTATAACCGCCAGCACTGGAAACCATGGTCAGAGCATAGCCCTCGCCTCCAAGATATTCAACGTGGATGCCCATATCTGTGTACCCGAAGGAGCTAACCCAATAAAGGTCTCGGCCATACGAATGCACGGAGCCGAGATCCATGAGAAGGGCAAAGACTTTGATGAAGCAGTAGAGAACGGGAAAAAAATAGCCGAGGAACACGGATACAGGTTCATAAACAGCGGCAACGAGCCGCTCCTAATCGCCGGGGTGGGAACCATCGGCCTCGAGATAATGCAACAGCAACCAGATATAGACACCGTGATAAGCCCCGTGGGAAGCGGAACGGGAGCCGGTGGGACAGCTACCACGATAAAAGCCTTGAATCCCAACGTCAAAGTCATCTCTGTACAAGCCGAGAAGGCACCCAGCATCTACATGAGTTACAGGAGCGGTGAACTAGAGTCCACACCCACCGCTGAGACCTTCGCCGATGGGTTAGCCACGAGAAACGCATTCAAACTACCTCTCGGCATTCTCAGGAGCCATGTCGATGACTTCATACTAGTATCCGAGGACGAGATGCGAGAGGCCATCAAGCTCTACCTTATGCACTGTCACACGGTGGCCGAAGGCGCCGGGGCGGCTAGCCTCGCAGCAGCTTTTAAGCTGAGAGACGAGTTGAAGGACAAGAAAGTGGCACTAGTACTCAGCGGCGGTAACATTACCTATGAGGAATTACTGCGTTGCATAGATAATTCATAGGATTAAATTCCCCCCTGACCTAGTCTATTATATGTTAGATGATATCCTAGAAGCAGCAACCAGTGAACTACTCTCAAGAGAAGAGGCCCGGGACGAGGCATACAGCCGGGCCCGCAGAGCCAGGACACTAAGTAAACAAGCCATCCTCTATCTACACAACGGTAATGAGAACCAGGCTTTAATTAACCTAGAAGAAGCAAGACAACTACTATCCGAGATCGAGCCCTATGCTGAAAATCACCCGGAGATCGCTCACTATAACGCCGTAACATCCGCAAAAGAGGAACACTCTGAGGCCAGCATCCTCTATGGATTGAACACAGGGGAAGGCTACCCCTTACCTGAGAAACTAGGTGTCTCGGCTACCGATTACCTCCTAGGATTAGCCGATGTACCCGGGGAGCTACGTCGACAATCACTGGATCACCTAAGATCGGGTAATCTAAGTGCAGCCGAGGATAACCTAGAGGTGATGGAGGAGATCTATATGAATCTAGTATCCATTGAGGAGGCCTCTCTCTTTCTCAAGGGGCTTAGACGGAAGATGGATATAATGCGTAACGTGAATGAGCGTACAAGGGCTGAGATAACGACAGAGGCCAGCCGAAAACGTTTGACTAGAAAACTCTCCGAACTCAGTGAGAAGCTAGACTAGCTCCTATCCTGTATACGATTTATACCAAAACCAGTTACTGCTTTTTTCCTAGATCTGGATCAGGTCTGGGGATTTTTCACTGAATGGAATTGTTTCCATGCTTTATTGTACCTACCCTAATCTTGTGTTTCGTTGTTATCATAGATTAGATCATGAACTAGTGTTGGGTTTGTGGGAAAAATTATTAATTTCGGGTATAGGTACCACCGAAATTCCTCAACACGGTAAACCTTAACGCCTCTCCTCCATAACATTCGACAAGATCACAGACCGTTAATGCACCTTGAATGGGACCATAATATACACTATACTGAAGCATTTCCCCGCCCTTTGCCCCGATTATCTCTTTCAGGTTTCTCCAGAATCTATTGGTAGCCTCTTTTTCCCTGAAATCATAGACAACGAGGTTTTGGTACTCTGATTCTAGGTTTTCGTCAATACTGTCGAGTATTTTCTTGGCTCTGCTTCTTCTTCCCACATCATTTCGGTGGTACCTATGTACGAAAAACCGTGTTGCGACCAGCCTGCACCCAAAAAAGCTACAAACGAATCACGCATATCATTTATATCTGATAAAAACCCATCAATCACATCTAGAAGGGAAGACTGAGACTATTGTGTCAAAACTCTTAATCAAGGATGATTACACCCGTCTAGTCGATTCTATGGAAGTGAAACAATGACAGAGCCAGATATTCATATCTATGACACCATGACGCGTCGGAAACGCCCATTCAAGCCAATAAACCCACCAAAAGTAACCATGTATGTTTGTGGACCAACCGTCTATGGAGACCCTCATATCGGTAATTTACGCAGCTTCACGAGCGGGGATCTTATCAGACGCTACTTGGAGTACAGAGGATACCAGGTCAAATACGTCATGAACATCACAGACATAGACGACAAGACCATCAGAGACAGCGGGGAAGCAGGTAAAACCCTCAAAGAATTCACAGAACACTACACAGGAGTATTCTTCCGGGGCCTTGACTTGCTTAACATCAAACGGGCAACAGCACATCCAAGAGCTACCGTATATGTTCCAGAGATGATCGAGTTCATTGAATCCTTGGAGGAAATGGGTTACGCCTACGAGACTGAGGATGGAGTCTACTTCGATATAGACAAGTTTGAGGACTATGGAAAGCTCAGCGGCATGGACATCACACGCACCGAGCAGACAACCCGTGTAGCCTCAGACGAGTACGATAAAGAGAATGCACAGGACTTTGCCCTATGGAAAAAATCAACACAAGAAGAACTTGACCGAGACATCTACTTCGAATCACCGTGGGGCCCTGGAAGACCAGGTTGGCATATCGAATGCAGCGTCATGAGTAAAGAACTACTTGGAGACACAATAGACATCCACGCAGGGGGAGAAGACCTAGCCTTCCCCCACCACGAGAACGAGGTAGCCCAGAGTGAAGCATTAACGGGAAAGACTTTCGTCCATTACTGGGTGCATATGAGACACCTGATGATTGACGGAGGTAAGATGAGCAAGAGCCTGGGCAACTATGTGAGCTTCGATGATGTACTGGCTAAGCATAGCCCCGATGCCTTCAGGTACTTTTACATCAGTACCCATTACCGGCGACCATTGAATTTCACGTGGAGCGCCATGGAGTCTGCTGAAAACACGGTCAACCGCCTAGAGAACACCCTTGATCTCATCGATAACGCCATAAATGGACCGGATAACAATCTAGATTACGGTGAAAGAGAGAAAAAATTAATCAAGACTGTTAGAACGGAGAAGCAGAGCTTCATAGATGCTATGGATGATGACTTCAACACACCAGTAGCTCTCGGGCATCTCCACGCAGTAGCTGGAGCAATAAACGAATACGTACAGGAACCAACTAACAAAGGGGTCCTTACAGAGGCAGCCGAGACCTATCGGGAACTATTGCATGTACTAGGATTATTTGAGAAACGAAGCACCAGCAGCGATGAATTAACCGAGAAACTCCTACAGTTCATAACTGATCTACGAAACCAGCAGAGAGAGAAGAAGAACTATGAACTCGCTGACAAGATCAGAGATGGACTAAAGCAGATAGGGATAGAAATTCAGGACACCTCAGACGGAACCACTTGGAAAATCAAGTAACACTTTTTGAAGACTTTTATCCACTAACCCCCTGTTTCATTTTATGAACTCAAATAAGAAACAAGCATTGTCTTGGCTAGAAACTCATAGCAGTGAGATGTATGATATGAGCGACCAGCTCTTCAAATGGGCTGAGCCAGGGCTACGAGAATACAAATCCAGTACACACTTGGCAGAGTACATGAAAAAACAGGGATTCAACGTAGAAATGAATATAGCGGATATGCCCACGGCCTTCAACTCAACATGGGGCGAGAAAGGTCCAGTAATTGGCTTCTTCGCGGAATACGATGCAACCCCAGGTCACAGTCAGAAACCCGTACACTATGAAGAACCCGATGTCCCCTACGGCCCCGGGTTCACCGACGCCCACAACATGCTGGGAGTAGCCGGGTGTTTCGCCGCCGCAGCCTTCAAACATGTCATGGAGGAGAATAACCTAGATGCTCAGATCAGACTTCTAGGAACCCCTGCTGAGAAAATGTGCGTTGGAAAACCATACATGGCAAGGGATGGTTGGTTCGATGGTATGGATTGTCTTCTTGCATGGCACCCCGGTGGTCCAACAACAGTACTGGGTGAGGTCTGGCCACGCACCTATAAATCCAAAGTATATACTTTCAAGGTCAAGGATGCTGCTGAGGGTCAGAGCGGAGCAGTAACCTATCCAGGAACTCTGGACGCCGCTGTATTGATGTATAATAACGTTAACATGATGAAGGAACATATGCCCGCCCTTATGCGGCGTGGAGGCAGCATCAACGAGTTTATGATGACCGGCGGTCAATGTACCGTCGCCAACCCAGTACTTAGCCAGGTGGTTTATGCTTGGAGAAACAGCAAATTAGATGATCAGAAGGCCGTGGAGAGGGTTATTGACCGATGCGCTGAGGGTGCAGCACTAGTAGCAGACTGCAAAGTTGAGCCAAGGGTGCTTACTGCAGTACGAACAGGTTTACCTAACACAGTGTTGAAAGGCGTAGTATGGAAAAACCTCATGGAGATAGGGACACCAGCCTATACCGAGGAGGATAAAGAGTTCGCCAGAGAGATACAGCGAAACATGGGACTAGACCCCCTTGATGAACCCATGTATACTGAGATTGTGCCTCCAGAGAAAGCATACGGGGATTTCCACCCAGCTGACGATGTGAATGAGTTCACATGGCACTGTCCAACAGCACGCCTCTACGTAAGCAAAGCCATGCAACCCATACCAGGTGTTAATTACCCAAGATGGGCGAGTAGCGCCTTATGCGGATCAGGTGTAACCCATAAAATGGGTATGTGCGCAGCCCAGATACTGGTATTAAGCGCCATAGATCTGGTGGAAACCCCTGAACATCTAGCAGACGCATGGTCTGAGTTCCGGGAACGCAGGAAAAAACAATACGAGGGACCCTTGTTAGCAGGGGGATTAAAGCCCCCTGTTGAGCTACGTTGGCCTGAGTGGGTTGACCGCCCAGGATCCGAGTGGTGGATCCCACCCCAGTAGCTTACTTGAAGTAACTAGGTGGGAGGATATCTCCTTCTTTCTCCAGTTCCTTCAGCCCCTTCTTAATCCTATTGTGAACTGCCCAAAAGGCTTCAGGTATGCCCTCTTCATCACCGTACAGATCCTCCATGCGCGCCTGTTTCTCTAAATACTTCTTGACGCGTATGCTGAACTGTTCAATGTATTCTTTCTCGGTGTATTCTCTCTTGAATACTTTCTTGAATAGGCTCCGTAGGTCCTCATACCTGGGGAGATACCCTACAGGGGTCTCGATGGCATCGTACTCTCCATGGACTCGCCCCTCAGCCCAGATTACCCAGACCTTCTTATCCACTTTCTCGTTCAGGTACTCTCCATTCTCGTTTTTGATGAAGTAGTTGGTGCTAAATACTCTGGGTGTGTTCTTTAGTCTGTTCCCGAAGTCAATGTGGTTATTCAGGTATAATCCGAAGGGAACTACCATAAAGTCCATTATAGCCATGGGGCTGCTCTTCCGTACACCCGCTTTTCCAATGGTTGCGCTGGTAGTCTCGCTCTCTATTGTTGCACCCATGTATACCCCGTGTTCCCATGTGAGAGCCTCACTGATGGGTACGTTGGTGTCGCTGTCTCGACCTCCATAGAAGACTCCATGTATGATATGTCCCTCTGGGTCATCCCAGTTAGGATCAACGTTATCCAGTTCCTTGAGCCTAATAGTGTACCGCGCGTTTGGATGAGCTAATGGTATCAAGTTTCCATCCTCATCTTTCTTGCCCTTATACCATTCACCGCTGTGGTTGATACCTGTCTCAGGGTACTCCTCCTCTCTTAATCCCATACTCAGCCAGTAGGGTTCCCCCTTGTGAATCAAGACATTGCTGAAGATCATCTCCCTAGGTGTGGTCAATGTCTTGTAGATAACGGGGTCATCTACAGGGTTAACATCTCTGATTATGCCAAAGACCCCAGCCTCTATGTTGACAGCTCTGCAGTTGTCTTTGTCATCTTCTCGTAGGTATGCTATATCATCCCCCACGATGGTCATACCTGGGATCATGGCTGTGCTGGTCTTGCCACACGCTGATGGATACGCCCCTGTGAAGTACGTTACCCTGTTTCTATCCGGTGCCTTAACACCCATGATCAACATGTGTTCTGTTAGCCAGTCACTATTGTTTGCCTTGTAAATAGCCAGTCTTAACGCCAGTTTCTTTAACCCCAGGCTGTTACCCGCGTACTGGTTATTAACGGAATAAACTTTGCCGTCTATGAGGTCCACGTAGATGCGTCGCTTATCTATATCCACGGTGGTGTTCCTCTCATCAAGCCTACCGGCGCTGTGAACAAAGGTGAAGAAATCATCGCCACCTTCCAGTCTCTTGAACTCCTTGTACCCGTTCCTGTATAGGATATCCTCGCTATGAGCGACATATGCACTATCCGTTATCTGTAGGGCTCGCTGGGTGAACCTGCTGTTGGTTGGCCCTAGACTGAAGAACCGTATCATACAGGTCTTCCCCTCCATGACGCCATCCATGATGCTCAGTACTTCCTCAAGTCCCTCTGTTCTATTGATGGTGTTGATGCCTTTGCTCATCTCCATATCAGGCGGTTTGAGCACCCGAGTGTTCTCCTTGTCTCTAGCCTGATCATAGTAGCTATCATAGTGGACCGTATGTCCCTCCATCTTAAGCCTCATCTCCTCACCTAGATCAATGGCTAGCTGCCTAACCCTCGCGACATCTTCCTCGGTGTCATCAAAGACTATGGTTTTTTCTGGCTTGCATATTTCAAGGAATCTTTTCACCTGTTCCATCACATGGGCGTTGTTAAGCGCCTTCAGCTTACTCAGGCTATCTTTATCCATGTAGGTTAATAATGAACTCAATATCTATCTGATTTCATAATCAATAGACCATATTAGATTTATCGGTCAAAAAAAGGGTAAAATGTAATATTTTTAAAGACAATCGTTAAAACCCATTAAAGCCCCCTTATTTTCATGTCTGAAAACGGTAAACTTAGCAAATTCTGGGTGCAGGAACTAACACGACCAGCCTTTGAGAACTGGATGGAGAACGAGCCAGACCCATTGGTAATCATAGGGATCGGAGCTATTGAGCAGCATGGTATCCATCTTCCATTAGGTACTGACAGTCTGGGTGTTAGAGCTTTCATCCATGAGATAGCCAGCCGCACAAACAGTGTATGTATCCACCCCTGCTGGGCAGGGTACAGTCCACACCACATGGCTTTCCCAGGATCAGTAACTTTCTCAGCAGAGACCCTGCTGAACATATTACTGGAGACTATCGAGAGCTTCGCGACCCATGGAGTCAAACGATTTGTCTTGGTAAACCACCATGGCGGAAACACTAATACCATGAACCTAGCAGTCCAGATAGCCAGAAGAGAGTACAAGGTAATGATAGCCACCCCAAGCGGCCCCAAAAACACCGAGACCGCCAAAAAGATACAGGACAGGATGGCACGATACTTTGAGGTCCACAGTGGGCCAAGGGAGACAGCTTATGCTCTTCACTATTTCCCCGAATTAGTAGAGATGTGGAGATTGGACGACTGGGAGAACGGCATGATACTACCCGAAGAAATACAAGAGTTCATGGATCCCGATAGAGAGGACTATGAACTGGTGAAACAGGTATTCAACGCTTCGCTACCACCAAACACAGAGGACATCACAAGAAATGGGCAGTACGCGACCAGCGACCCAAGGAAGGCTGATGTAGAGGAAGCCGAGGTTAGCATGGAGGAGTCTATCCAGTTCATAGTTGACTTCATAAAACTATGGAAATCTATCCCCATCCCAAAAGGATACAGGGATTAATTCACCCCCTTTATTCAACTAGGTGTTTTTAAGTAATAATAACTATAATACACTGATATTCAATGCCCTATTGTCCTGAATGTGGAACAGAGATAGATGAAAATGACGAGGTTTGCAGTAATTGTGGTAGCAGAATAAGCAGCTCATCCCCAGCACCAGCTGGTGACGTGGATGCTGTTGGACACCTTACAACCGCCTTTAACCTAGCTATGGCTCAACCCATGGTATTCATACCCGCCATACTTGGAGGCGTAATCAGCAGTGTACTAAGCTGGATAGCCACCCGACTGGGCTTCGTAGCAGCCAGCTTCGGGTTCTTCAGAGGATTCGCCATATTTACAGCCATCTTTGGAATGATAGGTGCGTTCTTCGTATACATCTTAGGCTTCGCTACCATCGATATGGGGAGGGACGCCTACTTTAATAGACCTCTCAGCCTAGGTGAGAGCATAGGATATGTTACAGGTCGGTTAGTAGATTTCATCATAGCAAGTATAGTCGGTGCAATCCTTGGTATCACTGTGATCTTGATCCCAGTGGTATCATTGATGTTCGTAGTCATGGTAATGGATGAAGTCGGAGTGGGAACCGCGTTAAGCAAATCATTCGACGTGATCACAGCAGACCTAGGTGACATCGTAATAGTGATATTGGTAAGCATCATTGGATCAGCCCTCTTAGGTTATGTACCTGTTATTTCTGGTCTGCTCAAATCCGCCTTAACCGTGGTAATAAACCTAGCCTTCATAGACATCTATCATCATTACAGAAGCTAAACACTTATTCCCTCAACTTTTTCTCTTCTTTTTTATCCATATGAACAGAATGTTCTTCTCCCGGATACTTTGAGCTTCGCACATCATCTCTGAATAGTTTAAATGCCTCGGTAATATTCTCGTTGAGGTTCGCGTAGAGTTTCACAAATGGTGGCTGCCTCTCATAGAAGCCTAACAGATCGTGGCTGAGAACCACCTGACCATCACAATAAGGACCAGCACCGATACCAATTGTGGGTATCTCAAGCTCCTCTGTGATTATCTTTGCCGCCTCAACTGTCACAAACTCGATAACCACGCTAAAGGCGCCAGCCTTTTCCAATGCTTTCGCATCCTCCAATATCGCATTAGCTGTTTCAGCGTCTTTCCCCTGTATCTTGAAAGCTCCACCTACTGAAGCCCGCTGAGGCATCAAACCGATATGAGCCTGAACAGGGATCCCTGTCTCAACTAGTGCCTGAACTATGGGGGCTACCTCTTTACCACCTTCAAGCTTGACGGCGTCAGCTCCCCCCTCTTGTATGAGTCGTGTAGCGTTTCGTTTTGTCTCCACCGTGCTAATATGATAGCTCATAAAGGGCATATCTGCTACGATCAACGGTGTTTTTGCTCCCCGTACTACCGCCTTCGTATGATGGATAATATCTTCCACTGTTACAGGCACAGGGTTCTCATAGCCGAGAACCACCATACCGACACTATCACCTACCAGTATCATATCTAGCCCAGATTTCTCCACAAGTAAAGCAGTAGGATAATCATAGGCTGTTGTCATGGTGATCTTCTCACCTTTCTCTTTCATCTCACAGAGCTTGGAGATTGTTATCTTAGACAAATTGAACACCTATTTGAGAGGCGTTTTATGGAAATAAAAAATGACTTACTACATCATTTCTGAGAAAAAGTTCCTATACAAATATTCTGGTATCTACTTCATTAGCGAAGACTAGAACAATCAAGGATCTGTAACTTTTCCAGAAAGAAATAATCTATGTATTTGGATAATTCAAGGCTAAAAAGGAAGATTATCTTATTTTACCGTTTTTTACCTTCTCTATCCTGATCTTCTCTGCGTCGGTTTTCAGCTGCTTGCCTTGGAGATAAGCTTTACCCCCCTGGGCCTCCAACGTATACTTTAGGAACTCCTCGAATGAGATCTTCTCAAATTTGTACTCCTCTACTCCATCAACATACACCTGGTCTCCAGGCTCGCTCTTCTCAGGGTTCAGTATTCCAACGTTCTCACCATCGTCTCCAGCTAGTAGCATCCCCTCACTGAGCTCGCCTCTTAGCTTCGCTGGCTCTAGGTTAGTAACTACTACTAGGTTCTTGCCTAGCAGATCATTCGGATCAGGATAGTGTGGTTTCAGTCCAGCACATAGCTGTCTTTCCTCGTCACCGAGATCAATCTTCAACAAGTATAGCTTATCCGCGTTAGGATGATCCTTTATCTCGGTTACCTTGGCTACTTTGAGGTTTAACGCTGAGACATCAACGGGGTTAACAAGCCTATATTCACCACCACAGTACTCCGTGATGAGCTCACACATCTCGACCAGCGCCCCCTCCAAGTATAAACCCGTGGTTTTCTCGTTACCCTGCACATAGAGTAGAAGATTCTCTGTATCAAAACCGATCTTGGTGTGTTGTCCCTGCTTTACATCAAGCCAGCATAGGACTTTTTCCTCGTCCATCATAGCGAATTTACCGGGCTGAATCTTCTCAGGCTCCGTCTCACCCAACGGTGTATACAGCTCATTTCCTCTTGTTACCCCGAGTTCTAGGTCACCTTTGATATTATCCAAGTCGTGGAGTCCAGCGCTGACGAGTTTCTCTGCTGACACTAGGTTATAGCTGTCGACAGCCGTGTTAATTGTTGGGAAGTTTCCATTTTCCTTAACCAATTTAACCAGATGAACCGCAGAGTTCTCTACATCAACCTTGAATTTCTTATAGATCTTGTTGTAAGCCTCAACAATGGGGTTATGTTCCAAGTCAATATCCTTGACAATGTCTGCTACCTGTTTCTTGAGCTTCTCCAAATCACTGTCAGATTTCTCAATATCGACGCCCTCAATGATGGCTAGTTTAACCTCTACACCAAGCTTGGCTATCCTTGGATCCATCTCAAAGTTGATCTCCCTCTTCTCCGGCTCTGGTTCAGGGGTCTTGATCTCGATGGGGTCAATCTTTCTCAATATTATCTCGGCCTCGCCAAGTTGATGATCTTCTACTCTTTTATCAATGTCATCCCATGTGAGGTTCTCCAAGTTCAGCTGCTTCTCGATCTTCTCAGCGAAAAGGGGCATGATAGGTTTAATCATTATAGCTATGTTTTTCACGATGTATACGCAGTCGGTTAATAGTCTCTGCGTTTTCTCTGGGTCTGTTTTACGATGCTCCCATGGGGCATTATCCTGAAAATACTTGTTACCTGTGCTACTTATTTCCAATATCCTGTTTACAGCTTCTCTGAATTCGTAGTTATCATAGGCCTCATAGACCTTCATGGATTTCTCGTGGATATCCTCAAGTAGTTTCTCGTTATCGCTCTTCGTTGTCTTGCCGTCAAAGTATTTCCCTGTAAAACTCATAACCCTGTAGACGAGGTTAGCTAGGTTTGACACCAGTTCATTGTTGATCCTGTTCTCAAGATTCTTCAGATCCAGATCTATGTCTGTCATGGTGTGACTCAGGTTAGCTGCGTAGAAGAACCTCAACAATTCTGGGTCAAGATACTTCTGGAACTCCTCGGCTGTTAGGAATGTACCTCTGCTCTTGCTCATCTTCTCCCCGTTAACAGTCAGAAAACCATGTACAACTATGTTGTCAGGTACATGGAACCCTGCTCCATGGAGTACCGCGGGCCAGAAAAGTAGATGAAAATAGATTATGTCCTTACCTATGAAGTGAATTATTTCATGTTCGTCTGTCTGCCATATGTCATCAGCACTGAACTCCTTATCCTTGCAGTAATTAGCGGTAGAGGCTATGTAGCCAATAGGTGCGTCTAACCATACGTAGAAGTATTTATCCTCCTCCCCCGGTATCTTGAAACCAAAATATGGCCCATCTCTGCTGATACACCAGTCCTCTAGGCCATCGTTTACCCATGTTAATACCTGATTCCTTATCTCCGGCTGAAGTCTCTTATTATTGTTCAACCAGTCTCTAAGCCAGTCACTGAACTCGCCCAGTTTAAAGAAGTAGTGACGGCTCTTTTTCCTTATCGGCGTGGCGCCGCATATGCTACAGTACGGGTTTAGCAAGTCAATGGTACTGTACGCTGTGTTACATTTCTCACAGACATCTCCATACTGATCCTGAGCCCCACAATTCGGGCACGTACCTTTAACGAATCTATCTGGAAGGTATCTTTCACAGTTCTCACAGTAGGTTAACTCGATCTCCTTGGTGTATATGTGGCCTTTCTCTTTTAGACGATTGAAGATCAACTCCGTGTAATGCTTGTTCTCTGGACTATTGGTACTGTAATAACTATCAAAATCCACAAGATAGTTATCATAATCCCTCTTGTGCTCCTTCCACCAACGATCAATAAAGTCCTCAGGTGAGACGCCCTCCTTGGCGGCGTTAATCTCGATGGGAGTGCCATGAGTATCCTCTGCGCCACAATAAATAGCGTCTCTACCGCTCATCTTGAGGAATCTAACATAGATATCTGTCTGAATATACTCTACCATGTGTCCTATGTGGACCGGGCCGTTTGCGTAGATTAATGCGGATGTGATTAAGGTTTTCTTATTACTACTGCCTGTCAATTTTGTTGCCTCCAAGATATGCGGTCACTAGGGTGGATTCCACAATATAATTCTAAGCCATAAACCAAGGGTTGACTAAAACCATCTGAAATCAACCGCTCAATAATCAATGATACTGTGAGTTCTATTAACACCCCAAAGTGTCTAACCTTCACAGATGCCTTGAACACATAAAAACATATAGCTCACAAACAAGAGCCTGTTCGTTAATTTATTATCCTCGACCATGGTTTTAGTCTTTGATTAAAGTGGCTGATGAGGGCTCACCGAGTATGGGCTGGCTTCAATTCTCTCATATGCCTCTGTATACTTCATGAGCTGGAAAATAACCCATAAACCGAACCAAAACTTGTTTTCTCTACTTACTTATCCGGTTTACTATCTAGGCGTCTTATACCCCGTGTATCTTCTAGCGAGTAGAGCAGGATACGCACATCTTCTAGTGGGGATTAAACACGCTGTTTACTCATGGCTTTTCTCCGGGTTCAGTTTATGGGTATTAACTGCTAAAACGAGTTTCATTTTCCTTGTCTTATTATACTATGCTTCTTACTGGGGACTTTACCGGGCGCATACATAGCATTTAGTAGACAAATACGCCGAGAAGCATCAGATGAGCTAAAGGAATCAACAAACACCATTGAAACATAGTATATGATGGAGAAAGGATTGTTCTAGGGCTTAGATCTAAATCCTGAAGAAGTAGCTGAGGTAATCAAAGAAGTCTATTTAAAATCACAGAAAACAAGATGGAAACCTTAGAGATTCTTACATTAGAAAACATCAAACCTTGGGCCTATGTAGGAGGCGAGCTAGTAAGAGCCGCCATGGCTCCCTTGATGCCCGCGCTAGGCGAGAGCCTTGGATTAACAAGTGAAAAAATGCTACAAGTGTTTGAAAACCGAGACAATATAGAACGATTGATCCAACTATTAGAAGAAAACCTCAAAAAAGAGGAAGCAGAACGTAAACTAAAAAAAGAAAAAGAAAAGAAGCAGAAAAAAGAGGAAAAAAAGCGAGAAGAAGCAGTTAAAAAAGCTCTACGAGACGCAGAGACGAAAAATAAGCGAAAATGACTAAATCTATCTTAATCTTTAGGTTTCTATGAGGACTGTAAATTAGAAATCTTTAAGCGTCAGGTGTCGCGACTGAATATGAAACAATATGGCAAGCCTCAGCAAACCCAAAGAGGAAATGCAATTTATTATTGCCACCGACGTAGGCAGCACCACAACAAAAGCCCGTTTCTTTCACAAGAAAGACGGCGAGTGGCGTTTCCTAGTAGCAGGAGAGGCACCCACGACAGTAGAAGCCCCATATGAAGACGTTACCCTTGGGGTGCAGAACGCGGTTCGTGAGGTAGAGGAGCTAACAGGACACAAGCTTCTAGCACCTGAAGGTGGAATGATCATCCCATATGACGGCGAGAAAGGCGTAGACCTTTACTGTACAACCAGCAGCGCTGGTGGAGGACTACAGATGATGGTCGCCGGCTTAATCAAGTCAATGACAGCAGAATCAGCAAACAGAGCGGCTCTCGGAGCAGGCGCTATCGTGATGGATGTAATCGCCAGAGACGATGGCCGACAGAGCTACGAAAAGATCAAGAGGATACGGAACCTTAGACCCGACATGATCCTAATGGCGGGGGGAACCGATGGAGGAGCAAGCCAGCACGTAATGGAGATAGCTGAGCTAATAAAGGCAGCAGAACCCAAGCCGAGGCTAGGCGTAGCATACGAGCTGCCAATCGTATACGCGGGTAACAAGGCACTAAGATCAGAGATAGGCGAACTAATGGAGGAAGGCTTCGCCCTAGAGATAGTTGATAACATCAGACCCGTTCTTGAGCAGGAAAACACAGAGCCAGCGAGGCGAGCTGTCCACGAGTTATTCATGGAGCACGTCATGAGCCATGCACCAGGCTATACAAAACTGATGAATTGGACACCCATTGACATCATGCCCACACCAGCTGGAGAAGGTATGGCGATCCAACTAATCGCAAACACATTCGATCAAAACGTTCTAGGCGTAGGACTCGGAGGAGCAACCACTAACGTATACTCAATTGTAGAAGGAAGATTCGTACGAAGCGTATCAGCGAACCTTGGAATGAGTTACAGCGTAACCAACGTCATGAAAGAGGCTGGCATAGAGAACATCATGCGATGGATCCCATTCAACCTAGATGAAGAAGAGGTCGCCAGTCGTCTAATGAACAAAATGATCAGGCCAACCACTATACCACAGACATTAGAAGATCTAATAGTAGAACACAGCGTTGCCCGTGAAGCACTGAGACTAGGTTTAAAACATCATAGAACCATCGCGACTAGGCTCAAAGGCGTACAGTTAGAGAGAACCATCAGCGACATGTTCGAGCAAGCAGTAGAAGATAGCTACGTACAGATGATGAACATAGATATATGCGCTGGAACAGGTGGCTTATTGAGCCACGCCCCTAGACGAGTTCAAAGCATGCTCATACTGACAGATGCTTGGCTCACCGAGGGTATTACCAGAATGATGCAGGACAGCGTCTTCATGATGCCGCACTTGGGTGTTGTATCAACAGTATACCGTGAAGCAGCATGGAACATCTTCGATAAAGACTGTCTACTCCGACTAGGAACAAGCATAGCAGCGTCTGGACAAGCCAAATATGGGAAACCCGTTATGGATATAGATATAGAGATGCCTAATGGTAAGAAACTGGAAGAATCCCTAAGCTTGGGTGATCTAAAGCTGATACCTTTAGGGGAAGGCGAGGAAGCCAAAGTCTTTGTTGAGCCCGCTAACCAATACGATGTAGGAGCGGGTCCAGGAAAAGAACTTGAGGCCACTGTTAAGGGAGGCGTAGCGGGACTATTACTTGATGCCCGTGGAAGACCACTTTATCTCCCAGATGAAGAACAGAAAAGAAAAGAGCTATTGTTGAAGTGGTTCAGAGCAATTGATCTATACCCTGAGGAATCCTTGGAGGCGTTACTATAATGGTAGACCAAGAAACAGAGAAAAAGACCAATAACGAGGAAAAAGATACAGAAGAAGCCCACGCATACACTCCTGGGCTTAAAGTCAAGAAATCTACATCAGTAACCAAGATGCGAAGACTCCCCTTATTAGGGGAGGTCTATGTAGAAGAAGGGGACACGGTAAAACACGAGGACATAGTCGCTAGAACAGAGATCAGTGGTGACCCTGAGATCGTAAAGATGTCCATGATTATGGGGATGGAGCCAGAGGATACTCCTCGGTATATGACCAAAGATATTGGTGATAAGGTTGAGAAAGGGGAGCAGCTTGCATTCTATAAAGCCCTTTTTGGGTTAATTAAGAAAGAGGTTAAAGCACCGGTCACTGGAACCCTTGAAAGCTTTAGCGAGGTAACGGGACAGGCTATTATTAGAGGTTCCCCGATCCCCGTTGAGGTTGACGCATATATCCCAGGCGAGATAATAGAAATATTGCCTAGGGAAGGCGCGATAATTGAGACTCATGCAGCTTTCATTCAAGGAATCTTTGGGATTGGAGGTGAGACGCATGGAGAAATACATGTAGCGGTCTCTGGTAATGATGATGTATTGGAGGCGGATATGATAACCTCTGAGCACACAGGTAAGGTGATAATCGGTGGATGCAGAGTAACCTTGGAAGCCTTGAAGAAGGCGGTCGAGATAGGTGTGTCCGCTGTGGTAAGCGGAGGAATCCGTCACGACAACCTGACAGAGTTCACAGGGGAAGAGATCGGTGTAGCTATTACTGGTCAGGAAGAGGTAGATATTACCGTTATAATCACTGAGGGATTTGGTAACATGAACATGAACCAATCCACCTTTGCTCTATTGAAAGAATTCGAGGGTTACAGTGCCTCTGTTAATGGTACCACCCAGATCAGAGCAGGCGTCCTCCGTCCAGAGATAATTATCCCACATGAGATGAAGGTTGAGGATGAATCTGAGGAGCTCGCTCAGGGAATGATACCAGGTACACCAATCAGGATTATCCGGCAGCCCTACTTCGGAGCCATAGGCGAGGTTCACAGTCTACCTGTTGAACTTCAGCAACTAGAATCAGAGAGCATGGTACGTGTCGTAAACATCAAACTTGATGAAGGAAAAGTAGTCACAGTACCAAGGGCTAACGTCGAGATAATCGAAGAGTAAAACTCTTCACTATTTTCTTTTGAATACCTGTTTAACAGCTTCTATATCCTCGCCTATAATCTCTATGTTATTCATATTCCCTATCCCCGTCTCATTGCACCATCTGATATGATCAATTTCTTCTGGATTAAAACCCATAATCTTTGAACCAGTAGCATCTGCTGCAACCGGATCCGTACTTGTTATGATCGTATTCATCTTTACAGGGTCGCCACGAACCGGTCCCCTCCCTTCCATGCCGATAAATCCATCTATCACGGTTACATGTGAGGGCAGTGTTTTGTTTATGTCCTGAATAACTTTGTGCATTCCTCTGAGATGAAATTTTCCTTTCCACTTTGTAGTTAACATACCAAACATATTTTTTAATCCCAGAGTAACCTGGGTGCCCATATGGGTCTTGAGTTTAGCAGCCGAGACTATGGCTGACTCAGTTGCAATCTTCGCGACCTTAATCTTATTTAAAACAAGTCCTTCATCAACTTGCAACTCGACTTTCTCGACATGACGCATATTGATGAACTGAACATCCAAGCAGTCTCCCAACTCTTTCATTCCACTGGCAATCCATGCTTTATCTGCGTTAGTAGTCTGGGCATCGGATTCAACTATGATAACTTCTTTATCAATGTCTCTAAGTCGATTAACAATAGCCTCAACAACCACGGGATCAGTTGTTGCCCCGGTCTCCCAGTTTTTTGTGGTTATAAAGTTAACCTTGACCAGCACACGATTCCAGTCTTTAAGAGCCTCTTCATATGGTATTAAATCCAGTGCATCATAAACGGGTTCAAGTCCTCTCTCACCTTTAACAACCGCGACACGACTCATATTAATTCATACAAAGAGCAACTTTTAGAGTATTCTAAGGACTCCATCCGTATATTTTTCCATGATCTTTTACAAACAGTACTTTTCTATCCTGAGTATCAGTTGTGTACACTATCTTATAATTAACTGCTTTTATCTTGAAATCCGTGTACTCCAGTTTTATTACATCTTCCTCGGGATAAGATTCAGAATACTCGGTTATTACGCAGCCTAGTCTTCTCAGATCCTCAAGCGCCTCAGTCATGTTTGGTTTCGTTTCATTCTTAACCGGTATCTGCGGCTCTGTTTCTTCCTTTGTCTGCATCGAAACTGGTTTAAATAAGTCATCTCCGAACATGGTTTCGCCTCCCCATTGACCATTGACCGTAAGCAAAAACAGGCAACCAATGAATAATACAATGCTGGTAAGTAAGACAAGGGCTCCAAGGATACCTAAACGTCCTTCTCTATGCCTTGTTATGGCCATGTTCCCTCTAATGGTTTTTAAATTAAGATATTTGCGGAGTAATACTATTTTTCACTACTCTTAACTAATAGTAGGTGCCGATGGTATAGAGTTATATAGATATTTTTAAGATGAGAAAACAGATAATTGATTTAAAAAAGTGGTCCTAAGCAGTTCCATAGTAAATGCTGTTGAATAATAGCTTTAAGGTGGCTCTATTCTGGTTTCTGAAATGAGGTGGGCATCCAATCATGATTATTGTCCCATCCCCCGCTGGTATATCTGCTACAGATGTCTTTCCTCTGAGATGTTTTTCACCCAGTATCCAGCCGCTTATCAATGGATCAGCCTCAGGGTACCATGCAACCGCTTCACCGTTCTTCAGATTGAAGGCTGGGCTATGTAAGAACATTATTGTCTCTTCTCTATCGAAACCGTAACCTGTGGGATGTGCGTTATCCACTAATACCCTCAATAAGCTACCTGGGCAATAGAACTCTTTCTCGTCGAGACCCTCCAGTACTAGTTCTGCTTCAGCCCAAAGTTCTTTCACTGCGTATTCGCAACTACGGTTAAGAGTAATCACTGTGCCGCCTTTATCAAGGAAGTCTAGTATATTCCGGTTACCTATATCCCCGATTCCTTGGATGTATTTTTTCTCGTACATGGATGGGTCCATGTATTCCTGTCCATGCATTCCATTCATTATGGATGAGTTGGACATATCTGGAATAATCAAGACCTCTGTTTCATCAAGTTTCCCTGATCTTATATCCTCGGGGTAGAGATTAGTATAATTGAAGTCGTATGCTTCCAGAACCATTCTTAGCCACCCCTCATCGGCAAGGGGTAACCATGGTCGATAAACTCCAATCTTCGGTGGGTTTATCTCAAATGTATCAGGAAGGGGTCTCTCTAATCCCGTGAAATCAATACCGTAATCTATCGCCATCTCTCCCAGGACTCTTTTTATCCCCGTCTCGGATTCAACGATGTATGTTCCGGGTTTGAGTGCCTCATCGCCTACTTCAAATTCTTCCAGAGATCTATGTACCTTAAACCCTTCTCTAAGTAATTTGTTCACGGCTTTAACGGAATAGTTTGGAGTGGGGTCAAACACATAGTATTCCCCTTCTCCAATAACCGCTCCTTTTTCGAGTTCTGGCTCATCAACTATTCGTAATGCAGCGTCGAATGATTCAGCTACCTCAACAACGTTTACACCCATCTGAAGATTCAAAGTATGTGCTGTAACATCATACGGCACCTTAGGTGGCATATCAGGTTTATCTCTAAGATCAGGGTATACTTGTTTCTCCAGTAATGCCTTGGCGAATTTACCGTAGGGCTGAGCATAGCGTATGAAATAGCTCCCAGCAGGATAATCTATTCCATCAGCAGTGAATTCGGCTATTGCCTGATCAACTTCAACATCACCCATACGCATAACCTCAAGTAATTCAACAACTGCAGCGGGGTCACGTTGCCCTGATGGGATTATGAATCCATAAGACCCCTCTTCGGGGGTTAATGCTCTTTTTCCCATCTCATATGTTCCTTTTAACCATCTTTTACGGAATTTAGCTGCGGTCTTGAGACACGCAATGGAGGCTATGAGTTCGTATTCTATAATGTCTCTTAGGGTCCATTTTCCCCCTCTCCATGGAAGAGGATGGTTCCATCTAGAGTCAAGAGGTTTGAAGCCTTGGCGTTCTTCAAGTTCTTCTTTTTCAATCTCTATGGGTGAGGCTATGTTGACAGAGGCAGCTTCTGAGAGTATTCTTATTCCTCCATGGTAGTGCTGGTATGCTCTTGCTGGGGTCCAGCCATCAAAAACCCAGTGCACCGCCACGCCTTTTCTGTCTTCGCGTGCAAGGGCATCAGCCATGCTTATCCCCATGAAGTTTACACCACTCTGCAGTATAGGATCTACGTTTGGCTCCATAGGGTCTATGAAGGGGGGAACAAAGAATCTTGGCCCTTTCTTACCCATTTGATGGATATCATAGACTATCTGAGGGTGCCAGACATTGTGAACTTTGCTTATGGCTAACTGGGTTTCTTTTAGAATAAACATGTACCAGTCACGGTTGTTATCGTGACCCGCGTACTTGTGGTAGACATATGGAGGGGTGCTTCCCTCATAATCTGTGCCAAGATATTTCTTATACCATTCAACAACTCGTCGATTTCCATCTGGGTTTAGAGAAGGAACCAACAGGAATACAACATTATCCAAGATCTCCTTTACCTCCGTATCCATACTGGTAGCCAGTTTATGTGCTAGCTCCATGCTCATCTGACTACCGCCAACCTCGGTGCTATGGATGCTACATGTGATCAAGACAATTGTTTTCCCTTTCTCGATTAACTTCTCAGCTTCTTCTTCACTCAGATCTACTGGTTTGGATAGCTTTAGCTGGATTTCTCTAAGCTCATCTAGATTAGCGAGGTTCTCGGGGCTTGAGATGGTTGCTAATATGAACGGGTTTTTTTCAGTGGTCTCACCGAGAGTCTCTACTTGTATCCTTGGAGACGTTTTGCCAATCTTGTTAAAATAATCGACTATCTCAGGCCAATCAGCCAGTTTCTTATCTGTTCCAACTGGATAACCAAGATGATCTTCAGGTGAAATTACGTCCTGTACTGTCATAGTAATGATGAGCCTTTTCTGATAGTTAAGATCAACGAATAAACCTAAGAACCCCTAGGACTATGCTAGTTTAATGGATGAAGAACAAAGGGAAACCAGTGGATCCGAACGGATAAAAGAGTCTATCGAAGAGAACAAGTTGCCCAGAGAACCTAATCAAGCCGACTATATGGCTGCAGCAATATTAGCAAACGGTATAATCTGGTTCTGGATGGAATCTCTAAAAATGTTCAGCGGGTTCACGAGTAGGATTCATCCTACATTTTTAGCTGATCTAAGTTATTTAACTTTCATAATAGCCGGTTTTATCTCTTCTCAACAGGTTGCTAAAAGAAGTGATCGAAACCAGTTGATAGTCGCATTGCGCTCTGCTCTGTATTCTTGGGCGGGTTCCCTTTTTATGATGGTTACTATGACTGGGGGTCCAACAATCTCTTTCGCTTTAATCATACTAGTCTGTCTATTAGCGGGGGCTGTCCTTGGTAGTTACATGTTGATAAGATGGCGTATAAAAGAACGAAAGAATATTCTCAAAGCAAGTTCTTAAATCCGATTCAAACATGAGTAATATTGTTTCGTGGACATCATGTTTTGGGATGAAGAAATATCGCCGGAGGAAGAGGAGGAAATCATAGAGTCAATTGCCCGAAAGTTATATCGATACGGATTAGAGACCGCGGGGATACTGTTTCTTGAAAGCCTAAGACCTATCAGTAGATATGCTTCAAGTATGGGTCAAGTTGTTGTTTCACCTTTGTTGCCTTTCCTGGGTGACAATCTTATGATGAAAGGTGACAAAACTTTAAGAATATTTGAACGAGAAGAAAATGTTGAAAAACTAATTCAAAGATTAGAAGATTTAGCTGTAACAGGTCTAGAATCTGAAAAAGAGCTTAAAAACGAATTAGAGTGTCGAGAAAATGATGAGACAAGCATAGAAGAAGAAAAAGGTTGACCTATAACTATCTTTCAATTTAGTTAATATTGATCGCGATAAATTTGTTGTATTATGTTTTCTAAAACCTGTTTTTCTCAGAGAACGAGAACAAGTTTCTATTTTCATTAGATCTTTTCTTTGTATAGGTAGTTATTTTTTATGAGAACTTAGTAAAAATTCTTTTAAAACTAGAAATATTATAAAATATCTAGTTATTGAAAAAAAGTATTATATATACAAAGTAATGATATTGATTCAAGTCTATATTCATCGCGAGTAGCTCATAGTCGCTCTCAGGGGTAATTATGAGTCTCTGTGATGAATAGGCTAAAAAATGGAAGGAAAAACAATGGCAATTATAGTAGAAGGACGAGTGATGACTTTCCTATTGATGGTCATTTTCTTCGTCTTAATGTACTACTTCATGGTACTAAACAAGGACGAACAGTATACTATTAGAACAATGCCGGCACTAGAAGCAGTTTCTGAAGCTGTTGGAAGAGCAGCGGAGATGGGGCGTCCAGTTCTTTGGACACCAGGTATGTCTGGAGCTTTGAACAACTCAAACCAAGGGCCTCAGGTATTAGCTGCCATCAGCATTCTCCAATATGTTACAGAGGAATGTGTTAAGGCGGGGGTGCATATACAAGCAATTACGCCTCTACCAGATGCATTACCTCTTGTCGAGGAGACAATGCGAACAGCATACCTAAGGGAAGGAAAACCTGAAGAGTTTGATCCCTCCGAACAAATTACTTTCATCGCTCAGCAATCACCCTACCTGACTGGGGTTTTAGGTTATATGAATAGAGAAAAACCAGCCTCAAACATCCTAGTCGGTGGATTTTACTATGAGGCGGTAGTAATCGGTGAAGCAGGAAACCATATTGGTGCGATGCAAATCGGTGGAACCAACAACACACACCAGATGCCGTTCCTCGTAGCAACATGTGACTACATGCTCCTAGCAGAGGAACTATTCGCAGCAGGTGCCGCTATTAGCCAAAACAGAGATATGCTTGGTTCAATTAAAGGAGAGGACTATATGAAAATAATCCTTATGGCGATAACAGGGATTGGTTTCATACTAGGTGCACTAAACATAACAATAATTGCTGACCTGTTAAGGATGTGATGAAAAGATGTCAAATGTACTAAAACAAGAAGCAGTTTACATACTTACGGGGATAGTCACAGTTTTAATGCTAGTTGAATATTTCTTTTTTGCTGGTACTCAAGTATGGGCTGAGACCATAAGAACTTGGGCTGTTATTATTTTTAACATCTCACTTGGTCTCGGAGCAGCCCGATTACTAATACAACACAGTTTGAGGGTTCAAAGGCAGAGGAGAGATTGGCACTTCAGCGTAGTATTATTAGGATTATTCGTAGTAATGCTCTTGACTGGCTTTACAGGTTACATCACAACAGGTGTACAGACAAATAACGCTATTTACAACTGGTTATTCAATTACGTTTATACCCCACTAGGTGCAACACTATATCCAATTACTGGGTTCTATATCTTCTCAGCAGCCTATCGTGCTTTCAGAGCAAGGAATGTCGACGCAGCCCTCATGCTAATAGCAGGCTGTTTCGTTATGCTTAAGAATGCTCCTGTAGGCGAGGCTATCTGGGTAGGTTTTGCGACCATAGGTGATTGGTTCCAGTTCACTGGTCAAACACCGGGAATGAGAACCTTTGCTATAGTAGGTGCTTTGGGTCTAATCGCGTATGGATTCAGAGCGTTACTTGGTAAAGAGCGTGGATTCTATGCAGGAGGAGGCGAGTAAGAGTGAGTATATTAAGTAAACTAGCTGATATAGATCGTAGGGTATTCTACTGGATACTCTTCGTGGCTCTTATGGTTCCATATCTTAATCCAATCGGATTGCCGATTAACATAGCAGAGAATACTCAAGAACTATACGATGGAATCACCGGTGACTCTGTAGACGAGGGTGATGTATGGATCATAAACTTTGGCTATGGCGTCAGCGCTTGGTCAGAGTGTCATCCAGCCGTTACAGTCTGTACGAAAGCATTATTCAGAGAAGGTGCCAAGCTAATATTCGTTGGTATACATTACGATGTCGAGCTTACCTATAAAAAGCTACATGAGACAGTCCCAGATTTCGCTGACAAGGAATATGGTGAAGATTATGTATTCCTTGGCTATTTCACAGGCGGCGAATCTGGTGTTGCCCAGATGGCATCCAGCATAAAGAGCGTATTCCCCGAAGATCACTTCGGAACGCCCTATGATGAAATACCGATGCTACAAGACGTCGAAGATGTACACGATATAGCTGGTGTCCTTTCCTCGGATACAGGTGACTACGGCGGGCACTTCATGACTCAGTGGCAAGCCGCCTACGGAACAAAACTAGCAGAGATAGGAATCGCAATGAACGCCTCAACTGATCTGCCAAGATGGCAAGCAGGCAACTTCTTTGGCTTAAGCGTAGGTTCACGAGGTGGAGCAGAACTAGAGAAACTCATTGGCGAACTTGGTGATGCTACCATCACAATGGACAGCATTAACGTAAGCCACCTGTTAGTTGTGTTTGCGATAATACTAGCTAACATAGGAGTAATCACAGAAAAACTAGGAGGTAATCAATAATGGCATATCCAACAGCAACCTGGGACGTAATCGGCCTATGGGTGGGCTGGTTCCTGATGCTAATGATATACAGCCTACCGCTGTATAAAGAAAATATAGCTTACAGGACAGCAGAGCACATGTTCATAGGCGTTACATTGGCAATTTCAATTATTGTCAACTTTAGTAACGTTATGAGAATGTGTATCAGACCTTTAATGCAGGGTAATCTACTGATGATCGTACCCTTAATTCTAGGGTTAATGATCTTCACGATGCTAATCCCTGAATATAGATGGTTAAGCAGATACCCAATAGCAATACTGGTCGGAGCCGGATTTGGCCTAGGTATCCGTGGAACAATAAAACCGAACCTTCAGGACGCTATTATCGATACGATAACAGCTCCTACAAGCGGCGGTCTAATGGCTTGGTTCAACTACCTGTACGTAGCTGTAGGTCTAGTCTGCAGTATAATGTACTTCATGTTGACCTTTGAGCACACCGGACCACTAAAGGCGCCCACGAGGATCGGACGATTGTTTATCATGGTTGGTCTAGGAGCCTACTTTGGTAACACAGTACTGTTCAGGTTCACGATGCTAGCAGGCAGAGCACAACACTTCCTGCAGGTACTGAAACTAATACCCATGTAACTAACCCAACTTTCTTTACACTATTTTTCAAAAAACGTTTTACCTAGCTGGAACCAGAGATAACTGATAACCCATGGACCAGAGCACCATCAAAAAACTATTAGAACAACACCTCATCTCTCCGAAAGCCAAATTAGAGGCATTCCTAGCTACCAGTCTAAAGCTACGACCAGCCAGCCAAGTAACCATACCCGCAGAACTACCCAGCGGCTTAGCGATGGGTAAAAAGATCGATCAAGCAGTTCAACCTCACATGATCAAGCTCCAGAAGATAAAGGATATACGACAGAGAGCATCAGCTGTCCAGGGATTAAAGAAGCTTCTTGATAAGCACTTTGAGGAAGTTGTTGAAGGGTCCGATGAATACCGGGCGTATTATGACTGGGCTAAGAACAATGGATTGATGGTTAACCAGATTAAGGTAAGGCCAACTGTTCATGAGATGTATTTCTACAGAGATAGGGGAACCGGGAGAAAAATCAATAGACTAATGCGAGAACGAGAGAAAATACGGAGAAAAGTACAGCGAAAACCAGGGGAAAACGTAAACAGCATTAGATTCGCCTACCCGGAAGAGTTTGAACCGAAATGGCTCAAGAGCCTTGGACACATACTCGGATACCCTGATTGCTGCGTAGAACAGTACGCCGATGACAGGAAAAATGAAGTAAACGTTGAGGCTAGAGCAGCCCAACAACTGGTAGATGCCCTGAAAGAGGAAGACGTTGACACCCATGTATATTACACTGGATACTTTTTCCCCTGTACCCCCAGATGCGAGAAGGCGCTAGAGAAAGGATACCATTGGCATGAAGCCTTCAAAGAACTGGACATGAATCTAGGCTCCATGTATGAGCAGAACATCTATGTCAACACAGAACTGGTTCTCAAACAACCTGAACTGATACAGAGATACCTCTCACAGTTTAAACCAAAAACCAGTGACTAAGGATTTGGATAAGGCGGAGGATACTCCCCTTGATCAACCTCAACTCTCTCTATTTTGAAAACCACAGGTCTCTCAGAGTCCGGGCAGCTAAAATATGTGATCTTATCCATATAATCCCAGGGCTCGGTTACCTCTCGAGTCATGGCGCTAGTTAAAGGAAGAATAGCGCTGAAAGCAGCAAGACAGACGCTGTCTGTTTCCTCTAATAGGAGCCTGCCAGGGTTCCCGGTGACTGTCATCTTGTCCCCAACCTTATACATCTTACACGGCCCAGAAACATGAATAGATTCTCCATCAATACTACAGGGCTCGTTTACCTCCACTACCGTGAATACTACTTTATACATAGTCTATCTTGAACCTTTGACTGTAAAAAGATTGGTTATCCTCAGATGGGCAGGTTTTTTTCGTTCCAGTTCTGAGTATGATTTATAGGTTGTGAAAAAGTACCGTTGCTAAAATGCAGTATCATCTGGTTCTCACCGAGCGTTGTAATAAACACTGCACCTATTGCGGCGGAACAAGACACATAAACGGTATTCCTCTTGATGTCACATATTCTATAGACGAGTTGGTAGCTTTCATAAAACAGGATCCGGATCCAGTTATCGGATTCTATGGCGGTGAACCCTTACTCGCACTGGATTACATGTATCAGGTAATGGACAAGGTGCCTGCAAAAGCCTATACGCTCCAGACAAACGCTACCAAGCTAAACATGATCAAGGACAAGTACCTGCACAGATTGCACTCAATACTAGTGAGCATCGACGGTGGAAAAAAAGTCACTGACTCATGTAGAGGAGAGGGAACCTATGAACAAGTAACCAGTAATCTCTTGGAGATCGAGAACCGGGGATACAGCGGCGATATTATAGCAAGAATGGCGTTCAGCAAGAACGGAGACATTTACCGAGACGTATCTCATCTCCTAGAAATGGAGGCGCCTTATTTTGATCATGTTCACTGGCAGCTTGATGTTTTCTGGTCCATATTAGATTCTTGGAATGATCTTGAGGGATGGTTGAAACGATATGAATCAGGTGTATCTCGACTGGTCACAGATTTCACTGAATCCTTCAAGACCGGAGATCCCTTAGGTATCGTGCCGTTCATACCTGTGCTCAAAACCTTGTTGACGGGGGAAGAAACACCTTATATAAGATGTGGCGCAGGCGCAACAAGTTTTGCTATACTTACTAACGGTAGAATCGAGGCCTGCCCAATTGCACCGGAGTTACCCTACAGTAACGTGGGACATATAAATGACTCTTCACCTAGCGAGATCCGTGAAAGCATTCCAGTCGGTTTCCCCTGTACTGAATGTGATGTGCTGGGTGTTTGTGGTGGGCGATGTTTGTTCGCAAACAAGAACAAGTTTTGGGGTATTGATTGGTTCAATAGGCTATGTGAAACCACTAAACACATGATTAATGAATTACGAAAATGTGTGCCCACGGCAAGGGGACTCATCGATGAGGGAGTTCTCGACTCTGGGTTCTTTGATTATCCTGAGATAAATAACGGCTGTGAGATAATACCCTAATAAACACGTAGATTACAGGCTATCTGTAGACCCTTGGACTATCTAGAAACGATACTGGTGCACTTCCCTATGTAAATAAAGACCACTAGTCAAATCCATCTTGATAATCTCCCCCCTTCAACAAGATTATACAAGTTAATCCAAAGAAAATCTTCTCTCCTATGCGATATAGATAGCGATGTTTATTTGATAGATACACCTGCTGGTCGCGACATAGCGTGCTATCCTCACTTAGTGTCCAAGGAATTATCTGATCTATGTATTGACGCCGCTAAAAGTTTTTCAGCAATTATTAATGAACTGGGGGTTGTCACCGTAGATTCTGCCATTCTTCATATTCTCCGTGGAAGCTCCGGTTACATGGTTCACAAGGCGTTACCTGATCTCCCAGTATTCAATATTAGAACCGAGTATAGTGAAGACGGGTATAGAGAACACTCAGATGACTCTAGGATGATACAGGTAACCTATAGTGATTACAGGGAAACCGAGGTGGATACACTGATCATACCAGACACCTATGCCACGGGTAGAAGCGTAGAAGCTGTCCTCAAACACATTATAGAAAAAGGTTTCGAGGCTGAAAACGTAATAATATATGGGTTTATCGCGGTATCAGCTATCCAGCGATTATACAGGTTACTGGATGAAAATAATATCAAACTCACAGTCTTCAGCATCTGTAATATTACCCAGCTATGTTCCAACAACTATGATATGCCTCTATATGGATTGGATGAACACCTATACAGAGAACGGGGTAAGATCAAGCCTATAGGCTCCATAGTTTCACCTGATACGTTGCAGGAGATGCTTCCCCACTATATCCCGGGTATGGATCAGCCTGGTGACTGGAGTGAGAGACATTTATATCTTTATAATGGTCACACATATGAAAATGGTAACATACAGGGTCACCTTGAGAAATCCATCCAATTCATGGAATCTCTTGACAAATTAAACAGTCAACAACTCTGGTATACTGAAACTATTTATGAACTTACCCGTAAAGAAATTAGAAAATGTAAAGAGAAATTAAGATCAATTCGATCCACTGATAATCGCTAAACACAATAACTCTATAACTTTTTCCCTTGTCACTCTCCCCCATTTGGTTCAACTGTTACTTCACTAGGTTTTCAAGAGTCATCAAGATATTTACAGAAACCATTACCTACGTGGATTATTCCTGGGTGAAAAATGAATATTTTACACTATAAATCATATAATAATACTAGTATTTGAAAAAAGTAAAGAAAAAATGGGAAACTTGTTTTTTCGAGGCTGTTACTCAAATGAGAATATTATTTGAACATTCACGGTAACAGCTAATTCGCCTGATATTACAGGTGTCGGCGCATAGCTCTTGGATGCGTCCTCTGCAGATGCGTATGCGTAGCTTCTCACTGGGACATAACTGCTCTCAGTAACTCTCTGTACACCGGTTATGGTTAATCCAAGGGTATCAGCGATGACCTCTGCCTTGTCCTCCGCGTCGGTAAGTGCCGCGATATATGCGTTGGTCTTTAATTCTTCGCGTTTCGCGTCGCTGAGACCAAACGTTATGCCGTTGATCTGATTAGCTCCAGCTTCTGCTGCTACATCTATAACGTCTCCAACTATGTGTAGATCTTTAATGGTTATCTGAACTAGGTTAGTCACCGTATAACCTCTGAATTCTCGACCGTCTTCCGTCCAGTCATATTGTGGTGTCACACTATAACTGGTAGTAACGATATTGTCCTCAGTAATGCCTAGTGCTTTTACGGCTTCGATGATGGCTGACATCTTATCAGCGTTCTCACCGATAGCCTCACTGGCCATCATGGATGTAACTTGTACACCCAGGTCAACTGTGGCCTGATCAGCTTGGGAAGAAGCACTACCAGAACCAGATAGACTAATGGTCTTTTGTTCTTCAACAGTTCCCTGAGATACATCACTGTAAAGTGTTGGAAGCCCTTGGCTCACTCCCACTCCTGATGGGAATCTGAATCCTTTAGGCAGTGACTGGGATAGCTCAGGAACAACTCCCGGTTTGTAGGCTATTATTGCCCCTGCCATGATTATGCTAAGGCAGATGGCTGCGACCGCAAATGTTTGTTGGTTTTTATTCATTGCTCGTCGAATAGATGAAACGTAAGATTGGTTAATATACCCATCAAATAGAACAGTTGTTCAAAGACTTAGAACGGAGCTAGTAATCCTTGTATTCTATGAAGGTTTCATAGATCTCCTTTGCTTTATCCTTTAGGCTATCTGGCATATTTTCATCATTCTTTATATCTCTAGTATGCTGGGCTAGTCGATGTTTGAGCCAGTAATAATCCTCAAGAATAAGGCTGTAACCAAGTTCATAATCCATAGCTTTCAGATGAGCGCTGTAAAGCACTTCTTTGGGAGTATCAACTATGGTCTTGTTATTTATCTCAATACCCACTTCCTTGAGTTCACTTATCTCTATTATAGAATGGAGGAAAAGGTACTCGTTTCCAAGTCGATCAAGGAAAGTGATCTTTGTTTCCTTGAAGTTTTCTCCTGTGAGGTAATCGTATAACTCTTTAGGTGTGCACTCGTTAAACTCGTACTCGAATTCATTTAATAGTTCTATAACTTGGTCTAACCTGAATTCAATGATCTCCTGTATTTCCTCATAGGGTGGAGTTACCATGTACGTTTAGCTGTATTAGGTATATTTTAAAACTAGCGGATGGGTAAAAAGTTGGAAAAAGTGGAAGGTGTTTTAGTCTTTCTTGGGGGTGGGTATGTGCCAGTCACGTCCACGCTCAGTGACCACGTATTCTGGCCAGGGTAGATCAATGGGTGGATCCCATTCAGGGTCTAGCTGAGGAGGCTCATACTCCTCCTTGATTCGTTCCTTCCATTCATCCTTACATGCCTTTAATTTAGTAGGGTCTTCAGCCAAGTCAAGTAAAGTGCCACTTATCGCTTTACCTGCTGTATATATTGTTCGATCAATTGGACCTCTTACCCCACCCATGTAGAGATATGGCCATCTGGGGAGTCTCTCTCCCTCTACTCTCACATGTGGTCTATAGACCTGTATCCATACACCTGGGCAGTGCCACTGGAACTCTACATAGTCGTCGCTACCGAATTTCTTCTGGTGACTGGGGATGAGGCTTCTCCACATCTTCTCCCACTCCTCTGGTGGGGTGAGTTCTTCGTTAAAGGGCTCCTCCTGTTCAGGGTAACCCATGTTTCTGAGTAACTCGTTTGCTATCTCTTTATCTTTGTCAGTGAATTTTGGTGGCCCAACCAGTTCAAGATTCTCGTAAGCTAGGTCCGCTAATGCCTTGTTGAATAGACCGGTTCTCTGCTTTGTTACCCATCTAACCGTTAACTTTGTTCCCGTTATTCTGGCTACGTTCTCCGCGTTGTTGATTAATACCTTGGCTATCTGTTTCTGCTGCGTTAAGCTTGGGCTCCTGAATGCGTATTGTAGTATGCCAATTCTAGGAGGCATGTTGTCAGCTGTAGCCTGTCCAGCAACCATTACCGCCTCATTAATACTCCAGAGACCTGTACGTGGTAGCATATTCTCCTTCGTGTATTTGGTTGTAGTATACATCAAGGCTACAGCATCTAACGCTGCTGGGGCTCTAGCGTTTCTTGGTAGGTCATCAGCGTAGGCGATCCATTTTTCAGGTTCATCACATTCAAATACAAATGCGACGTTCCAGTAACTGCCCCATTGAGTCTCATACATTACTGTTGTGTAGGCTCTTGGATGCCAACCCACCATCGCGTCCAAACCATCAAAACGTCCTTTCGACGCGAACCAACTCTTGGCACATACTTTCTCCGCTGGGGTGCCGAAGACCTTGATGCTTCCCTTAATATCATGTTCCTCCATCGCGTGTTTAGTGGCTACAGCTCCGATTAACGCTCCAACGCCTAGGGCGCTGTGAGGGTCGGTATGACCTGCCCTATAGGGGTTGTCCGCTGATCTGTATGGAACCTGATCCTGCCAAGCTGATGGGACAGCATCGTATTCACAGTAGGTGCTCAATACTGGTTTTCCTTCCCCCCACGTAGCTTCATATGCGGTAGGCATACCCGCTACCCCATGGATTACGTTAAATCCTTCTTCTTTGTGGAACTCGACGAATGCTTTCGCTGATTTATATTCCCTGAAAGATGTCTCAGCATAGTTCCAGATTAATTGATGAAAATCTGAGATCCTTTCCGAGTTTTCATTGATCCATTTGAAGGCTGTCTTTTTTGCTTCTGATAGCTCTGTCAAAATGTGTTCACGGGTATTTACGTCACGTATGTGGTATAAAACAATTAGAGTTGAAACTGTTTTTTAGATGTTATATAAAAAATGAATAAAGGGGTGTGGTTACTTGACTTCTGTAATGACTTTTTGGGTCTCTTCTGGGAAGTCGCGGAGCAGGTTTTTTAGGACAACTTTAGCTATGTATTCCTTAAATTCCGTCTCATCATATTTGGCAGTGTATATTCGCCTATGTCCTCCCTTCCCTGTTGTCTCCGTGTAGTTAAGCACACCCTCGTCTACCATGGAGTTAAGGAAGTTGATGATTGATGCTCTGCTAATGCTATCGTTTTCTCCTAGATCCTCATTTACTTGTGCCCAGACGTCTCTGCTGCTTGCGCCTTCGCCGTCTAGTCGCCATAAGTATTTTAGGGCTAATTCTTGGTAGTCCTTGAGTATCATGGCGAGTCCTTCATTTGATGTATCAATTTTTAATGCCAGTTTTTGTCACCAACGACCTCATTCAGCAGTCTCATGCTATTTAAACATTGACCTTTTAATGTAGGTGTCACTTTCTTATCTCCATGGCTTTTTTTTAAATAAATATTGTTAACAATGATGGATTATGGATTAATTTAATTATATTTAACTAAAAAACGAAGATACACCCCAGTTACCAAATGGAAACCTCATTAGAAGAGATCTTATCTACCAAAACAACAATTCGATTAAATGTGCCTTCCACCCAAAAGGTTAAACAATTAAAATCTGTCTTCTTCGTCTATCTTGGCTTAGCGCTGCGTTTTGATTTCATGTATCTAGAAATCAGCATAATACTTACTGGATTAATGGTGCTTCTTCGTTATATCCTTGTGTCAATCTTAGACTCTAGGGTTATCAAGGAAAAGAATGGTTTATTCTCGACTATTCTTCATTCAAGGATCCAGTAGTCTTGTTCTAGCACATTTTATCGAACAGTATGATCCATCAGGCGAGTTTTTTGGCTAATCCTCAACTTTTCAAGAATATACTCATGCCGATGGTGGTTTCTCATATACTGTTTTCCTCTCTTCTTGCTTCAATAATAGCTGAGAAACAAATCTCAATGAATAAACCAATGAGAGGAAGAGATGTGAGAAAAGATATAGATGATAAAAGAGGAGAGAAAGTTTAATCGAGATATCTCTTAAACCATTTTATCATGTGTTCAAGCCTTTCTTCACGGTGTTTGGGTTTCCCTGATCTGCTTAAGTCGTGGTTTTCCTCTGGGAAACGAATAAACTCGGTATCAACACCAAGTATCTTGAGGGCTGTGAAGAGTTGTTCAGCCTGTTCCATGGGGCACCGGTAGTCTTTCTCGCTGTGAATTATCTGGGTGGGCGTTTTCACGTTCTCCACATAGTTTATTGGGCTTTTCTTCATGTACTCCTCTTTGTTTTCCCACCAGTAGCCCCCTATCTCTGTCTTCCCGAAGGTCCAGCCTATATCGCTTACTCCGAAGAAGCTTACCCAGTTGGTTATGCTTCTAAGAGTTGATGCAACTGCGAATCGATCTGTATGCGTAATGATCCAGTTGGTCATTACGCCGCCGTAACTTCCTCCTGTAACTCCAAGATTGTCCGTGTCTACCCATCCATTGTTCTCGACTACTACATCTACGGCTTTCATCAAGTCGTCATAATCTTGTTCAAAATAGCTACCTGGTAATCCTGCCTGGTATTCCTCATAGTAGCCTCCACTACCCCATGGGTTGATGTACATTATAGCCCATCCTTGGGCTGCCAGTACCTGGAACTCGTGTAAGAAGCTATTCCCATAAGCACCTCTTGGCCCACCATGAATGTGAAGTATTAGGGGGTGTTTTTTAGATTCATCAAAACCAGGTGGCTTCATTAGCCATCCTTCCACCTCGTGTCCAGCGTTACTTTTGAAGGTGAATCGCGTATGGGGCATTATCCGTGTACTTTCTCTGTATCCCTTGTTCAGGTCTGTTAGTTGTTTTGTTTTATCCTCCCTCATTACCCATAGTTCTATGGGCTCAGTGGTTTTCAGAGTCGTGTACGCTATTACCCCATCTTTGTTTATATCGAATGTCTCGACGCTGTGATCCACTTTTCCTATGAGTTTTTCAACGTCTCCCCCGTCTTTATGGATTCTGTGAAGTCCCGCTGTTCCAGTGTAGGTTGATGTGAAGTAAACATAGTCACCGCTCCATGAAGGGTTAGTGCTAGGACTGCTTACACGAATATCGCAACTCAGCTTGGTTCCAATGTCTTGATCAAATTCTAGGGTGATCGGATTTGCGTCTCCATTCTTGTAGATCCAGACCTCGCTGTTTGATCCTGAGCCGTTCCTGTAGTCATGTCCGGTGAAAGTTATCTCTTCTCCTTTAGGGTTTGGGGCTATACCGCTTATACTCATGAGGGTGTCTGTTAGCTGCTCAGACTCTCCGCCATTGGCGTCAACCCTGTAGAGGTAGCTTCGTCTAACAATATCTGCGTCTGGCTCAAGGTTACTGCTGAATATAATGGTTTTTTCATCGCTACTCCACTTGGGGTTAGAGACATCAAACTCTCCATCTGTCACCTGCACTGTTTTTCCCACCTCAAGATCAACTGTGAAAAGATGTTTCCTGATGTTTTCATAGAATCCTCTGCCATTAAACTTGTAGCTGAGTCTATCGATGACTTTTACATCGGTCTCATCTCTATCTGTTCTCTCTACGCCGCTAACAAAGAGGATTTTATCCCCGCTAGGGCTCCACTCAGGGGATTCAACGTCCTCCTTCATCTCTGTTAATTGGCGGGCTTCTCCCCCATCCACAGGGATTACATATATCTGGGTTTTCGGTTTTTTCTCCTCTTCTTCTTTGGAGGGGGGCGTTGATGTGAATAATATGTGTTTACCGTCTGGGCTCCAACTCGGGTTCTTATCCTTTCCTCTACTGGCTGTAAACTGGTATGGTTCGCCTTCATCGGTGTCCGCTATCCAGAGATGGTTGATGTATTCATCTTCCTCAAAATTCATCTCTGTATGAACGAAAACTACCTTTTTTCCGTCAGGGGAAATCCTCGGGGCGCTAATTATCTCGATCTCCTCAAGATCCCTTATCTCCACTTTTTTCTTCTCAGGCATGTATTATCAAATATGATCCTTTCCTCTGGAAATAAAAAAACAGGTGTTGAGTTTCTCCTTTTCAGGTTTCATTGATACTATTGGAAATATATTATCTAAAATTATGTTTATCCAGTATGCTTAATGCCTCATCGATGGGCAAAGCGTATCGTATGTGATCCTTATATCCCCGTAGAGTCTCGGCTTTGAACAAGGCATTGAGTACCGCTTCCTCAGTTGCTTCCACAACTCCATTGTATAAAGGACTCAAGAAACCATCCCCAGGTAGGGTTTTGTCCAGAGACTCAGTGAAATCGTCGCGGTTTAGTTCCCCTGTTGAAAACGCAATACTAAAGTCGCCGCTCCCATTGCTACTAAATGATCCTGTTCTTGCGAGACCCAGCATCGTTCGTTTAGCCAGTTTCCAGAGTTGTCTTGAACCTAATATCACATCCGTGGCTACTATCATCATTATGCTGTTACCCGGGCTTTTCTCCGATCTTTCAGGGAACTTGATCTCTCGTCCAACAGGTGCTCCCATTATTCTCAAATCCTCTTTTCTTCCACAGTTTAACTGAACCAATACTCCAATGGTTGCTGTTCCGATTCTTCTTGAAGCAGTTCCTATTCCACCTTTAAACCCGTAACCTGTCATAGGGGTACCCCCACCTACGGACCCTTCATCTACCGGTCCTTCACATCCATAGGCTCTGTGGATTGCTCCAAAGACCTCTTTTTTACCTATTCTTCTTTCATGGTTATCGGTCAGGTAGCTGCCGTTTGTCTCACCTACCACCGAGTTCAGGCTTCTCGGAGTGAATCCAAGTCTCTCCGGGTAATAATCTATCAGTGCATCTGCTACTCGATAGGTGTTCAGAGTCTCAGTAAGCATAATCGGTGTCTCTATGGTTCCTTCGTTAATGATCTGGCTGAGACCAACGGCTTTCCCATACCCATTAAACACATCCACTGCTGCTGAGACTTTTTCCTCGTAAAGGTTTCCCTTGTGGGGTGTTATAGCGGTTACTCCTGTTCTAATATCCTCTCCCTCAATCAAAGTATAGTGTCCAGCCCCCACACCCTCCACATCGGCTATGGTGTTGTGTCTCCCAGTCGGGAGTTCCCCTGGCTCTAAACCGTATTCTCTGACTCTCTCCCTTTTCATGATTCAACTCATGGTTCTTGGGCATATAATTATTCCATTTATAACCCAGATCCGTGTATCTTCAGGTATGAGTGGCAGGAACTGGTTTATAGAAAGATATAGGGCTATGGGATCCAGTTTAAACGGTGATGAGACCACTCCACAGGCTATACGAGTTAACCCCCTGAAAACCAGCGATGAGGAACTAGTTAACACTTTAACTGATCAAGAGGTTAAACTGGAGAAGATATCTTATCTTGATCATGGATACAGGGTCTTGGAATCGCCATTCAGCCTAGGGGCCAACATTGAGTATCTTCTCGGATTGTACTCGCTTCAGGAATCAGCGTCCCAGTACCCTGTTCAAGCATTAAACCCCTCCCCCTCAGATACCTTATTGGATATGGCGTCAGCCCCAGGTGGAAAAACAACTCAGGCCTCAGCCTATATGCAGAACAATGGCATAATCGTTGCTCTCGATATTAGTCGTTCTCGTCTATATGCGACGGAGAACAATGTAGAGCGATGCGGTGTAACAAATATAAGCATACATCACGTGGATGCACTGGAGTTACCCGAAGAACCTGTATTCACAAAGATTTTACTGGACGCACCATGCTCTGGTAATTATGTGACTGATGCCTACTGGTTTAAGAAAAGAAATCAGATCGATATAGAACATAATGCTGGTCTACAGAAGATGCTTCTTTCAAAGGCTTTGAAGCTATTGAAGCCTCAGGGGGTATTGTTATACTCTACTTGCAGTCTTGAACCCGAGGAAAACGAGCTAAACATGCAGTGGCTGCTGGATAACCATGATGTAAACTTAATGTCCCTCGATGGCCCCGGTTCCCCTGGATTCACAGAGTTTAACGGTTCTTCACTTGATGATGAAATATCTAATTGTATGCGTTTTTGGCCGGATGAGACTGGTACTCAGGGCTTTTTCGTTGCCAAGGTGGTGAAAATATGAGGCTATTACAACGTTTCCTAAGTGATATCGGCTCAAGTTACTCGCCTAGCGATGTATTGAATATTAACAACAAGCGCTTCACATCAGAGGTAGTCCCCCCAATAATGCTCTCAGAACAGGTCTACACGGGAATATATCTCGGACAGAATAAGCGCCGCTTCCAACCCAGCAGCATATTACTTCAAAAACTCGCTGAGGACCCAGACACCCATAAAGTCTATGTTAATAGACAGACAGCGTGGCTTTTCGTCGTAGACAAAGATATCTTCGACGAGAATATAATCAAACGCACGGAAGGAGTACATCTCGGCGGGTACTGTCTAGTGATGTATAATGAACACTGTATAGGATATGGTCGATATGAAACAAGCCGTGAACTAAAGGTAGTGAAAAACATATATGATGTAGGGGATTTTCTGCGAAGGGAACAGGAATAGTGTTTTATCCTTTTTGTACCGATCTACGGGTATGAGCATTTACAGTAGATACGGCGTCAAACGTGTAGTAAACGCAGCTTTTCACTTAACACGGTTAGGGGGAAGCACACTCTCACCAAACGTTCTCAAAGCCATGGAGGAGGCCAACGAATCCTATGCCTATATGTGGGACCTCATAAAGAAAGGAGGCGAACACATAGCTGAGAGAATAAACGCTCCAGCTGCTTGGATCACCAGCGGAGCCTTCAATGCACTTGTGTTGGCTGCAGCAGCCTGTATAGCCGGGAAAGACCCGGAGGCTATGAGACGATTACCCAAAACTGAGGGCATGAAGAATGAGATAATTATCCAAAGGAACGCCCGGCTGCTTGTCTATGATAGGAGCATGGAGGTTGCTGGCGGTAAATTCGTATTTGTGGGTGATGAGAGATGGGGTTGTCCACCTGAGCAACTAGAGGCAGCTATCACCGATAAGACCGCGGCCATACATTACGCATACCCTGCGTGGGGGAACCCGTACATCTGCCCATTAGAGAAGGTGTTAGAGATCGGAAAACGGAATGGTGTACCTGTTATCGTTGACGCAGCTGGTGTAACCTATCCCAAGGATGTTCAGTCTAGATTCATGGAGATGGGATGTGATCTAGTCGCTGTGGGTGGAAAATACGTGGGTGGACCTAACAGCACAGGTTACATTTATGGTAGAAAAGATCTCATCGAGGCAATAGGCTTACATAGCTTCATCGGAGCCGAAGCAGGTCCCAAGGAGCAGTCAGGATTCTACAGGAGTCTGGGTAGAGGCTATAAGCTGGATCGTCAGGAGATCATCGGTTTACTGGTTGCTTTTGATGAGTGGATGGAGATGGATCATGAGAAAGAACGTTTCAAACCTGCATGGGAGCGAGTTCACTATATTGAGGAGAACATCAAGAACCTACCTGGCTTAGAGAACGCTAGGATGGAATATTACCCCAAGTCAGGTGAGGGCACCGGTTACCATACCATCGGGTTGCATATCACCTTGATTAATAAGAGCATAGAGGAGACCAATGAATTGGTGAAGCAGATGCGTGAAAAAGACCCAGAGGTATGGGTAAGAAACTGGGGAACCAGCAACGACTTCATAATCAACACCCTTAACCTCCAGGAAGGCGACTCCGAGATAATAGTAGAGCGATTCAAGGAGATATTCGGGTAACCTACTGGTGTATGTTGGGAGACCTTTAACCGGCTTAAAGTCGGCTTCGACATAGACACTGTTTTGTTCGCGTTGTCCAGCTGGTATCCTTTGGCTGTATTATTCATGATGTTGAACCGTGTCATTGTCTTATTCACTATGCCAATTAGGCAGACTTTTGCCTCTGGCATGGTCTCACCTGAGGAGACAGCTACTGCTATAGGTGTGAGTAATTCTGCTATGATGGATGTAAGAACTATTGCACCGACTCTAGTTGGCTATATGTTTGAGGCTGTGAGCCTGACGTTGCCTTTATAAACGGGAGCTGTGTTGATGGCGTTGAAAGGCTGGTTTTTCTGGTCCTTCTTCAAGCCTGAGTCTTGATCCATGCCTCATAGCCCATTTCTTTGATGTTTTTCAGGTTCTCCACTGCTTTCTTGTGGTTACTGTGGCCGTCTGATGCGAAGGCTTCTAACTTAGTGCATATAAATTCCGGGCACTGGCTGCAATAATTATAACGTTTTTCTATGGCGCATTTTCTTAACTCGCAGTCTGGACTCCAGTGGGGTTTATCAGGGCCTCTACATCCGTGACACATGGTTTGCTCAGGAGTTATGGTTTTCCCGTGATCTTGTTTGACCCAGTTGATTATTTCCTGTTGTTTCTTTTTGTCTCCTTTACCTGCTTTATATAAGTCGCAACTTGCACAGTTTAATCCACATATGGAGATTTTCCATCCCTTATTCATGTTTGATAAATTTCTTTGGTTTAATAATAATTAAATGGTTGAGATTCCAAGTATTTCCACTGTTTTATCCCAGAGCTTGTCTTGGAGTTCTTTGTCATAGGTTTCGGGCGCTGTTTCCACCTCTTTTTTCCGGTGGAAGGCTCTTCCTGTTATATTTACTAGTCTAGGTTCGGTTGCAGCCCATACTGTGGTCTCTGCGCCCCTTTTGGGAGTGACTTGGGCTGGTCTTGCTAGTAGGTAGCCTAATCTGTTCAGGATTCCTTGCTTGTTTCTACCTAGCTGGGTAGCTGAGCTTCTGGGCTGGACTATGTTGGCTGTTACCCCTGTGCCTTGTATTCTCTCCGCTAGGGCATATGTATAAGTGGTGAGCATGAGTTTGCTGTTAGCGTAGGCTTGGGTTCCTTTATATCCTTTTTTCATCATTAGATCTTCAAAGTTTAACTCTCCGGTTCTGTGTAGGCCTGAGCCGTGGTTTATGATTCTTGATGGTGGTTTTTCTTTGAGTAATGGTAATAGGTTTTGGGTTAGTTTGAATGGGGCCAGATAGTTGGTGGATATGGTTTTCTCGTAACCTTCTGTGGTCTCTTGTCGGGTGTTGTGGATGGCTCCGGCGTTGTTTATTAGTACGTGAAGACAGGTGAAGCGGCTTTGGAACTCATTTGTGAAGCTGTCTATGCTATGCATATTGTTTAAGTCGCAGTGCATTCTGTATACGCTGTGGCTGCCTGTAGCTTGTTTGATTTCTTTTTGTGCTGTTTCTGCTTTTTCTTGGTCTCGGCATACTAGTACTACTGTGGCTCCTTTTTGGGCTAGTTGTTTGGCGGTATGGTATCCTATGCCTGTGTTAGCTCCTGTGATGATGCAGAGTCTGCCTTTCATGTCTGGGTAGGATTTGTGGCGGTGGCTTTAAATGGTGACGGAGTGGAAGAGGTTGGACGGAATATTGTTTATAGTGATGATGTATTGCATCTGGTAAACTGGAATATATAGAAACCCTGTTTGAGTAAAAAGATGCTTAGCTTGAGCGATATATACAGTGTAAATGGGTTAGATACTATTCTTCAACTCATTTACCAGTAATGGTAAGAATGTGCCTACGTCTGTCACGATGCCTACCGCTTGGCTTGTTCCCCTGTCACTGAGCTTGGTGACTACAGCCGGGTTTATGTCCACGCAGATTGTCTTGACTCTGCTTGGCAGCATGTTCCCCACGGCAATACTGTGGAGCGTTGAGGCCAGCATGATAACATAGTCAGCGTCCTTCACTTGTTTACGGTACTGTCTCTGGGCTTCGTCGCTGCATTTTATTACCTCTGGTATGGGCCCGTCGTCGCGTATTGAGCCGGCTAGAACGTAGGGTACATTGTGTTTAGTAAGCTGGTAGAAAATACCTTTTTTGAGTTTGCCGTTTTCTACCAGAGCCTTTATGGAACCTGCTTTGAGTACCTGATTTATTGCTGCTATATGATTTCTAGGGTTCTGCACCTTGATGTTTTCAAGATCGACCCCGAGACTGGTGCCGTAGAGGGCTCGTTCAATGTCATGAACCGCCAACGCGTTACCTGAGAGCAGAGAGTCCACGTAGCCTAGCTCAACTAGTTCAGCTAGATGGGGGGCACCTCCTGTATGGATCACCGCGGGTCCAGCCACCACCACGATCTTGCCTCCGTTACCGGCTCTCTCTTTAATGCTACGGGCGACTTCCCGTATTATTGATGTGGCTGGTTTCTCCGGTGACACGTCACTGTTCATGAACTCAAATACCCCCACGCCTTCCCTTGGGCGTTCCGGGTGTTTCACCTTGACGCCACGTTGACCTACTACCACCAAGTCGCCTTTCTTCACCTCGGCTATGGGTTTACAGTAGGCTGTCTTCTTCTCAGGGTCCACGATGATATGTTTGTCCATCATCTGGCTTTCCACCTTTATCCATTCACCTTGTATGTAGACCATGGTCTCATGGTTCGTGGTGCAGTAGAAGTCATCGGGGAGCATCATATCTCCCGGTGCCTCCATATATTCTACTTCAGGTGTCTCCGGGAGGGTAGCTCCAAGGCGCGTTACCTCCCTTATTATTGTGTCTAGTTGCTCCCTACTCTCAGCTATTAGCTGTATGCGTGTGGAGCTTGGATCGTGTTTTCTCTTGCCGACATTGAACTCTTGGAACTCAAACTCTGCTTGATGATCCATTATGGTGTCTAGGACCTGTGAGAGTATGTTAGAATCGATTAGGTGTCCGTGGAGTTCAATGATTTGAGAATATGTTTCTGTTGGTCGGAATGCTATCCCTTGCCATCTCTTTCACCGAGGTTTATTGGATTGCGGTGACCAGAGATAAATGTTTGGTCACAGCTGAGCGGTTATATTGGAGAGATATAGGTTTATTCGAAGAATGTAATATGAAGAGTAATGCAGCGATTATTATTATTAGGAATACCACTAGGGGATGCTCCTCTGTCTGTCAGCCACGCTAATGATCTTACACCCCATTAACTCGAGTGAACCTCCAAGTTGCCCAACAGACCAGATGACTGTGACGATAAGAAAGACATCTATTACTATGGGTACTCGTTCTAGTGTAGTAATCTTAACCGGCTATCCTTCTATTTGGACTAGGTGTATAATTATTATCTTAAGCCATATGTATCCGGTGATATTATCAATTGAACCCGTTTTACTTGTATTATGAGTACACAGTTCAAGGTTCACGGCTACACCGTGAATGATTTAATGAATATGAAGAAGGCTGACCTACGCGGCATACTACATGAACGCACCCACCACACCATCGAGGTCTATATCTACAGGATCCTCAACGGCAGTTATGAACTACCCCAAGATTTCGGTAAAGTTGCTGAACGTCTCCTAGAGATATGGAAAAAGCGAGGTTATAGCACCGAGCCACCGGACATCCAGTGGTGCAAGAAATACATAGAAGCAGCGAAGAGGCTAAGAGAAGGTAAATCAGCGGACTTTGAGACAACCTCATGGGAGAGCTTTACCGAGGAAGAAGTCGAGACCATAGAACGCCTAATCTATGGACGCAAGAGCATCCGACAGTTCAAACCAGAGACAGTACCCGATCACATGATACGCAGGATACTCAAAGCCGGGTTATACGCCCCACACGGCTGCAACGTAGGCTGCACTAGGTTCCTCGTACTACGCGACCCAGAGGAGCAACAACTGGTAAGCAGTGATATACCCATAGAGAACTGTGTCATGATAGTGGTTCTCCAGGAGCTCAGCATGTATCATACCCTGAGGTTCGAGAAATACGTACCCCAGAACCTCTACTATGACGCCGCGGCCGCAGCAGACCATATATGCCTTATGGCTCATGCCCTAGGCTTGGGGAGTTGCTGGCTAACCCACGGTGAAGAGACCCAGAAACGATTAAGAGACTACTTTAACCTTAGCTCCACCATGACCAGCCGAAACCATATAATCCTTGGCTGGCCAGATGAGGAGACCCTGAAATCAGAGAGAATCCATTTAGATGAGGCCATATTAAACTAGTGGTATGAAGCCCCTCCTCCTCTTTGACATGGATGGCACACTCATAATTCAGGAGAAGAAACCCGAGTATAAAGGCACAAAGACCCACTATGAGCCCTATATATCCATTAAACAACAGATGAAGAAAATAGTAATCAAACACGGTGTATCCGCAGAAAAAGTAGTACCTCTAGACCGGATGGCATTGATCTGGAACACCACCAGACGCCACCTAGAAGAGAACAATCACCCACTTGACGAAATCCAGCTAATTATGGATGAGATCAATAAACCCTTCATGGCAGAGGAGCGAGCGGATCACGAGATAAGCGTACTACTCCCCGACACGTTAAATGGTCTGGAATCTTTGAAGAAACTCGGTTACACGATGGGGCTTGTAACCACCGCCAGCCGTGGATCATATGATAGAATAAGCAGCCACCATGACTACGGCTGCTTCGGCGACTTCTTCAAGCACTCAGTCACACGGGACGAATGCCGCTTCATAAAACCAGACCCGGAGCCAATCAATAGAATACTAGATATGTACCACCAAGGCGACTTCATATACGTCGGTGACTCAGATCATGACGGCTACGCATGTAAAGAGGCAGGCGGATTTTTTGTCCTCATTAACACTCGTGAATACAGTGAATCGACACTCAGGAAACTAAACCCAGATGCTGTGATAAACAAGCTAACCGAGTTGCCGGAACTATTAGAAGATATGTGTTACAACGACTCGTAAACCAATAAGTATCAGTATCAATCCACCCACGATCTGAGCCTTCTTACCGAACCTCGATCCTGTCTTATTCCCGATGGTGAGCCCGATAAACGTGAAAACAAGGGTACCTGCACCCATATAGAGGCTGGGCACCCAGATACTCAGCTCTTGGAGGCTAAAACTAAGACCAACTGCTAACGCATCAATACTCACAGCAACTGTAAACATAACCAGACTGGTGAAGTTAAGCAAATCACAGGCGTTTATCTCATCCGAAACCTCATCCAAACCCTCCTGGATCATCTTGCCCCCTACGAAAGCCAGTAATATGAAGGCAATCCAGTGATCCCATCTCTGGATAAACCCGATGATAGTGGATCCCATTAACCAGCCTAATATAGGCATAACTATGTGTGCTACACCGAAACTTGAGCTCACCCTCGCCGTATCCATGAACTTGATCTTGCCTAGACCGAATCCAGCTACCAGAGCTACACTGAAAGCGTCCATGGCTAACCCCACTGATAACAGGATTAAGGATGGGATGTCCATAACATGACTCATTATATCCTACAGCCTAACCTGGTCTGGTTTAAAGATTTATCTTAGAGATTCCTGCCTATCTCTTTAGCTTTCTCCAGCAGTTCATCTCTTTCCTCGACGGGTTTCTTGGTTGTACCCGCGGCCACTAGGTTGATGGACTTCTTCATACCATACCAGTCCCATATGCCATCCAGCCACTCCAGTAAGTGATCATAGGCATCCTCCTCCTCACGCTCATAGGTCAATATGTTGACTGGTTGAGCCCTCGGCCACTTCTCAGCATTCTCCTCGCTATACGAACGGTTATAGTAATAGGTCCGGGTGATAAAGTTCAGTGTCCGGGTATCTACTTGTCCATACCAGACCGGTGCACCTAGCACCAATGCCTCCATGGACTCCAGATCCGGCTGCATCTTCTCAAAATCATCTAATGGGAGCAAGGTCTCCCCCTCTAGGTATCCTAGGTGACCGATATAGGTATCCTTGAGCCTCCAGGTAACCACCGTGTGACCCGCCTCAAGAGCCCCGTCCAGCACCGCCCGCACTAGTTTAAACGTGTTACCATCCGTCTTCGCTCCACCGATAACGCCTACGACCTTCATAACAACAAGACCCCTATACCATCATATAACCCCTTAGAGTTTTTCGCACCTTTTTTACATCCACGCACCCATTCTATGAGATATGATCAAGGAAACTTCATGGAAATGGATCGATGAGCACCGTGAGGAGTTCATCGAGGTAAGTGATCAGGTATGGGAGTACGCGGAGCTAGGCCTAGTTGAGCATAAATCCGCTCAGCTTCATGTGGACACTCTGCGGGAACACGGCTTCGAGGTGGAGCACGGTGTAGCGGGTATGCCCACGGCCTTCGTAGCCACATGGGGCGAGGGAGAACCAGTAATTGGGTTCATGGGTGAATACGATGCCCTCCCCGGTATCAGCAACAAACCCGTACCACGCAAAGACCCCCTTGTGGAAGATGGCCCCGGACACGGTTGCGGCCATAACATCCACGGCACCAGCGGCTTCATGGCAGCCATCGCCACCAAGAACATCATGGAGAAAGAAGAAATCAAGGGTACTATCAAAGTCTACGGCAGCCCCGCTGAGGAAAACTATGACGGAAAAGCCTACCTCGTGAGGGAGGGCTACTTCAAGGGTGTTGACGCCTGCCTGAGTCACCACCCGAGCGGCATGAATGTCGCGGGACTAGCATCAAGCAACGCGGTTAACAGCGTGAAATACGAGTTCCACGGAAAGACGGCTCACGCGGCTGGCAGCCCCGAGCAGGGCAGAAGTGCGCTGGACGCCATCGAGTTGATGAACATCGGGGTCAACTATCTACGTGAACACGTGGTACAAGAAGCCCGGATCCACTACGTCATCGAGGAGGGTGGTGGACAACCTAACGTGGTTCCCGATTACGCCCGTTCATGGTACTACATCAGGGCCCCAGAGAGGTCACAGGTAGACACCATCTATGAACGTATCAACAAGATCGCAGAAGGCGCAGCCATGATGACCGAGACCGAGTTAAAGATCGATCTCATCGCAGCCATCTACAACAAGATACCCAATAAGACTCTCAGTGAATTAGTAACCTCTAACATGCGGGAGATAGGACACCCCGGATGGACAGATGAGGAGCTTGAGTTCGCAGCGAAGATAGCCGAAACCATCGATGTGGAGGATAAGATGCAGAGCCTACGCAAATACGGTGTGCCTGAAGCCGAGAAATACCGTGACGTGAACCTTATGACGGATATACTGGACGCGTGGAACGAGGGTGAGGTCAGCAAGGGAAGCACGGATGTCAGTGATGTTAGCTGGGTGACACCGACCATGGAGTTCGGAACCGCCTGCAATATACTTGGTGCACCCGGCCATGACTGGAGATTCACCGCCGTAAGCGGTATGAGCATCGGCCACAAGAGCCTCATATTCGCAGCCAAGACCATGACTGCCAGCGCCCTAGACCTATTCACAAACCCGGAACTCTTGGAGAAGGCCAAGAAGGAGCATGAGGAACGATTAGCCGGTAGGGAATACGAGTGCGCTATACCCGAGGACGTGGAGCCTCCGCTGGAGATCGCTGAGGAAGCCTGGCAGAAGCTAAAAGGCAAACAATAAACCTTTTTTCTATTTTACTATTTTTAACCAGTTGCAGGGAATTCAGGGGTAATATGTCTCATTATTATCACCCAGGTATTCATTAACAGTATACCATAAGTCTCGACAGCAGCGATAGACGGCCAGGGTACCAGAACCGCACCTAGGGGACCAAGCGTGCTCAATAATAGGAAGACCCAGGACTCACGTCTCCATCTCCTCTCCTGGATTAATGCCAGTCCCCAGACGAGTATAGATAGATCCCCCTGTATGAAAAACCAATAAGAGACGAAGGTATGATGCCTTGTTCCCTCGGGAAAACACCCGATAAGGCTAAGAAAGACCCCTGTTATCATCATGAATGCACCTCCTACCGAGCCCCGCTTATTGAATGAGACATAAACCAGGTATAATCCATACAGTAGTACAAGTAATCCATTCAGCATCATACCAAAGTTGAATATCCATGGATCATTCGCAGCTGGGTTACCCAGATCACTGAAAGCGTTCTCAGTGAAAACAAACCAGCTGTTTCGTGAGATAGCTAAAAAGATAATTAGCCAACCTCCAAGGAATCCTAGTAGGCCTGTGTGCTGTAGATGCTTAACCTTGGACATGTTATTTCCTTTACTTTATTCGTTTAAACTTCTGTATTCTGCTTCCCTCCAACGTCTCTCCCACGTAGAGGTCACCCTGGCTGTCTAATGTGGCGCAGTGGGGATTCATGAATAAACCCGGCTCCAGAGTCTTTGCTCCTCCCCAACGTAGTAATAGCTCTCCCTCCTGTGTTAGGATGCTGAATCTCTGCTGGAGCTCCGAGACATATATTAATCCATCATCATCGATGGTGACGCTGCAAGGCTGTCGGAACCCACTCCACTCATCTATATACTCGCCACCCGGTGTGAATATCTGAATCCTGTGATTCTGACGATCCGCGATAAACACCCGTCCGTCCTCGGCTATGCATACATCGTGGCATATAT
>CAZAQI010000003.1:51565-53173 GCA_964487465.1 uncultured Candidatus Bathyarchaeia archaeon
AACTCCCCCGGACCATCCCCGTGACACCCCCAGGACTTGAGTAAAACCCCCTCCGGTGAGTATCTGTGCACCTGGGCGTTACCGTAGCCATCCGAGACATATACCTCACCTGTTGGAGCAACATCCACATCCGTTGGCCTATTGAATGGCTCCCCATCCACACCGGGCTCTCCCTTATTACCCCAGACCTCAATGAGCTCTCCGTCGAGAGTATACTGGGATACCGTGTGCTCACTGTAGTCAGCTACGTAGGCTATATTTCCCTCTATATGGAGTCCGTGGCTTGAGCTCATTCCTCCTTCACCCCATGAGTCTAGGAACTCCCCCATAGCATTGAATATGATCACTGGGTGCTCTCCCCTGTTCAAGACATAGACATTATCCTCCCTATCCACATCCACGCCTATAACCTGGCCAAAACTCCACCCATCAGGGAGCTCACCCCATCCCTCCACCAACTTAAATCCAATATCACGAGAACATATCAACATAGAATCACAGATACAATATACTTTGATAAAACATTGCATCCGATTAGAAGCGCCTATATTTTTTACATGCATGATGATATTCATATCTCATGCTTAAAGACAAGATATGGAACTGGATTGAAGAGCATAAAGATGAATTCACAGAGGTAGCGGACAAGGTCTGGCACTACGCCGAGTTGGGCCTAGTGGAGACCCAATCAAGCAAGCTAATAGCCGAGAAGCTGCGGGAACACGGCTTCGATGTAGAGCACGGTGTATCCGGAATGCCCACCGCCATCGTAGCAGAGTGGGGACAGGGTAAACCCATCATAGGATTGCAGGGCGAATACGACGCCCTCCCCGGTATCAGTAACAAGGTGAAACCAGAGCAGGATCCACTGGTACCCGGTGCACCGGGACATGGCTGTGGCCACAACGTACACGGAGCCACAGCACTCGCCGTAGCAATAGGTCTACGATACTTATTGGAAGAAGATGATTTACCAGGTACTGTTCGTTTCTACGGTACTCCAGCGGAGGAAAACTATGGCGGCAAAGTATTCATGGCGCGGGATGGATACTATGATGACCTAGACGCCTGCTTGAGTCACCACCCCAGTAGCATGAACACAGCCAGCCTCAGAAGCAGCAATGCTGTGAATGGAGTCAAGTTTATCTACCGTGGTAAGACGGCTCACGCTGCCGGTAATCCCGAGATGGGGCGCAGTTCTTTGGATGCCATCGAGTTGATGAACATCGGTGTGAACTATTTACGGGAGCATATCATCGAGGATGCACGTATCCACTACACTATAGAAGAAGGTGGTGGACAACCTAACGTAGTACCTGATTACGCCCGTTCATGGTATTACATCAGAGCTCCTGAGCGCACACAACTGGACCCCATCTATGAACGTATCAAGAAGATAGCGAAAGGAGCAACCTTAATGACCGAGACAGAGCTGGAGATCCAGTTCATAGACGCATTATACAATATAGTCCCCAACAAGACCATCGCCGAGTTGGTGGTTAAGAACATGAGGGAGATAGGTGGACCAGAGTGGAGCGAGGAGGAGCTTGAGTTCGCAGAAGAGATAGGATCCAACTTTGACAAAGAGCATAAAATGGATACATTGAG
>CAZAQI010000004.1:0-40994 GCA_964487465.1 uncultured Candidatus Bathyarchaeia archaeon
CTCAGCTTCCTGAATCATCCTGAGGATATTTGATAGCATGCTCTCATGGGACGCCCGTGTGGTTTCCACTTCCAAGTATCCATCAAGGTTAATAGTTCCAGCGTAGACCTCGTCTTTTCTATCTTTGGCAACAGGTATTGACTCCCCTGTCATAGCTGATTGATCAATTGAGGTACTGCCTTCTACTACTACCCCATCTAAAGGGATTCTATCCCCTGGTCGAACGATGAAAACCTCTCCCGGCAATACGTTATCAATGGGCATATTTTCTTCCCCTTCAGCTGTCTTGATTGTGGCAACTTCTGGTCTTAGCTCCATTAATGCCTCAATAGCATGGCGAGCTCGCTCTGATGCGATTACCTCGAGTTTTAATGATATGTCTTTCAAGAAGACCACGAGGGCGCCTTCCTGGTACTGCCCTATGATAGTGGCCCCTATAGCAGCTATAGTGACCAGTAAGTCTATCCCAATATTTCCCCTAGCGAGCTCTTTGAAACCGTTGAAAGCCATCTTGTAGCCGCTGGCAATCATGGCTGATATGAGTATAACAGTGGACAGTTGGCTGCTCACTCCAAAATGGTCTAATCCAATCCCTGTGGCTATCAGTAACCCAATTACTATGCTCCGGGTCCAACTGGTTTCCTCGTGTTTATGACCATGTTCACACGTGGAGCAGGGTCCTCCATCAATGGAGCATACAGTACCTTCTTCCCCGTTGCTGTGTTCGCACGTCTCGTGTTCATGGTTGTGGTGCTGAGGGGGCATTCCCTATCTTGGGGTCTTTAGCTTTTATTAATATGATGCTATAGTTTATCCCTCTTTTATTAGAAATTAATAAATTATCACGTGTTTTTTATTAAACTATGACTGTTATCAGTGTAAGTCTCACGAATGATCTTCTAACCCGACTGGACCAGTTTGTGAAAGAGTTAGGGTACAGTAGCCGATCCGAGGCTCTTAGACTAGCTATCAGAGAGGTGTTAACAGATTATAAGCTCACCAAGATGCAACGGGGGGAGCTCCTCTCAACCGTGACAATCATATCGGAGAGCGAGGAGACTAGCACTCATCTTGGTTTAATTGATCTGCGTAACGGCTTCGATGAGATAATCTTCGGTAACATGCATCTACATATCGAGGGTGGTTACTGTATAGAGATCTTTCTGGTCAAGGGTCCCTCTGAGGAGATATTGAGTTTTGTAAACAAGTCAAAAGCCATCAGGGGTGTAATAGATGTGAATCATACCCTCACCCCAATGACATAGCTAATTCTTATAATTCGATAATCAACTCTTTTCCTATATGTCTAATACTTCAACGTTCAAGAATCTGGGCAGAGACACCCAGAGACAGGACGGCGTAGCCAAGGTAACTGGGAGAGAGAAATATGCATCGGATCTGAGTCTTCCCCATATGCTATATGCACGGGTATTGAAAAGCCCGTATCCTCATGCACAGGTGTCGAAAATCGACACATCTAGGATAGATGATCCTGCTATTGTTAGCCTTACACCTGATGAGGTTCCCGATGTTACCTACTGTCCGAGACTTGTTAGTGTTCCAAATAGTACATTCAAAGACTGGAAGGTTCTCACCGATAACCCACGATACGTGGGCGAGCCGGTTATGGCTGTAGCAGCAGAATCTGAGGAAGAGGCTCAGCGAGCAATTGAAGCCATTGATATCAGGTATAAGCAGTTGCCAGCTGTTTTCGATGTCATGGATGCGAAAAAACCCGGTGCTGAGCAGATTCACACCGATATTATGCGAGGGGATGAATGGATCAAAGTGAATAATAATATTGCCTGCAGCTTGGACATAGTTGAGGGTGACCCCGAGACAGGATTCTCTGAGTCTGATTACATAGTCGAGGAGACTTATCGCACTAATAGACGGTATCACACGCAGATGGAGACCAAGAGCGTACTGGTGCGACCTGAGCCGGATGGAGGTATAACCATCTGGAGCACCACTCAGACGCTTCACAATACACGTATACTTCTCTACGAGATATTCGGTATCCCCATGGGCAAGATCCGGGTCATAAAGGTGCCCATAGGCGGTAGCTTCGGGTCCAGTATTCAGGTTAATCCACCGATCCCAATAGCAGTAGCCTTAGCCTTGAAGAGCCAGAGACCAGTAAAGCTGACTTATACCCGTGAAGAGGACCTTCACGATCACTGTAGTTACCAGATGATATTCAAATTAAAACTGGGGGCGAACAAAGAGGGTAAATTAACAGCTGGTCACTTGGACGCTTATCTGGATATCGGTGGTCACCAGATCCAAGCATACCCCTTACTAGGGTGTGTTGTAGGCTGGTGGGTGAGCCTCTACAAGATTCCTCATAAGAGCTACATGGGTAAAGCAATATACACGAACAAGGTACCAGCCTGCGCCTTCAGAGGCTACGGTAACCCGCAGATAACTTGGGTAGTAGAGACTATGATGGATGCATTAGCCAATAAGATAGGTATTGATCCATTGGATTTCAGGCTCAAGAACTATATCGGTGAAGGGGACCTATTCTGGGGGCAAGGTCCAAGCGTAAAATCTGTTATCGAGAGCTGTGGGGTAGAGGAGATACTCAATACAGGGGCCGAGTTAAGTGGCTGGTATGAGCGACCAAGAGCAGAGGAGCAATCAGGAAGATACCGGCGTGGAATAGGCATGGGTAGAGGATACCACACCAGTAGTGCCGGAGCTCCTGTACCCGGTAGTGTCATTGACTTCGGCGGTGCTATGTTAAAGCTCAACGAGGATGGAACCTTTGACTATGTGTCCGCTTTAATGGACCACGGCGGAGGTACTATGGATGCTCACGTCAAGATAATCGGGGAGGAGCTTGAAATACCCCATTACATGGTTAATATTGTACGAGCAGACACAGGAACAACAGTATACGATGTCTGCACACATGCGTCAAGGGGTATATACAGCGGAGGGGGGGCAGCCCTCAAGGTAGCTGGGCAGGTTAAAGAGAAGATTAGGCAGGCAGCCGCCAGATCACTGGATGCCTACGCCCACGCTCTACGATTCAAATGGGATCCAGATAAAGAGCAGGGAGTAATTTATGCCCAAGGAGTCGAAGAGCGGGAGATAACCTTCAAAGAATTAGCCTACGAGATGAGACACAAGAACCTAGGCACTATAGCAGCGGTTGACAGTTATAGGCAGCCCGCGTGTCCGCCTCACTTCACCGGATATTTTGTGGAGGTAGAGATAGATACCTGGACTGGGAAAGTGAGATTAGTCAAGGTCATCGCAGGCGCTGATGTAGGAACCGTGATTAACCCAAAGATGGCTATGGGTCAGATACACGGTGGATTCGCCCAGGGATGGGGAATGACTGTAAACGAGGACACAGAATATAACCCTGTGAATGGGGTGCTATTGAATCATGGATTCATGTCAGATTACAAAATACCTACACCACTTGACCTACCCGGCTTGGAGGATTTTTATGTATTCTTCGCTGACACCTATGAGCCCACAGGCCCATTCGGAGCCAAGGGTTTAGGGGAAGGCGCATTAAACCCGGTAGCCGGGGCGATAGCAAACGCGATACAGAACGCCCTAGGGGTACGATTTTTCAAACTACCAATAACTAAGGACATGATTCTAGCTAAACTTAAGGAGAAGGAGGCCCAGCAATGAGTAGTATTAACAAGTGGAACACCCACATAATCGGTAAACCTTTCAAATATCATCTACCCGAGACCATAAATGAAGCAACCAAACTGCTGGCCGAGCATCCGGACAGTATGATTCTAGCTGGGGGAACCGATCTCATACCCAAGATGAAGCAGCGCTTACTGGAACCCGAACATATTGTAAACATCAAAAAAATACCTGAGCTTATAGGCATAAAGGAGACCGATAACGGGATATGGATAGGCTCAGCCACCAAGCTAAATGCAATAGAGAAGAGTGAACTAGTTAAAGAGAAGATCCCATTACAGTACTTGGCGACAAAGACCATTGGAAGCATCCAGATACGAAACATGGGCACCCTCGGTGGAAACGTTTGTAATGCTTCACCAGCAGCGGATGGAGCCCTAGGCTTGGTCGCCCAGGATGCTAGGATACATATAGCTGGTGTTGATACCCAGAGAGATCTGCCTGTAACAGACTTCTTTACTGGACCCAGTGCAACTGTGCTCGCCGAGGATGAGATCGTTACCGGCTTCACAGTCCCAGTTATGGATAAGGATACGGGTTATCACTTCATAAGTATAGGCAGGATGGCTCTGGACATCAGCACCATAAGTATAGCTACAACTATAACTAGGAGAGACGACAAGGTAGCCAAATCCACAGTAGCGCTGGGAAGTGTCGCGCCCACACCTCTAAGACTCTCCAAGGTTGAGGTCTACCTCAAAGACAAAACTTTGTCCGATGAGACTATCTGGGAAGCAGCCCAGATGGTAAGTGAGAATATAAAACCAATCACAGATGTACGGGCCACAGCGGAGTACCGTAGGGAGGCGGCGAAAGGAATAGCGATGGAAGCGATTAAACTCGCATATACAAAGGAGGAGGGTAAACAATGAAGATCACGATGACTATCAATGGGAGGAAAAGCGAATTCGATATATCACCGAGCAAACTATTACTGAACTTGCTAAGAGATGACCTAGGCTTAACTGGAGCCAAGTATGGCTGTGGTATAGGAGAATGCGGTGCATGCACAGTTCTTGTGGACGGAGAGCCTGTACTCGGGTGTATGACCCTTGCTGTAGACTGTGATGGTAAAACAGTGGACACAATTGAAGGACTAAGCGACGGTAAAGAGCTACACCCAATTCAACAGGCTTACCTTGATGAGGGAGCAGTACAATGCGGCTTCTGTACACCGGGTTTCATCATGACAACTAAGGCTTTGCTTGAAGAGAAATCTAACCCCAGTGAATCTGAGATCCGTGACTATCTGAAGGGTAACCTTTGCCGATGCACAGGGTATGTTAATATCGTGAAGGCTGTACAGAAAGCGGCGAAAGATATGCGATGAAAACAGTGGCCATAGTCCTTGCTGCGGGTAAATCCAGCCGCATGGGGGTAAATAAACTCCTCTTAACTCTTGGCGGTAAAACTGTTCTAGGTCATATATTGGACAACTTGGATGGCTATGATACCATTGTGGTGACGGGGCATAACCAAGAGGAGATCAATGGGCTAATTAATGAATGTGGTGTCAAATCTGTTCACAACCCGGACTATGAGATGGGGATGACCACTAGTTTCCAGGCTGGGCTGAGAGAGCTGGATAATGATGTGGACGCTGTTTTTATGATACTCAGCGATACTTTTGGGTTCAAACCCTCTCTGCTCGATAGAATGGTGGGGAAAATGGAGTCAACAGGTGCATCACTGGTAAGCCCAATGTATGATGGTAAACGAGGTCACCCTGTACTAGTCTCACGCAGCCTCTTACAGGAGTTTCTTAGCCTCAGTCATGATAAGAATATGAAGGACGTGGTCCTGAGACATGAGGCGGATCATAAATACGTAGAGGGAAGCATCTGGACAAGATTAGACCTTGACACTCCCCAAGATTATGCGTACGCTAAAAAACTATGGGATAAACGGTAGTCAACCATTTTTTCGTTGAATAAGCTCAGCGACTATGCTGATGGCTATCTCCTCAGGGGTCTTGGCTTCGATATCTAAGCCAATAGGGCCTTTGATGGATTCTACAGCCTCGGGCTTCAACCCCTCTGCTTTTAGTTGTTGCACATGTTCTTTTCGCTTGTTACTGCTTCCCAGTAATCCGATATAAGCTGGCTCTGCTCTCACAGCGTATCTGAGTCCCTCTAGTTCAAAGTCGGTTTCTCCATGTAGCATGGTCACGCAGTCGGTTGGCCTGATATCCACGGTTTCAAGGCTCTCCGGGTACTCAGTGTTTACTACTCTCATACCCGGGAAGTTATCCTCCTTGGCGGTCTCAGCGTCATCTATGATTATCACTGTGAATCCGCAGTCCTTGGCGTAATGTGCTACGGGCTGGGCTATCAAGCCGCTGCCCATTATGATTAGTCTTGGGTCTGGTTTTATCGGGTCCATGAATATTTTAACCTCTCCACCGCATTTACTGTCTACTGATATCATGTCTTCCCTGGCTGGTATTCCCATGGCGAAGTGGTATGAACGAGGCTTACCTAATTCCAGTACCTCTAAGGCTCGGGATACTAAGAGACGCTCCATCCCCCCACCTCCGATGGTTCCTATGCTCTCTCCGTCGCTAGTTACTAGCATCTTTGCACCGGGGTCTCTGGGACCTGAACCTTCTTTAAATGTGAGAGTGCAGAGAACTGCTTCTCTCCCTTCTGTTAGCTCTCTATGCAGTCTCTCTATAATTGTCTCTTCACTCAGGTGCTATCCTCTCCGTTGCGTCGAGGATGGCCTCGATAATCTTTGTGTATCCGGTGCAGCGGCATATGTTTCCCTCTATACCGATCTTCACTTCTTCGGCTGTAGGGTTGGGGTTATCCCGTAGTAACGCATAGCTACTAATGAGCATCCCTGGTGTACAGAAGCCACACTGGATGGCACCGTTCTCTATGAATGCTTCTCTGAGGTCAATCATTAGGGGGTTATGTTCCAATCCCTCTAATGTGGTTATTCGGTGTCCCTCGGCTTGTGGCGCTAGGATTATGCAACTGGTCACAGGTATTCCATCGAGGAGTACTGTGCATGCACCGCATTCTCCGCTCTCACATCCTTTTTTCACGCTGTTTATGTTGAGGTGGTCTCTTAGTATATCAACTAGACTGGTCTGAGGACTCACGTCGATATCTACTTTTTTTCCGTTTAACTCGATTCTTATGTTCATCTCATTCACCTCATTCTTTCCATGCATTTCTCAATGGCTCTACGAAGTAACACGGGGCACATATCTCGTCTATACTCCTCTGTGCCTCGTACATCTGTAATGGGGGTAACATATTCTTTGACTGCTTCAGATACTTCCTCTATATTCTCCATGGTGAGTTCCCTATCTTCAAGCATTTCCTCTACTTCAGGTACTCTGAGAGGTGTCATGGCGACGCTTCCAAAAGCAAAACCAGCGTCCACACAAATATTTTCCCCCATCTGTATATAGGCTGCTACACTAACAACTGATAATGTGAAAGATTTACGTCTACCTATTCTCAGGTAAGCACTAGAAGAGTTCTCAGGCGGTGCTGGTACTCTTATCTCTGTTACTAGTTCACCGGGTTCAAGGCAGTTGATCTTGGGTCCGGTGAAAAGTTCTTCTATGGGCATAATGTACTCGTTGTCAATTGACTTTATCTCAAGCTCTGTATCATGTATTATTAGTGGGCATGCTGTGTCCGCGGCTGGTGAGGCGTTAACTACGTTTCCTGTTATTGTTCCACGATTTCTTATCTGAGGGCTTCCTATTCTGCTAACAGCGTCATATAAAGCTGGGATTTCTTTGGTTAAATGATGTGATTCTACTTGACTGTGCGTGGTGGTTGCACCTATTTTGATGTACCCGTCCTCTTCTTTGATGTAGTTGAGTTCGGGTATTCTGTTCAAGTCAACTAGGTGACTTGGGCTACACTCTGCTTGCCTCAATGCAGTTATTAGATCTGTTCCACCTATGATTGGTTTCGCCTTATCCAGATCACTTAGTAATACAAGTGCTCCCTCTAGCGTCACTGGAGCATGGTACTCGAACTCGGGTATGGGCTTCATTGCTGGGCCTCCTTTAACGCTTTATGCATAGTCCATGGACGGATGGGTATCGTGTTGAATCGTTTACCCGTTGCATGATAGATCGCGTTGGTGATAGTAGGCACAATGCTGATTATCGCTGGCTCTCCTACTCCTTTTGCTCCGAATGCTCCATGCTTGTAAGGTTTCTCAACGATTATACATGGCTCTATTTCGGGGGTGTCTAGGCTGCTTGGAACAACATAGTCCGTGAAATTGGGGTTAAGCACTTGTCCTCTGTCATTGATCTCCATGTTTTCCATGAGTGTGAAGCCTAGTCCTTGTCCGACAGCTCCCTCTATCTGGCCTTCTATCATCATGGGGTCGATAGCTTGTCCGCAGTCCATAGCAGGCCAAATCTTTGTCACTGCTATTTCACCTGTCTCAGTGTCAACTTCTACCTCGGCGACTGTGGCGGCGAATGTATAGACACTATAGTTTACACCTAACCCGGTTTTTGGATCGAAGAAGCGTTTAGGCGCCTTAAAGTAGCCGTGAGCTCCTGGATCGTATCCTCGATTGTACATCTCTTCTGCTAGTTCTCGTATAGATATGCATGTATCTGTGTCCTCTTTATAACGGGCTTTCCCCTCAAGTAACTCGATCCTGTCCTCAGGTATTTCTAATAGTTCTGATGCGCATGCTACCATGTTCTCTCTGAGTTTTAACGCTGCTTTAGCTGCGGCTGTCCCCCCCAGCATCAGCCCCCTGCTTCCATGGGTTGGCTTAGCGTTAAGAGTGCTATCAGTATCAGGTAGATCGATGATTATCTTGTCAATTGGCACACCTGTTATCTCTGATACTATCTTGATGTGTCCGAAGGGGCTCCCCTGTCCCAACTCCACTATTCCTGTACGGTAGTTGATACTTCCATCCTGATTGAGAAGTAGACTGGCTGCGCTCCAATCAGGAGTGCTCCGGCTGGTGCTTATACCGTGATAAGCGAGTCCTACCCCATAACCTCTCACTTTGGAACCCTGTTGAACCGGTTCCCTGTTGTTAACCCAGTCAGATGCATCTCGTACCCCCTCAAGGCACTCCTTTATACCGACGCTGCTATCTACTACCTGATCGCAGGTGGTTTTGCTGCCCTCAACGAGGACGTTCTTGAGCCTGAACTCGATGGGATCCATCCCCAATTCATAGGCGAGTCTATCCATCTGTTGCTCAGCTGCGAAGTGTAATGCAAGGTCTCCGAAACCTCTGAAGCTGCCTCCATACACTTTATTTGTATATACCGCTCGCCCGTCTACACTACAGTTATCCACCTCGTATGGTCCTGCGGCATGGGCTGTCTGTCTCCATAGCCAAAATGGGCTTCTATTAGCGTACGCTCCGCATTCAACGGTGATATCAACCTCCACCGCTGTAACTTCTCCCCTCCTGTTAGCTCCGCTCCTGTACTTTATGCGAGCTGGGAATCTTTTAGGGCTATATGCTACGCTTTCCTCCCGAGTCCATACATGAGCTACTGGTTTCCCCAGTTTGGTGGCTGCTAATGCTGCATAGGCCGAGACAATTGGTCCCTGATCATCTTTGCCACCGAATGCACCCCCTGTGAGAGCTTGTACAATTCTGACTTGATTCAGATCCCATCCGAGGACATGGGCTACTTTTTCTCTGCAGAGGAATGGACTCTGCCCATTAGCGATAACCGTTACTTTGTTTGAGCCTTCTGGTACAGCATAGGCTGCCTCTGTCTCAAGGTACATGTGGTCCTGATATGGGCTCCAGTAAGTATCCTCAACCTCCACATCAGCCTCATTGAAACCTTTCTTGGCGTCACCTTTCCTGATCTTGGTGGTGACCGCGATGTTACCTCCTTCATGGATGTCGACCACATCATCGGCTAATGTCGCGTCAATATCTAGATAGGCTGGGAGAGGATCATACTCCACATGTATCCTATCCATGGCTTTCTCCGCTGCGTAGCTGTCTCGTGCTACGATTAATGCGATAGGATCGCCAACATAGTGTACTTTTCTATCATTCAGGAAGGGTTGATCGGGTAACGCGTATCCGATCTGGTTATTACCTGTGACGTCTGCGCCAGTGTATACTGCTTCTACTCCGGGTATCTTTAACGCATCACTTGTCTCAATGGATTTGATACGTGCGTGAGCTACATTGCTTCTAAAGACCTTCAGGATGGATGTGTTTCTTGGTATATAGTCTGCGGTGTAACGTGCCTTACCCAGTGCCTTGTCTAGGGCATCTGTTCTCGTCACGTTCTTACCGATGACGAGAAAATCCTTCCTTCCCAAGATATCGGTTAATATTTTATCGTACTCCAAGTTAGAACATCCAGTAATATTTGAATACGGTTACGTTAACTATCTAAATAAAAGAATCCCCTAAACTATCCCAGAAGTCTCGTCTATTTGCTTCTAGTACCAGTATTTTTGTCTCTCTATTGAATAATTTGAGAACATTATCGATCTTATTTGTTCGGCAGAGGATGAGTAGTTTTCCTCCTCCGGATAACGTCTCTACTACCTTATGTAGTCCTGGATATAGTCCGAATCCTCTTGCCTCTAGGTGACCATACTCGTCCACCACAGCCATTATTCTATTATCTATTAAGTGAGCTGCTTTAACTAGGCTATCATTTGCTATCTTGAATGCGGTCTCATTGTAAAGGAATGACCCCTTGAGTGGTTTCCAGTTCTTACCCGAGACCTCAGAATCCTTGTATACCATATCTAAGCTTTGACCTGTGTCAGGGTAATATCCATTGTAACCAACAGTCTCTCTGTCTCTTAGAATTCTTCTGCTGATTACCCCGTATACTTTGTAGCCATTTACTTTCGCCCTGTTTGTAATCTGTTCCGCTCTACGGGATTTCCCTGATCCTATGGGGCCGTGTACGATGAGTACTTGGGGTTTCAATATGTTAGAAGTGCCTCTTAGTCTCTCTTGAATATTGTCCTCAAATATTTTACGAGTCTTTTTTTAAATGAACAGACAGTTTCATAATTGATGACATTGGCTCTCCCCGCCTTCATACGTAGTAAGATCATTTGCACCATAGGACCAGCATCAGATAAGCCAGTGGTTCTTGACTCGTTGCTCGAATCCGGTATGGATGTCGCTAGGATCAATATGAGTCATGGGTCACCGGATGAGCATAGACCTGTTATTGAGTACTTGCGTGAGACTGGTAACTGTGGCATACTTGTGGATCTGCCTGGCCCGAAAATCAGGTTGGGGGAGCTGTCTGAACCATTTACAGTAGAGGATGGTCAAGAACTTCACTTTACCACTCGGGATATTATGGGTGACGTGACCAATCTGCCAGTTAACTATGATAGGCTTCCATCCGAGGTGCAAATTGGTGGGCATCTCTTCCTCAATGATGGGATCATCGAACTTGAGATAACTGATATAGACCAAGATATGAAGGGCTTCAACGCTAAGGTGATTTCTGGAGGGCGATTATCCAGCAGAAAAGGGGTGAACGCACCAGGTGCAAAACTCTCGCTTGAGCCCCCAACAGGCGAGGATCTTTCTGGTATACGGTTCGGTGTAAAGATGGACTCTGACTGGTTTGCAGCCAGTTTCATACGATCAAAAAAAGATGTATTAGCTGTAAAACAGGCTATCAAACGTCTTGGGGGTGATCAGCCTCTGATTAGTAAGGTTGAGCACGCTGACGCAGTGTACAACATCAACGAGATAATAGAGGAAAGTGATGGGATCATGGTAGCCCGGGGTGACTTAGGTATAGAGATTCCACCATGGGATGTTCCTCTGCTCCAGAAAAAGATAATTCACGCCTGTAATGTTAAGGGAAAGCCAGTCATAGTTGCCACCCAGATGTTAGAATCCATGATACATAATCCAAGACCTACTAGAGCTGAGGCAAGCGACGTAGCCAATGCATTACTGGATGGAGCGGATGCAGTGATGCTAAGCGGTGAGACAGCCATAGGGAAATATCCCGTGGAATCTGTTCGAGCCATGAATAGCATTGGTTGGGTTGTACAGGAGCAGATAACCAAAAAGGGTGATACGGGTTTGAAGGGGCTTCCCCTTACGGATATCATTGGAGACTTGGCTTCAAGGGCTGTTGACGCGGTTGAGTCCAGCGCTATACTGGTTGTTACCCGTAGCGGTGTAAGCGCTCTGATGGTGAGTAAGCATAGGCCGAAGGCAAGCATATTGACTGTTGCACAGGACCCGAGGATTAGTCGAAGGATGCATATGTATTGGGGTGTGCGGCCAATCGATGTGGATTGGACCGATGATAGAGATGAGTTAATTATCAGGGCGTTGAACAGGAGCCTTGAGATGGGGTATATCTCTAGGAACGATGTCATTGAGGTAGTCTCAGGTTCAACATTGATCGCTCCTGGTTCAACTACCACATTGGAGATACTCAGAATAGAAGAGATACTCGATCAAGCGGAGAAAAGAGACTAAATTTATCACCTTATTTTCCCAATCTAATTATATGAGTTATAGTAAACCTGAAGTAACTGAGCCTAAGTCTCTCTCTGAGAAGGAGATAGTACTCGTCTCCAGTGGGGATCTAAGGCATAGCGCAAATAGGGAAGGATGGTCCGCCCAGAGGGAGATGGAACAGAAGATCAGAACTGTCTTTGAGAATGAAGGCTATCATGTGATTAGAGGACATCCCGTTGATCCAGTGCTGGGTCATGGCTTTATCTGGAACCAGCGTATGGGCATGGATGTTTTCAAGGAGATCCCCCGGGACGCGAGGATAGTAGTTGCTGAGGCTGTCTGGCAGTACAGTCATCATGTACTTGCTGGTCTAAGAGATCACCGGGGCCCCATATTGACTCTGGCGAACTGGAGTGGTCAATGGCCAGGGTTAGTTGGCATGTTAAACCTTAATGCTTGTCTTACCAAGATGGGTGTGGATTATAGCACCATTTGGAGCGAAAATTTTGATGATCCTTTCTTTCTTAAAGGGATACGAGAGTGGCTAGAGGAGGGTAAGATAACCCATGACACCAGCCACGTTAGACCCTTAGACCCAGATAAACTACCGGAGAAAGAAGCCGAATTGGGTCATGCATTAGCCGAGGAGCTGAGACGTGGGAAAGCTATCATGGGGGTGTTTGATGAAGGTTGCATGGGGATGTACAACGCCATCATCGAGGATGAGTATCTGAATCCCTTAGGCGTGTACAAGGAGCGCCTCAGCCAGAGCGCCCTTGTAGCAAAGATGAGAACAGTTACAGATACTGAGGCACAGAATGTAAGAGACTGGTTGGACCTCAAAGGAATGACTTTCAACACCGGAACCGATGAAGCCACAGATCTAACTGATTCCCAGATACTGGAACAATGCAAGATGTATATAGCCGCCACAAGGATCGCATACGAGTTCGGTTGCGACTGTATAGGGATTCAATATCAGCAAGGACTCAAAGACATGGTGCCCGCCAGCGACCTTGCCGAGGGGTTGCTGAACTGCAGCGACAGACCACCAGTGCAACATGAGGAGACCGGTGAGATACTCTTTGAGGGGGAGTCCTTACCGCATTTTAACGAAGTTGATGAAGGCGCTGGACTGGATGCCTTGATTACAAAGAGGGTCTGGACTGCTATGGGGTATAATCCTGATACCACGCTCCATGATGTCAGATGGGGGGACTGGTATAATGATGAATATGTGTGGGTTTTTCTCATCAGTGGAAGCGCCCCTCCTAGTCACTTCAAAGACGGTTACCTTGGAGCTAGCAGCGAGAGACAGCCTTCTATGTACTTCCCACTGGGTGGTGGAACCCTGAAAGGCGATAGCAAACCCGGAGAGATAGTCTGGAGCAGGATCTATTTAGACCCTGATGGCTTGAAGGTTGATATAGGTCGAGGGACTGTGGTTGATCTTCCTCCAGAGGAGACCCAACGGAGATGGGAAGCTACCACCCCTGAGTGGCCCATCATGAGCGCGGTGCTTCATGGAGTATCCCGAAACCAGTTTATGGCTAAACACAAAGCTAACCATATCCAAGTGGTCTACGCGCCATCAGCAAAGGATGCAGATAAAGCCCTAGCAGTCAAGGCAAGTATGTTACATGATCTGGGTGTACAGGTGAATATCTGCGGGGATGTCGAGGTAGGTTAGTTTGCATGTCATAGCTGTTGACCTTGGAGCCAGTAATGGAAGGGTTATGAAGTGCACCTATAATGGTGGTTTCAACCTGGAGGAGGTCCACAGGTTCCCCAATGTACCTCTTCAGAAAAAGTATCTCCACTGGAATATTCAGCAGCTGTGGCGTAACACTATCAAGGGAGTAGACTGGGCAAGTGAGGGTGCTCAGAGCATAGGCTTGGATTCATGGGGTGTGGACTTTGGATTACTTGATGCTCAGGGAAACCTCTTGGAGGATCCCGTGCATTACAGAGATCCAAGAACCAAGGATGTGATGAAATGGGTGTTCAAACGGATTCCTCGGCGTGAGATATTCGAGAAAACCGGTGTCCAGTTCCTAGAGTTGAATACTCTCTACCAGTTAGCTAGTCTATCAAGGCGTCGTAAACGGTTTCTGGGGGAAGCCGCGACATATCTAGGGTTCCCGGATTTATTCAACTACTGGTTGACTGGTGAGAAGCGGGCTGAGTATACTCATGCGACTACCACTCAGTGCTACAATCCATCAAACGGGTGCTGGGATGAAGAGATCCTGAGTGCTATAGATGTACCCTTTGATCTCTTTCCCTCTATCGTTTATCCCGGTGAGGTGCTGGGCACGATTGGGGATATCAATGTATCAATACCTTCATGTCATGACACTGGAAGCGCTGTAGTAGCGGTTCCCAGCACCGATAATGTTTATTGTTACCTTAGCAGCGGCACATGGAGCCTGATGGGAACCGAGACCAAGAAGCCAGTAATAACCGACGAGGTGTATAAACAGAACTTCACCAACGAGGGAGGCGTCGAAGGAACGAATAGGCTTCTCAAGAACCTGCCTGGTCTATGGTTTGAGCAGGAGTTAATGCGTGAATGGACGAGTAAGGGGTCGCTTGTAAGACATGATGATCTATATCAGTTGGCTTCAGGGGTTCAGGCTTTCAGATCAGTAATCAACCCGGCTGATGCTAGTTTCATCCCTCCTGGCGATATGACGCCGAGGATAGCTGAATACTGCAGGGATCATGGTGAACCTGTTCCTGTGAGTATGGGGGAGCATATTAGATGTGTCTATGATAGCCTTGCCTTGAGTTACCTGAAGTGTCTAGGGGAACTGGAGTCCCTCATGGGAGAGAGTTATCCTGTTATTCATGTTATTGGCGGGGGTTCTTTGAACCGTTTCTTAAACCAGCTTACGGCGGATATTACCCGGCGGAAATTAGTGGCTGGGCCAGTGGAGGCGGCGGCTTTAGGTAACTCTATTATGCAGTACAGGTGCATTGGGTTACTGGACAGTATAGGTGAGGCCCGTGGGGTGCTGTGTGAGACTGGACTTGGTTGAATATTACCCTGAATCTGGTTTGGAGTGGGAAAACGCCTATAGTCGATACCAGTCACTGATAAGTAAATGAATATCGGAATAATATCAGATACCCATGATAACATGGATTATATCCGGAAAGCGGTCCAACGCCTCAATGAGGAACATGTTGGACTGGTTCTCCACGCAGGGGACTATATTGCGCCCTTCACTGCGAAGCCTTACGCTAAATTGGGTGCCAAAATGATTGGTGTATATGGTAATAACTGCGCCGAGACCGGTAAACTGGAGAAAGCCTACTCTGAGGTGGGATGTGAACTACGCGGCTACTTTGCTGAGGTTGAGACCGATGGGTTATCCATAGCTTTGATGCATGGGCATAGAAAGAAAGATGTGGATAGAGCCTATAGTGGAGATTATGATGTAATAATCAGGGGACACACCCATAGATCCTCCATCAGCAGGGAAAACAATGTTCTGGTGATTAACCCTGGTGAGGTCTGCGGATACGTCTCGGGGACCCACAGCATAGCATTCCTAGAAACAGGTAAAAGATTCGCTTGGATAAGCGAACTGGATTAGCCTCTAACCCAGTCTCCGTAGACCGGATACTTACTGCAGATTATTTCTAGGAGATACGGTTTAGCTGTCTCGTTGGCTTTCAGGGCTCTCTTGATGGCTGACGCTACCTCGTCTGGTTCTTCTATTCGCTCGGCCTTGATGCCAAGTGCGTTCGCTACTTTGGCTGTGCTCTGGGTCTTGCTGGAGGTTAGCTTGTAAGTATATGGGCTGTGGCCTTCGCCCCAGAATCCGGGTCCGTAGCCCCCGAAGCCATCGTTGTTGATGTGTATTAGAGTTATCCCCATTTCATACCGTACCAAGGTCTCCCAGTTACCCATCTGGTAACCTACTCCAGCGTCACCGGTAACGCCGACAACCTGTCTATCAGGGTAAAGCAGTTTGGCTCCTAGGACCCCTGCTAGGCCATATCCCAGGGTTGTTACGTTTCCCCAGCCAAGAAACCCGTGGGGGATACGTGACTCATAGATAGTGCTTAGCTGATCACGGGTGTTGCCTGATTCATGGGTGACGAAGCTGTTCTCCATATCTAGGACGTTCATTAGCTCAGCGTAGACCCTGTACGGGTTGACGGGAGTATCATCTGAAGACATTAATGGACCGTATTTGTCTTGTTTAACCCGTTTAGCGTCCATTATCTCCTTGATGAGTGATTCTCCATTTTTTGGTGTTCCCTGTTCCTCGAACTCGCTGATCAGCTGTCTTAGAACTAGTTTAGCGTCTCCCAGGATCGCGTGATCCACGGCGTATTCCCTGTTAAGGTCTTTGGGGTCGTTTGTTACCTGTATGATCTTCTTATTCAAGACGTCTGGTATTACATGCATGAAGCCACTTGGCGTATAACCTACTCCTACTGTGAGTATTAGATCGGCTTTACGCATGAATCTCGTTGCAGGTTCTCCTCTCACACCGAGGCTTAATTCATGGTCCTCGGGGAAGACACTCTTACCCTTCAACGTAGTTAATACCAGGTAATTGAGCCAGTTCAGCGAATCTATGTAGCTCCTCGACAGCATCCGCGCTGAAGACTCCTTGGCCCACCCATAGAAGAGGGTGTTCCGCTTTCCTTAATGCTTTAACCGCCTTCTCCACATCACCTTTATCGCCCATGCTTCTCCAACCCTTCACACAGGAGTACGGATAATCGTCTACACTATACTCCCCTAGCCCCCTAGGTATCTCCAGTAAGACTGGGCTGGGTCGTCCTGTTCTCAGCTCTGTGAAAGCCCTTCGCATGTACTCTGGTACACGTTCAGCCTTGTTGATGTATCCACTCCACTTGGTTACGCTTTTAAAACCTTCTTGAATATTGTATCTCTCACGACCTAGGGTGTCTCCGGGTACCCCGTCTGTCAAACATAGTAGTGGCACGGAGTCCTCGTAGGCTTCCGCTAACGCTCCGTAGGCCATCTGGGTGCCCGCGGCGTTCAGCCCACCCATCACTGTGCATACCCCTAATTGTTTCCCGTTGCTTAGACGGCTTATGGTGTCTGCCACTGAGACCGCGTAGCGTTCATCTCTGACCATGAAGAGCTCTGGTGCGCCTTCTTCCCCGATGGCGTTGTTGATGTGGCTTGTGGGGAAGGTAGTGACGTGTCTTGTTCCCTCTTTTTCTAGTATGTTTACTAATCCATTAACTGCTTTAACCAATAGAACTCACTGTATGTCTCAAGGTTTATAGATGGAAAAAACTATCGAACACCTAGACTGCCGTCTTGTAACAGAGGGTAATAAAATGAGAAAAATTTGTGAGGAAATGGGTCTACTTGTTTCAATAAAAGAGTTGTGATTACATCTCACGTAGCCTTTTGATGCGGTCCTCGATGGGTGGATGGGTGCTATACAGTGAGTCTAAAGCCGATTTATTGGGGTCACTGATGAATAGGTGGCTAACTGACTCGCTTACCTTCATCTTACCCGTATTGCGCTTTGATATCTCTTCAAGGGCATCGGCTAAGCCATCAGGGTACCGTGTTAACTCAGCCGCTGACGCGTCTGCGAGGTATTCTCTTCTCCTGCTTACCGCTAGCTGCACTATTCTGGTGGCTATGGGTGCGAAGATGGCTAATATGAAGCCGACAAGAACTAGGACTAGGCCGATGTTGCCGCTGTCCCGGTTTCTTCTCCTTCGTCCTCCCCACCAGTAGCTTCTGAGAATCATGTGGCTAAGTATACCGGCTAATCCAACCAGGACTGCTACTAGAGTCATGAACTGTACATCCCTGTTTTTGATGTGACTCATCTCGTGGGCGATAACGCCTTCCAGTTCGTCCCTGTCCAGTGTGTCTATGAGTCCCTGGGTTACGGCGATGCTTGCGTGCTCAGGGTCTTTACCTGTGGCGTAGGCGTTCAGTTCGTTGCTGGGCATCACGTATACGTCTGGTTTGGGTATTCCTGCGCCGATGGCCAGTGACTCAACTGTGTTGTTGAGGAATACGTATCGGGGACCTTCGGCGGGTTTGGCGTTAGTAGAACTCAATACGACCCTGTCGCCGTACTGGTAGCTGCTCCAGCTATAGATGAGGGTGATAATGACTCCCACGGGAACCATTATGTATACACTGGATGGATCCCAGATGTAACTAATCGATACTATCAACGTGAAAAGAACAATGCTTACCACAATGGCTAGGATTATGCTATCCCGCTTGTTGCGGGCCTGCTCATCGTGGAAGCTGCGTCTGTCCATACTAGAACTCTACCTTGGGTACTTCTCTAGCCTCGTCGGGTACTTCTAGGAACTCGTGCTTGTCTCTGCCGCCTGCGAACCATACGCCGGGTATGGTTGTTATCAGGTTGTTAAAGTCCAGCACGGATTCATTGTAGTACTGACGTGCATACGCGATCTTATTCTCGATTCCTTCTAGCTGCTCCTGTAGTAGCGTAAAGTTTTGACTAGCCTTCAGGTCTGGGTACGCCTCTGCTACCGCGAATAGTCTACCTAGGGCCTGTGAGAGCGCGGCGTCGGCCTCTACCCTTGACTGCCTGCTTCCCTCGATCATTCCTGCTCGGGCTTCCGCGATCTTTTCGAAGATTTCTCTCTCATGGGTCGCGTAGCCTTTGACTGTGTTGACGAGGTTGGGTACTAGGTCGTATCTTTTCTGTAGCTGTACGTCTATCTGGGCCCAGGCTTCCTCTATCCTGTTTTCGAGGGTCCTGATCCTGTTATAGTAGCTGATGTATAATGCGACTAGGGCTCCACCGATTATGATGACTGCTCCAATTAGTGTCCATATCATTTAGTGTGATTCACCTATATTCATTGATTATTCACTGGTTATAAACAATATTCAGAATTATACCAAAATTCAGTCTAATTCAGGTTAATAAACGTAAATGTGGGTTCTACAGGTTTTGAAGTTTGAAGTAAACTATTTTTCGCTTCTTTTTCTTTGGCTCCAGTCTTAGCTCTTTGAGTTTACCGATCTCTCCTGTGCTTTTTACATGGGTTCCCATGCAGAAGGTCTCTGAGTGGTCGCCTATCTTCACCATTCTAATATCATTGACTGTGTGTGGGATTTTCTCTAGGAAGCCTTGTTTTCGTTTGTCTCCCTCTAAATCCAGTTCTTCCCTGTTGGTGTAATATATCTCGATGGGCACGTCTTCTTCTATTATTGTGTCGAATATCTTCCAGACCTGTTTCACTGTTTCTTGTGTTATTGGGCTTGGCTGGAAGTCTAGCTGAGTGAAGCTGCTGAATACTTTGGGTCCGCTTCCATGTGACTCGAATAACCCGGTTAATAGATGTTCGCCGCTGTGTAGTCTCATATACTTATAACGTGGCTCCCAGTCGATAACTCCGTGAACCTTGGCTCCCATTGATACATCTTTGTCTAGATAGTGGAAGACTTTGTCGCCTCTCTTCTTCACTTTAATAACCTTTACTTCTTTGCCGTCTACTATTAGTTTGCCTGTGTCGCTGGGTTGTCCGCCTCCTTCGGGGTAGAAGGCTGTCTTGCTGAGTACTGCGAATCTGGGACCGGTCATGGTTATCTCTGCGTCGAATTCTTTGATGTAGCTATCATTTGTGTAAAGGAGTTTGCTGTCTACCATGATTGTTCACTGAAAACCGTGTGGGGCTTCTTATGAATCTTTCAGGTAGTGGGTTCTTTGACGAATAGGATGAATATGGCGGTGGCTGCTACTCCCAGAGTGAAGCTCGTGTAGAAGGGGGTCATGGGGTTCACATAGTCATAAAGGTATCCGCCTAGCCATGTGCCTGGTAGGCTGAGTAACCCGATTAATGTTCCCATTAGCCCCATTATCCTGCCTCTTCGGTCTGATGGGATTATGTCTGCTACTAAGGCCTGCCATGCTGGTCCACCCATTATACCCATGACTGTGCCGCCGAAGCCTTCACCTATTGATCCTGTTATTCTTGATAGGAGTATTCCCCAGAATCCTGTGCTCAGGGGGAACCCCAGCATCATTAAGGGTTGGAGTACTCGACTTACTATTATCACCGGTTTTCTTCCTATTCTATCGCTGAGTAATCCGCTGGGCACTGTTAGTATTGTGCTTACTATGCTGGCTGCGGTGGTTATTACTCCCCACTGAGTGGCTGTCATGGCGAGGTTTTCCTCTACGTAGATGAACATGAAGCCTTGTGCCGTTCTCACTGCGAGGCTGCTTAAGGCGGCTACTATTATCAGGGTCCAGACTGTTCTGGGTACGCTTTTCAGTACCTCGATGGAGCCAGTTAAGTCAAATCTCGAACTTGTGGATGATGTGTCAACAATGTAGGTGTCCTCTAGGTATCTCCAGCGTAGGAATACGTTCAGCCAGGCTACTATCAGTGTTAATGCGATACAGAACCTTACCCCGGGTACGAAGCCTAATCGATCTACTATCATCCCTCCTATGAGGGCTGTGAAAATCATGGGTGCCCACGTCATCATCCTGTACACCCCGTAGCTTGCTGCTCTATTCTTCTGGGGCATGGATTCAGCTATCATGGCGTTTACTGCTGGCATCATCATACTGCTAACCTGTGTTAGTACCATACCTGGTACAACCATGTACCATATCCTGAACGCGAGGTATATTACTGGACTCAGAGCTCTGAATACGCTGCTAAGAACGATAACCCTCTTTCTCCCCAGTTTATCCGCCAGTATTCCCCCGGGTAACTGGAGGATTAGTTGGCTACTCTGCTCCAGCATGAATACGATTCCGAGCTGATACTTGGTGGCTCCTAGGGCTACGATGTATCTGCTCCAGTATGGCCACCAGAGGGTGGCGGTGAGCATGAATAGACTCTGTGTTAGGGTTATGACGAGAATGTTTCTGCTGCTAAAAATCTCCTTGATTATCTTTACTGTGTTCGCCATTGTTTATCCCTGGATATCCCAGCACATGGCGGTGAGGGTAAAAATGTTTCTAGGCTGGTGCTTTGTTTATTGATTGTTAATATGTTTTGTTGGGTTGCTTTACTTTTATATGGACTAGAGATGTATAGTGTTAAATTACATTGATTTGTAGCGCTATGAGGCTGTAACACTCAAATAATCCGTATCAGGTTATGGTTTATGGCTCGGCCTGAGACTAAAACAAACTGTAGCTGGCTTCGGTTCATAGACCTTGCACGTGGACTGGTGGTTCTCTATGACTTCTGTAGACTGTATGCGGTTGTGGAAAGAAGAAACTCAGGATCAATATTGCAGTATATCTAGGAGTTATGAAAATGAGGTATAAGCTCAGTCGAATAACATTTGTTATTATTCTAATAGCTACTTTAATGGTTACTGGCTTGAATATTATCGGTGACTCTGTTGTGGAAGCCGAGAAGCCCACTACAGAGGGCTGCATTGGTTACTGGAACAGCGCCCACGTTGGTGGGGGTTATTCCCTTTTGGTAGGAAAGGGTGTTGACTCAAATAAATCCAGTCTCTTTAGCTTGTTCAACCAGGTAATAGGGGGTCTTGTAATTCCCTCTCCGGGTAAAAGTCTATCAAGCGAGGTAGATGATATCGAGTTACCCTTTGACGTTAATACGTTGATCAATGTTGTCTTGATGATTATGATGACCGTTGGGTTCACCTTTACCTTCATGATGGAGGGGTTCCCAAACTTTGCCCATACAAGCTACGCCGTCATAGGCGCTATGGTGTCTTTTTATCTCACCCGGTTCGCTAACTTTAACCCTTATAGTACGTGGCCATTCGCGGCCTTCGTGGGCGGGTTAATAGGTTTATTTTTGTACCTAGGTGTAGTTAATCCCATTAAACGACAGGGTGGCGCCAAAGAGGTAACTCTCACATTCACTTTTATCGTGATAGCTATGGTCTTACCCCAACTAGCGTATATCTTCAATTACTGGGCTCGTTATACAGGTGGATCCGCAGCTAGGGGTTATAATCTGAGCAGCTTTGACTTCAGTTATCGTGGTATACCTGGGATCGCCATCACCAGTACAGCAACCTGTATTCTGCTTGTACTCTGGCTCAGACACTTCCTAACCCGTGATAAGACTGGCTTGAGCCTAAGAGCCGTCGCAGAGAACGAGGATCTGGCGGCTACCATTGGTATTAACACGGGGCGGGCTCACTGCGTTAGCTGGTTTATCAGCGGAGCATTATCGGCTCTGGTTGGCAGTATTATGACGATATATCGTGGTGTAGGTATCTCAGGGCCCGAGGGTTTGATAATTAACGTAATGTCCGGCGCTATACTGGGTGGTGTATATAGTGTCTACGGTGCGATTATCGGTGGCTTATTCGTTGCACTGGCCCAGGATATGTTGAAGAAGTTTTTCTATATCTTCTTCGGGTTGGCAATAGAGCGATGGCAGGGTCTTCTTCCCATGCTCTTCCTTGCTACCACTTTGTCTCTTTTCCCTCACGGTTTACTGGGGTCGCAGGGGCTTAGTGTTGAGAAAATAAGAATCGCCTATGATGATTTGATAAAAAGATTGAAGGCGTTATTCAAGTAGGCACTGCATCATGGCTTTACCGAAGTTAGCTCTACAGGCATCGCAGCGGATGCATGTCGCTTCCTTCTGACCTTTTTTCAGGTTCTTAACCAGGGCTGGCTCCCGGATGAATGGTCTGCTCATGCTCACCATGTCTGTTAGATCCTCCGCTACTGCTTTCTTCATGGTCTCAAGTGTCTTGAATCCACTCACCAGTGCCATGGGTGTGGGCTTGATGGCTTCCCTTATCTTAAACCCGTGGCCAGCGAAATCCAGCTCAGGGTAATCAGGGTGCTTAGCTCTTTCTCTTAGCTCCTCTTTGCTACCTCTTCCCCCGCCGCTTACCTCTATGAGATCGATTCCCTTTTCGGATAATGTTTTGGCTACCTTTACTGCGTCCTCTACCGTGAAGCCCTCTGGGCTGAAGTCGTCATTGTTCATCTTGATGAGAACCGGGTTGTTTCCAAGTCGCCCCCTTACCTCATTATAAACCTCGTGGAGTAGTCTCATTCTTTTCTCTAGACTTCCTCCCCACTTGTCTTCGCGTTTATTAACTCTCCTGCTCAGAAACTGGCTGATCAAGTATCCATGGGCTCCGTGAATTTGGACTCCATCGAATTCAGCTTGTAATGCTCTTTCAGCGGCGTCCCCGAATCCCCTGATTATGGATTGTATCTCGTCTTCTGTCATCTTTCTGGCTGTCCAGTCGGCCTCATTGTACTTGCTGGGGCCTGCTCTGTCTGGTTGATGGATGACGCCGGCGTGGTTAAGCTGAGCCACTATGTGGCCACCATGTTTATGGACTGCTTCTGTTAGCTTCTTGAGCATGGGTATATGCTTATCATGGCTTATCCCAGCCATGCCTGGGTGGGCTTTACCTTTGTCCAGTACATATAGGTGGCCTTTCACGATGAGCCCCGTTTCTCCTTTGCTCATGCGCTCATAGTGCTTGATGATGGTATTGTTGATTATTCCATCTTCGTCAGCGTAGGCGCTTGTTGTTGCGCTTCTCATGAATCGGTTGCGTACAAGTAGGTCCCTGATTTGGTAGGGTTCGAATAATGTACTCATACTCAGATGAGTTATACGCGGATTAATAATTGTAAGTATTTTAACCATAGGGAACTAAGTTTACTTGATAAGCTTGAAACTGGAACAAGGAGAACAGAAATACTTCTTCAAAGCCGGGGACCAGTGGTGTTACCTGTGGACCTCGGAGGAGTTCAAACCCTCTAATCCTGCCCCGGTCGTGATACATCATCATGGAGCAGGCGGGTATGTGAGGGAAAACGAGGCGGATTGGCTTGATACGGAGTTAAAAGCTGATTATTTACGAGCGGTTATGAGTGAATCAGGTGCAGTGATCGCTGGCTCTCATGCCTGTGGTGATCACTGGGGTAATAGTTGTGCTGTTGAGGCCAATGCTGCTCTTCTGATTTTTCTTGATGACTTGATGGGTCTGGATACTGGGCGACTGGGTTTAATGGGTGGAGGCTTAGGGGGTGCTCTTGTCTGGAACTCTGTGTTGGGTCCTTTCGCTGGAAGGGTGAGGGCTGTGGCGGTAATGCAGGCCGTAGCGAACTTATCCGCTGTTATCAGGGAGAAAAAGTTCAAGGCACCCTGTTTGAAGGCGTATGGTATTCCCGAGGACACCGATGATAAGAAAGCCATCAACCTCATAATGGATCATGACCCCATGACTAAGCTAAAGACCCTAGAGAAAGGAACCAAGCTACCTTTTACAGCCATATATCATGGCTCCCGGGATGAGAATATACCCGCGGAGACCAACGCAATACCCTTGGCCAAGGCTTTACGTGAGGCGGGTGGATCTGTAAACTTGGAGCTTTTTGAGGGTGTAGAGCATAATACTTATGCCATGGGGGCGCCTATGGAGAAGCGATTAAGAAACTTTTTCTCTATATTGTAGCTCTTATCTTATTTATAATATAGACACATAGTATTACACTAATGTCATCTAGAATCTTAGTTATTGGTGGTGTAGCCACTGGTCCCAAGGCGGCTGCTAGGCTTAGGAGGCTGGACCCGGATGCGGAGATCACTGTTGTTGAGCGTCAGGAGCTAATCAGTTACGCGGGGTGTGGTATGCCCTACTATATTGAGGATATAATCAAGAATTATGATGAGCTTCTGGGTGGAGACATCATCCGGGATACCGAGTATTTTAAGCAACAGAAAGGCTTCACCGTGCTGGACAGTACCGAGGCCAAGAAGATAAACCGGGATAAGAAAACTGTTACCGTAGAGGATCTGCGTACAGGTGAGACCGGTGAGCTTTCTTATGATAAACTGGTGCTGGCCACCGGCGCTAGTCCCTTTGTGCCGCGGATGGAGGGGACAGACCTCAACGGTGTGTATAGGTTGTATAATCCTCAGCAGGCGAAGGCTATAAAGAAACACGTGGAGAAGGATTGCGGTAAAGTTGTGGTTGTTGGAGGTGGTCTCATTGGCATCGAGACCTGTGGGGCTTTTGTGGCTCAGTCATGTAAGACTACGGTTGTGGAGATGATGCCTACACTGGTGCCTAACTTGTTGGATGCGGAGATGTCTTTGCTCTTGGAAAATTATCTGAGATCCAGGGGGGTGAATGTGGTGAAAGGTAGTCCGGTGGCCAAGATCATAGGTGATGGTGAGGGGAGTGTTGCTGGTGTTGAGACCGCAGACGGTAGGGTTGTAGAGGCTGATCTCGTGATAATCGCAATAGGGGTAAGACCTAACACGGAGCTGGCTGTTGAAGCAGGGCTGGAATTAGGTCCTACCCGTGCCATAGCCGTAGATGAGTATCTCCGCACCAGTGATCCTGATATCTACGCTGGCGGCGATTGCGTTGAATGTACTCATATATTAACAGGTGAGAAGGTCTACGCTCCATTGGGAAGTACAGCCAACAAACATGGAAGGGTTATCGGGGATAACATCGCTGGCTTTGAGACAAGGTTCCCCGGTGTATGTGGTACGGCTGTTTTCAGGGTTCTGGACTGGAACTGTGGAACCACTGGTTTAACGGAGGAAAAGGCGAGGAGCTTGGGCTATGATGTGGTCACGGTGATAACACCACGCTATGACTTCGCTAGCTATATTCCCGGGTCTGAGTACACTATCATAAAGTTAATCGCTGATAGGGGCTCCTGTAAGGTTCTCGGGTGTCAGGTGGTGGGTCCGGGTGAGGGGATAAAACGCATAGATGTAATCGCAACTGCTCTCAAATTCGGTTCAAACCTGAAGGGGGTGGCTGATATTGATTTGTGGTATGCTCCTGCTTATAGTACCGCCATTGACGCCATCGCTCACGCGGCTAACGTGGCCCGTAACAAGGTACAGGGAATAGCTCACGGTGTTACTCCCATAGAGTTGAAGGAGAAGCTGGACAGCGGCGAGGATTTTGTATTGCTGGATATCAGGCGCCGAGAGGAGTATAGGGAGTATAGTTTCAAGGATCCCCGTACCGTGAATATACCACTAGATGAACTAGAGGAGAGACTGGATGAGTTACCGGGTCACAGGGAGATTATCACCTTCTGCGTCATAGGGGTGAGGGCTTATATCGCTGAGCGGAGGCTACGGGCATTAGGTTATGAGAATGTCAGGTTCCTTGATGGATGCCTTACGGCTTGGCCTTTCCCTGATTACCTCAGGTAACTAGTTCGTTTCTTATTTTTTCAGCGATCTCTTCATAGTATTCTTTTTTCCGTTCCTTGGTTCTTTGTGGTGGGTTGAATAACCGTTTTCCATTCTTGGTGGGTCGGGGTATGATGTGGATGTGTACGTGGGGTATTATCTGCCCAGCGTTGGGGCCATTGTTTATGGTGATGTTGCTGTCACTTGTGTCCATGGCGCGTTGTATTGCTGGCACTATCTCTACTAGACTCTTCATGAGGGCTTCAGCTGACCTCGGTGATAGATCTTCTATGTACTGGGTGTGCTCTCGGGGGATGAGTAAGGTGTGGCCGTCCTCCACCGGGTTCTTGTCTAGGAATGCCAGTGTGTGCTCATCATAGTATACCTTGTAGCTGGGTATCTCGTCGTCAAGTATCCTGCAGAATATGCAGCTCATGTTTATTCATCCGGTCTCTTGGCTTTTAACGCGTTATGTGGGCATAGCTCGACGCAGCAGAAGCATTGTATGCATTCCTCCATGTTGAAGATGGGGGTATCCTGTACTGTGATGGCCCCGGCTGGGCATATCTTCTCGCAGACGCCGCAGGCTTTACAGAGGTCTTCATCGCAGTGGATGGGCATACGTATCTTGACGAAGGTCTCGCCGTCGCTGTGGATCTGGGGCTTCTTGAAGACTCTTGTAACTTTTTCAATTGGTTCACCGAGTATCTGGATGTCTTCCAGGCTGGATGGGCCGATGCCTCTCGCTCTGGCTAGGTGGTTGGTGCCCACTTCCTTCTGGGGGTCCCACCCCATTAACGCTGATGCCACTAGGTCTACTGCCACCGCATCTTCTCCAGCTATTATGAGGCCCATGGGTACTGGTGTGCCTCCTCCCGGCCCTTCTCCCTCCATGGCAATGTGGGCGTCCACTATGTTGAGTCTTATCTGGGGCTTGATAGCCTGGTAGAGGTCTAGTAAGAGGTGGCTGAAGGCTTGGGGGTCGTTGCCTACGCTGACGTGGTGGTGGGCTTTGATGCCTCCCTGCTGGAGGCCGAAGAGGTTTTTCACTGCACACGTGAGGGTGGTTAATGCGTGGGTCTTGAGTTTGGGGATGTTGATTACCGGATGCTTGGTGGCTGTCTCTGGGAAATGGAAGGTGCTCTGTATTTCTCCGTTGGTTCTTCGCCCCACAGGGTGGTCTCGGTCCAGTACCCTGACCTCTATTCCGGCTTCGCCGCAGATCTCTTCCACGTTATGGGCCTCGTATACCCTCTCGGGTCTCGTGTAGCTCGCCGTGGCTGGGCACTCACCCAGTATTATTCTGTTGCCCTGGTTTTTGAGCATCTCTGCTATCTTGATTACTATTCGGAGGTCTGTTGTGCATCCTGTCTCAGGTGGCTTGGTGTTGAAGAGATTGGGTTTGAGTAAGACTGTCTCATCGGGGGTTATGAACTGGTTTATACCCCCGAGGAGGTTTATGGCCCGTTTCACTGCGTTCTCTATGCCTTGGTTTGTCTTTATGATCGCTACGCGGGTCTTCATAAATATATTTCTGAAGTGGTTTTTGATAAGGTTAGACTATTTGGGGCTTTATTTTAGCAGGTTTTGTCTGTGGCTGGGTCTTGAGTATGTCTCTCATGTTTACTGTGCCCACTAGTTCCTTGTCTACCACGGGTAAGGTGTATTGGTCTGTCTCGGTCATGATGGTTAAAGCGTCTTCCAGGCTGGTGTTGGGTCTAGCCAGTATGACGTTGGGATTGGTTATCTCCCCTATCGGTATCTGGTTTGGTCTGAATCCCTCCGTATATGTGTACCGTAAAACGTTTTGGAGATCTACCGTTCCCTTGATCTCATCCCCATCCAGTACTATGATGGCTTCGTGTCCGCTCTGTATCATACTTCGCACCGCCTTTGTGACGCTGGTCTCGGCGTCCACAACAGGGGGCTTGTCCTTCATGGCGTGTCTTACTTTGAGTATCATAGCCTCACCTCAAAGTCCATCTCCTGAAAGAGTTCCTTGTACCTGTTTCTGATGGTTACCTCGGTTATCTGGGCTGTCTTGGCTATGTCGCCCTGGGTTCTGTCTTCCATACCCAGTTTGCATGCTATGTACAGGCTGGCTGCGGTGATGCCCTCGGGGGCTCTGCCGATGGTGAGCTTTTTCTCCGCGGCTTCTTCCATGATTTTTTGGCATAGTTGCTCAGTTTTCCCGCTGAGCCGTAGCTGGTTTACATATTTTGCGATGAGGTTATCCTTGTCTACTTGAGGTACCTCTGGGTCCAGTTGCTTGTAGAGGTGACGGTAGTTGCGTGCAGCTTCTTTACGGGTTATAGTTGCTGCTTTGGCCACGTCTTCCAGGCTTCTTATTACGTGACATTGCCTGCAGGCCATGTAGAGGGATGATGCTACCACGGATTGAATGGTGCGGCCCCTGATTAGGCCGTTTTTAACTGCTCTGCGGTAGATCACGGCGGCTGTCTTGCTCACGTTATCGGGGAGGTTGAGCTCATCGGAGATCCTGGTCATCTCGCTGAGGGCCTGGGTGAGGTTTCTTTGAACGCTGTCGCTGGCTGATGTTCGCCGCTGCCATTTTCTGAGCCTGTATTGGCGTTTCTGCTCGTCTTGTGTGAGGCGTCTGCCTGTTGCGTCCTGGCTCTTCCAGCTTATGGTGGTGCTGAGACCCTTGTCGTGGATTAGGGGTGTGAGGGGTGCTCCCACTCTGGTGAGGTTTCGGCTCTGCTCTAGGTTGAATGCTCTCCACTCGGGGCCTCGGTCGAGGGGTATATCGTTTAGGACTGTGCCGCAGTTTCTACAGATCTGTTCTCCTGTGGCTGTGTCTGTGATTATATCTGAGTTGCCGCATTCGCATTGGAGTTTTAGAGCCATTTTATCCACTTTTATTATGTTTTCTGGTTCTATGGTTATTATTCACTTGTATGTGGTGGCTGGCTACACTTCTTGTGTTGTACGGTGGGTGAACTGGGGTGATTTTGCCGTGTTTTTGATTATTATTTATAACATATTATGGGGTATGAGTGGTAGAAAATGAGTGACCCTGAGCCGATTGATGAATTAACCGATAAACTTGGTATTGATGATACTGATACGCGGCGGGAGGCCCGCTGGGAGCTGGTGGATAGGGGGGAGAACGCGGTAGAGCCCTTGATAGAGGAGCTTGAAGCCGACGATCTTAAGACCAAGAAGGATGCGGCGTGGGTCTTGGGTAAGGTGGAGGATCCTCGTGCCATTGAGCCTTTGGTGGAGTTGTTCGGGGATGAATCTGTCTCTGTGCGTAAGAAGGCTGCCCGTGCTTTACTGAAGATAGGTGAGGAGGCGTTGCCGGCAATGGTTGAGCAGGCTCGTAGTGATGATCCCCGGCGCCAGAAAATCGCTCTTTGGTTTTTACCTGATTTTGAGGATGATAGTATCGGTGATGTTCTCTTTGAGGCATTGGATTCGGAGGATCCCTTGGTTCGTAGGAACGCTGTCCGGGCGATGGGGCTGCTGGATGTGGATGACGCAGTGGATCATCTCCTGGATGCCATTAAGGATGATGACTGGAGGGTACGCCAGTGGGCAGCTTACTCCCTTGGTTTGATTAGCCGCAAGACTGGGGCTACACGTGCTTTGCTCAGGGCTGTGAATGATGAATCAGTGCATGTCCAGTACGCTGCTATCGTGGCGCTGGGGGATAATGGGCGTAAGAGCGCGTTGAGCAGATTGTTCACCAAGCTGCGTGGAGACGATATGATACTTAAGGTGGCTGCAGTCAAGGCGCTGGGTAATATTGGTTCACGTAAGGCGGTGAAGCCTTTAATCGAGTTGTATGAGTCGGGTGATGATTATATCAGGAGCGAGGTGGTGCTGGCTCTTGGGCGTATCGGTGGGGCGAGGGAGATCTATGATGTTTTGGTTGAGGCCGCAGAGAGTGAGACGGTTCATGATGCGGCTATTCATGCTCTGGGGTTGCTGGATACTAAGCGGGCTAGGAAGCTTATCGAGAAGTTTGATGAGTGATAGACTGGGGATGAAGTTGGGTGACTTCTATGGATGTTTCCCAGTCTATCACCTTGTAGTGACCGGCATTTTATATAAATCTTAGAAGTTTTGGGGAAGACTAATACTTGTCTATTGTATTGGTATAGTTGGGTGGGTTGTTGTCTTCTTTTGAGGTGGAGCAGAGTTTTAGGAACATTGTCAGGTTTTACAGCAAAGAGCTGTATATGATATCTGACGGGTACAAGGCTTCACGGTTTTTCAGTGATCCTCAGCGGCGTAAACTCAGGAAGATCGGTGTGCTAGAGAAGGTGTATGTTCACCGTGGCTGCAGGCTGCGGCTCAGTGATAAGGCTAAGAGTGTGCTCTCAGGTATCGGTAGCATGCCTGATGGTAGAATCTAGTTCTTAATTGTAAATAAAAAGGGATAAAAGGTTGGTTTTTTCAGTCGCTCTGGTCTAGTAGTTGCTCTGTTGAGAACTCGCCGCTCCACTCGAAGCCAGTTGTGTTTTCTGCGTCGATTAAGAAGTTGGGTTCCGCTGGTGTGGGGCTTCGTATGATGATGGTCCAGCTGTCTCCTGTGTACTTCATCACTGCTTCTTTCACGTTGATCTCTGGTGTGATATCTGTGGCTGTCCACTCTGTTGTGGTCAGGTTCTCTGCCTCGGGGTAGTTCTCACTTAGGTGGTTTATTGTGATCTCTAGTATTTTCTCTGGTGGTAGTTGTTCACGGACCTCGACGGGTACTTGGTGTAGTTCATCCCATGTCTCATCGATTACTGCGCTGATTACTTGGTTGTCCTCTACTGTGATTATTGCCATGTGTGGTGTGAGTACCTGTGCTAGCATCAAGCCGGTTCTGTCACCGTAGCCCGGGTGTCTGCACTCAAATCCGATGAATAATATGTATCTCTTATTTTCACCCGTGGCTGTGTCTAGTGTGGGCATGGATATTGTTGCCTCGGTTCTTGACGCGTTTAATATCAAGGATTCTTCTACACCGTCGTAGCTGAATGTGGGTGCGGCTCTGAGCCATTCTAGGGCTGTCTCATGTGCCTTTTCTACTTCTGTGGTGTTGGATTGGAATTCCTCTGTTAGTTCATTGTATTTTCCATCGTTAATGGCTGAGATGATTTCCCCATCTCTTATCTTGATAACCAGTGTGTGGTTGGTTAGTACCTGTAACAGCATCTGGTCTTCCCTGTCACCGTATCCGCTGTGGCGGCTGGTGTATGTGTGGGTGACTGTCCAGATGTCCACGTTTTGTTCCACCTCTACCAGCTCTATTGAGCCGGGTATGCCGTCGTAGCTGTAGGTGGGGGACTCCATCAGGAAATCGGTGGCCAGCTGTACCGCGTGGTCTTCGCTGAAAGCGGTGGCGTTTACTCCGTTCATGTATGTTATTGCTGGGACTAGGCTGAGCAGTGCAACTGCTATGATTGTTATCGTTGATCTCTTCATCTGTGTTCGGGGTATAGAATGTGGTGTCTATTATATTCCCAAGGATTAGAACAGGTGTTCGATGCAGTAGAACAGTGATTAAATGGAAAAAGTGCTCAAATGTTCTCGCGTTGAGATGAAGTTTTTATCCGCGCCAAAGCCCGTATAATCTTTGAAGCCCATCTCAGTGCTCTGCGTCTCCATATCATAAGCTTCTTGGATGTGAAGGCGCTCCCATTTGAGCAGTTAGTGTTGCTAATCACTTTTAATAAATCTTAGGGGTGGAAGAGTTGATATGCTCTGAATTGTTTAGTATCTGTATGTTTGAATTAGTCTCACAGGAGTTTCTTAAGGATCCCACGACTTCTTTTCTCGTCGGTTTGATATTGTTCGCTGTCCTTGGTTGGGGTGTACGGACTTATCTGGCTTCACGTAAAGAAGAGTAAGACGTCACCGGTTTGAGGTGGAATACTGGTCGAGTGTTTTTCTTTATAATATGGATGTGTTAGGGTTTTAGCGGGTTAAGCTGGGCAGTATTCTCTGTCTTTGATCACGAGTACGGGTACGGTGCAGCTGTCTACTATTTGTTTGGCGACGCTTCCCAGCACCCAGCTGAGTACTCTTCCCTGTCCCCGGTGCCCTATAACTATGAGGTCTGTGTCCTGACTGGCTTCCTTTATGATGGGGGCTGGTCTCCCTATCTCTATCAAGGTGAAGATTTTTAGGCCCGGGTATTCCTCGTTGAGTCGTTCCATGTGTTCCCGGTGTATCTTCTCGTAGTTTTCTTCCTGTATCTCCATGTGTTTAGCGTGGTATGCTTGGGCTGTTCCAACAGTGTATAGTTGGGGTAAGGGCTCTACGACGCTTACTATCTTTAGCTCTGCGTTGTTCTGGTCCGCTAGGTGGGCAGCGTAGTCCAGTGCCTGTATGCTGGCGTCACTGCCGTCTACTGCGGCTAGTATCTTTTTGAACATGATTTAGTTGTGGGTGTGGTGGTTTTTAAACGGTTATTCCGGGGCCATTTCCTCGTCCTTTACTATGAGGACTGGTATCCGGCTTGTGTCTACCACGGTCTTGGCGACGCTTCCCAGCACCCAGCTGAGTACTCCTCCGCGTCCTCTGTGACCCATTACGATGAGGTCCTTGTCTTTACTCTGCTCTTTGATGACGGTTGCTGCTCTGCCGTCTATTACCTTTGCCGTGATCTCTAGATCTGGGTGTTTTTCCCGTAGCTTGGTTATCTGTGTTTCTTGGGTTTCTTTGAGGCTCTCGTGGAGGTCTTGCTGGTAATTGCCCATGTAGGCGGGGGCTCCTCTTCCGGCTTGGGCGGCTAGGGGTGGTAGGGGTTCGGCTGCGCTGATGATGTGTAGTTTGGCGTTGTTTTGTTCCGCTAGTTTGGATGCTAGTTTTAATGCTTTTAGGCTTGTGTCGCTGCCGTCTATTGGTGCGAGTATGTTATTGAACATGGTTATTTGTGTGGGGTCATTATATTTACAGCTTAGCACTTGTTTATTGGTTTGTTTAGTTATATGGATTTATTGAGGTGATTGCTGATTGGTTTTGCGTCTTTTGTTTTAGGCTATGATTTTCGTATCTGTTTCTCGGAGGTTCTGTGTAACCGGGTTTTCTTGGTTGAGGATATGTTAACCTGAGGTTTATTTCAATTACGAATAAATGTGTGCACTGGCTCTTTATTAAAATACAATATTCATAGAATGTTTATTGTGTTTTGATTCGTTGGGCTGGTGTTTGTTTAAAGAGGCTTTTTCTATACTTGGCTCTTCGTTGATGGAGTTCTTTGAATAGTACATCGTACTCCTGTTTGAGTAGCAGGTAGGTTTTCAGGTATTCTTGGGCCTGGGGGCTGTTTTTGCGTATTTTTTCTACGCGTCCCATGTTCTCGGGGTCTTCTATTTCTATGAGGCTTATTCCGGGGCTATCTTGGAGGTCTTTGGTGTATTGCTGTACTTTTCGGTACCGTGGGCTGTTGCTGACTTTTTTTATCTGGTCTTCGATCTGCATGATCTGGGATAAGGCGTATGCCCTTGTAGAAGCCATAATATTAGTATGGAGTGTGGGTTAATGAACTTATGTTATTTTTCCCTTGTTTTCGCGGTGTTCTTGTATTATTTCCTGTATTATCTCGGCGTCCTTAGGGTCTTCTATGAGGTTTTCGAATTCTCTTATCTCTCCGAGTTTGAAGCCTGAGTATGCGGCTAGGATCCATCCTATTATCATTATTGTGTACCATATGTCGCGGGCGACCCAGAGGTTGGTTGTCCAGAGGAAGAATGGGAACTCGAAGGTTAGTCTTTTCTGTATCCCCCAGATGAATATGATCTCGAGCTGGTATAGGCTTGCTAGGATGAGTATTCCGCTGAGTATTATTCCGATTATGGATTTCGCGTAGTATTTGCGTATTATTTCTTGTCCCCGGTTTATTTCCATCTGTCTCTTGTTTGTATAGTTTTTATAATTAATAAACGGTGGTGACATAGTTGTTTGGATTTTGTTCGATGTTTTTTATTGTTAATATTTGTTAAATTTTAGTATGGGGGCTAGTTCTGTTACTCAGGTTGATGCTATTATTGAGACTTTTAAGGCTCTTGGCGGTAGCCGACGGGCTGCTGAGATAGAGGCGTGGGTTACGGGGAGGTATGGTGCCCGGTGGGTTGATTATAGGGCAAGTCTGGCTGATATGGTTCACCCTGATTTGGCTGAAACGAATACGTCTTCTAATGTTCCGGTGGAGAAAAGAGTGTTACGTAGGGTGGATCGAGGTCTTTATTGTTTGATTGAGTAACGGCCTGGGTTATTGGTTGCATGTCTTCAGGGGTTCTCGTAGCTTCTTCAGATATTCTGTGCAGTATAAGATTAGATCTTAATCGGGGATAACTCTATAAATTTATGTTTAAATTTAAGACCATGATAAAGGGTTTCAAAGGTAGCTTATTCTTAGTGATATTTCTTGCATTACTGGTGCCATCGGTACATGGTGATACCCTTGAGGTGGGGAGTGTCTACACTTATTCGACGATTCAGTCAGCTATTGATGCAGCATCGGATGGGGATACTGTAATCGTTTACTCGGGAGCGTATCCCGAAAACATTGTTATCGATAAGCCTTTGATCCTTACTGGTGACTGTGAGCCTGTTATAGAGAGCCAGGGTGGCTTGAACACGGTCTCTATTACGGTTGATGGGGTGGTTTTTCAGGGGTTTAGGGTTACTGATGCCTATCCTGGTGCAGGGGTCTCGGTTGAGTCCAGTAGTAATGTTGTGTCCGGTAATAAGATTGAGAATAGTACCTACGGTGTGTACTTGGTTTCGGGGTCATCTGGGAACGAGATTCATGACAACAACATCACAGATTATACCCCCAAAGAGTTTGGTTACGGAATATACCTGGATTCCGGTTCGGATAATAACCTAATTCACCATAACATTCTGGATTATGATATCGGGTATTCTGTGAATAATGCGTTTGATATGAATGACCCCAGTACAAATATTTGGTATGACGATACCGTAAACGAGGGCAACACGTATAGCGATTACTCGGGGGTGGATGCTGATGAGGATGGTATTGGTGATACACCGTATACTATTGATGGCCCCGGTGGTGCTCAGGATCCCTATCCGTTGATGCCGCCTCCACCAGTCTCCGCTCCGACTATTACATCGGGTAGTCTAACTCACACTGATATTACGTACCAATCCGCTGTTATCGAGTGGACTACTGATCAGGTTTCAAGTGATCACAGGGTTTTTTATGGTTATCAGTCGGACTTGTCGGATGGTGTTTGGAGTGACTACCTTAATGGTACGGGCTCTGTCTCAATACAATTAACCGGTTTAACCCCTAACTCAACAGTGTACTATCAGGCATACTCGTACAATGGGGATGACCATGGGCTCTTCTCATCGAGCAATATAACCAGTTTTGATACCCCTAGGGCGCCAGTTGTTTGGCACGTAGATGATGACTTGGCTGAGTACCCTTCAGCTGGTTATCAGACGATTATGGAGGCGGTTAATGCCTCCATCTCTGATGACGCCATTGTGATTCACGAGGGGTACTATGTTGAGGATGTAGTTCTTGAGAAAAAACTCAACTTAACCGGAATAAATTATCCAAGGTTAGAGGCTAATCTCTCTCACGGAGTGCACGTGAAATCACAGGGCTGTGTACTTGGGAACCTGAATATCACTGCTGGGAATAGTTTTGATGCTATTCATATCGGATACTCGGGCGCCTTTTCCTGGAGTGATTGTGGTCAGACAATTGTTACAGGTTGTGAGCTTTTTGATAGCCAGTCCGGGGTCTATGTTAACCCTGGTAGCAACGGCTGTAACATAACCCAGTGTAATATTAGGCAAAACGGTGTGGGGGTTCATCTCTATAGGTCAGATAATACCCTGGTCAATGGATCTGATGTTTACTATAATGGGAAGGGGGTGGTTATTCAGAGCGGGAAACAGAACACTGTTTCTAATTCTTGGTTGGTGAATAACTCTGGTGCTTACGGGTTGCAGATTTACGAGTATCTTGGTATTCCCTGTCAGGATAACAGGGTAGAGTATAATCATTTTGTGAATAATGAGCTCTCCATCGGCGCAAACGTAGTGGGATCGGTGATAACAAGGAACGGTTTTAGTGTTGAGAGCAGTCCATCCACGCCTTTTCCATCTAACTACGATGCCATCTCATTGCATTTGGACTCAAGCGGTAGCGAGGTGAGTCATAATACTATTAATGGTAAGCTGTTGGCGGATATGGGGGATCACTCAGGGATCCTTCTCGACTCTGTCAGTGATTGTACCTTGATTAATAACACTGTCAGGATGATGTACAAGGGAGTCTCTCTCATCAGCGCGGAAAATGTGACCATGAGGGAGAATACTCTCTACGATAATAACTATAATTTTCATATCGAGATGCACCCGAGCTACGCTGACCCGATTGATCCAGCCTTGTTTGTTCATTATATTGATACAAGTAATACCGTTGAGGGAAAGGAGATTCATTACTACGTGGATCAGGATGACTTGGTCCTGAGTAGCGTTACTCTTCCTGATGTGGGCTATCTTGCCGTCGTAAATGGGAAGAATATCAGTGTAAGTGACCTAGTGTTAACCGAGAACAGTCAGGGAATCCTATTATTCAACGTGCAGAATACCACTGTCGAGAACGTGAATACCTGGGGTAACCACCTGGCTGGAGTGATGGTCTATGAGTCTTCAGGGTTTACCCTCGTTGATTCGCGTCTGAAGAACAATGGCGATGATGAATCCATTGGGGATGACTATAGCAGCGTCGGTCTCCTTGGAATACGCAGTGACTCTATCATAGCCAGTGGTTGTGAATTCAGTAATAATGAGCGAATAGGAGTAGAGCTCATTTACTCCACGGACTGTGAGGTAACCGACTCAGAGATAATAGATAATGGAAGAGATACATTGAGCTCTGGGCACCAAGGGATGGGGATCCGGGTTGATGGTGACTCGCATAGTAACCTGTTTAAGACAAACATCATTAAGGGGGAGACCATTGACCGCCAATACTATGGTATATGGCTAGGATCATCCACAACGGGAAACACAATCTATGATAATGTTTTTGACAACGATCTGAACGCGAGAGACTTGGGTGGTGCTGAGAACTGGAATATCACCAAGACACCTGGTATTAACATTCTCGGCGGAAATTATCTGGGGGGTAACAGGTGGAGCGACTACTCCGGTGGAGACACGGATTATGATGGCTTAGGGGACACGGATCTACCCTATACGGCAGATGGAAAGATTGAGTCTGGTGGAGATTTTCTGCCCCTTACCACGAGTGACGACTGGGTGGATGACGGCGTTCCACCGACTTTTGTCTTGTTTAAACCTGTGGAGGGGATGACTTTATCTGGTGACTCATTGACGATTAATGTTTCTTCCTCTGATCTCGATGTGGATAGATGGTGGTATGTGCTGGATAATGGCACTGATACTGGGTTCACCCCCGGCGGAGTGGGGTCAACTATCAATGGGTTATCCGAGGGAGATCACACAATAGAGATACACGTAGCGGATGTGTTCGATAACCAAGACCATGAGACAGTAAATTTTGATGTTGATATACCGGAACCAAGCTCATACCTTCCCACTATTCGTCCACCCATGCCCGAGGTGCCTCCTGAGGAGGCTGAGTTCCAGATCGCGATAACGCCCCTTCAGTCTATGCCCAGCAGTAGTAGAGCCTTGAGTTTCGAGATACTTGACTCGGATGATTTGCTCAGGAAGAGCTATAGTCTAGATGGCGGTGTGACTGAGAGACTTAACTGGAATATGATAGCTCTAGAAAGGCTTACCGTGGGGGAGCATTCACTGGAGGTCTACGGTGAGTCCTATGATAATAAAATAGGGTATGGTGTGTACAATTTCACGGTTATTCCAGTTAACCTGGATATGTTTGAGACCTATGGACCAGAGTATGTTGATGATATCGCTCTGAGTTTTATCTCACGGGATATGGATTGTATTCTCCAATTTGAGGGATGGGCTGATGAAACAAGTGATATAGACCTGTACGTTAACAGGGTTCTCCAGGGTACACCTGGGTCTAGTGCCGAGATAGATGATGTGGGTGACGGGGAATATCTGGGCTCTTTTGAGTTAGGAGCAGGTTGGAGAGAGTATATTCTTCCCCTTAACCGGAGTTCTCTTGGTTCAGGTGGTGAGAACATATTGTCTTTTATTCATTCAAGTAACCCGGGTGCCTCCACTGGTCTCATTGACTGGAGTATAAGAAATATAGTCATCCGTTATGATGATCCAATAAACCTCCCCGAGATCCAGGTATCATTCACGGATAGAGCAATAACTATGGGAGACCATGTTGAGGCATCTATCAGTATATCAGGAGTAACTAATCACACCAAGTATGATTCTTATCTGTATTTGATTACTCCTGAGGGGAGTAAATACTATTATCCAGATTTTTCACCGGAGACGCACCCCCTTGATGAATTGTACTTGATGAGTAATTATAATGGAATCGTCCCAGGGCAATTTGAATCGAGTAGATTTAATGAGACGGGCCTCCTGAGACTGGTTGGAAAGGTCACCCAGAAAGGTGATACTACGCCCCTCTCGCTCAGTAATGATAACGCGTATTATCACGGTAATAGTAGTGTTAGGATTTTCCTGAACCGTGACCTGTTGACTGATGGGGCTCCATTATCAATTGGGTACGCGTATACGAACCCAGATCGCCTGATGAATAACAGTATCCAGTTCTCCGTGGAGGACCCCAACGAGAACCGGGTCTACTACCCGGAGGGCTCAAGCTATGCTTCAAGTACCACGCTTACCTCTAGCGACTCTGGTTACGTAGATTTAGTTGAGACCATTATTACCCCGGACTGGGTGAATGGTACGTATATTATACGTGCGTCTCTTTTCGACCAGAACGATACGTTGCTGGATGATGATCTGGCGTTCTTTGATGTGGCGAGAAACCCTGTCGAGTTAAGGGGCCGCCTGATCCACTCCGAGATAGACGGGGATATTGTCTACTCTGAGGTCAGGGTACGTGATGCCTACACGCTTGAATCCGTGTATACGAAGATCACTGATGAGGAGCATGAGACTTACTCTATTGTGTTGGCTCCTGGTTTGTACGTATTATCTATGGAGGCGTACTCTAATACGAATCATTACTATGTGTCTCATCCAAGTGTAGTTAGGGTTGGGGCTGAACCTGTGGTGTACCATGATATCGATCTAGGGTACAGTAACAAAGTGATAGATGTAATGCCCTCGAACCAGATTGGTGTTAATTGGCGGGAGACAGATGAAACTCAGAAAAACCTGTTATATAGTGGTGAACTTGACACCATCTTAAAACCATTCTCGTATAATCCAAGATATGTTCCCGTACAGGATGCGGGGTCTTCCTGTTCCAAACCCATAGTCTATGTGACCGTAGATTTCGGGGATACTGTGCTCTCTGACCTATTAGAAGAGTACCCGGGCGATACGCAGGGTACCTTGAATCGGTTCTTCTCTGCGAAGCTGGCTAACATGGTTAAGCGGTTCTCTCCGGGGGTTAAGGTGAATAGTTTTGCTGGTCTCTATGATGGTCTAGAGGAGTTAGAATCCAATATTGAGGAACAGGGAAACGCGGGTGAGTATCTTTCCTCAAAGGTCGGTTTCGAGTATCTGCTAAGCTTAAAACTGGATTCTCTGGGAAACACCTCGATCGTGTCCGGTACACTGTATGATCTTGATAACGCATTAGTTGTTGGCAGGCAGCACGTCACTGAGCCCATTGATACGGGGATATCCAGTGTAGCCACAGGTTTCGGTGACCTGGGGCAGGTTATTAACAGCTGGGAGATATCTCATCCCCTACCCCCAAGAGACCCTAGACTGGTAATAGATTTATCAAAGGATAGTGTGACCGCAGAGCAGGGACAGAATCAATTAACCATAACTGTTACTGCAACTAATTGTAAGGGTGAACCAGTTGAGGATATGAGGATCTATTTCTCCCCGGCTGGTAAGGCTATCTCAGGCTCGGTTCCTAGGGGTAGGGTTGAGGCGGATGGGGAGACCGGGGGCTATGTTTACGCCAAAACTAACGGAGATGGGGTTGCTCAGGCGACTTATACCCTGTACAAGGGGATTAACTCTGATACCGAAGAGATCGATGTTCACGCTGTCGGCAGGGGTAATAAGAGGGTTAAACGAACAGCACGGTTTGATATCAATGGAGTGACGCTGCAGGCCTGGGCCGAGGAAAGCAACCTTGGTCCCTTGGAGGAGACAACTATTCATGTGAAACTCTTCTCAAAGCAGGATGGCGAGGAGGTTCCACTGGCTGGGAGAAAGATATACTATGATGACTCTGATATCAGGGACAGTAAGCTTCTCCCGTTGGGTGAGACTGAGGGTGGGCTGCTGGTTACTGATGCGAATGGTGAGGTGAGGCTACGTTTCATCGCTGGTGAGAAGGAGGGGCAGATCGGTGTCCTGTTCAGATATAACCTTGAGTTGAATGATCCCCAGTTTCCCGGTTTCGCGATGGGGGATCACGTGGTGGATAAAGCTATACTGGAGGTCAAGGCTGACGAGTTCCTCGTGTATATTACCTGGGGTGAGGATGTTAGTTGGAGCTATAACTGGTATCGGGAGCATCATTATGATGGATGGAAGAAAGGCGAGTATCATTACTCGATGAAATCTAAGACGATCTGGGATAGACAAGGGGGTAAAGAGGATAGTGACTCATCCTTTATTTTTGATATAAGTAA
>CAZAQI010000004.1:41004-48556 GCA_964487465.1 uncultured Candidatus Bathyarchaeia archaeon
ATGAACATGAGAATCATGCGTGGACTACTTGTGATGGTCACTGGTTTGAGGGGGATTACTACTGTGATGATTACAGGTTGTTGTCTGAGGATGAGTACACTTCAGTAAGTAATGATGGGAGAGTGGTTGGCGAGTTCGACGAGACCACCATCAACATGGTGCTGAAGAAAGATGCTCAGGATAACCTCTATGTTAGAATTAACCCGGTAAACATTCCGTTCAAGTTATCTGGTCAATATATGATTGACTCTATGTACTCGTGGATTGACTATGAGCATTTCGAGGACGAGCGAACAGGTGAGTATTATAAGGTTCAGATAGGTAGCGGCTCGGTTCCAAGACACTATGATTATGATTACTCTGGTAGGAGTATGAGTCCATACACGGAGCTTACGAGTCTAGATGTTCTGTACCGGCACCCCGACTTGAGAGGTTATCCTTCATACTGGTATGCCCCGGGTTTCAGGAGGGGGGTTATCAAGATTGAGAAGACTGGTGAGTCTACCTACAAGCCGTACAGGTATAAGTGGGGGACCTCTACGAATTTTGAGGGCTCATTTTATGGTTCCTACGGGGCTCGGAGTGTTTCAAGGATTTTTACTATTAGGGTGATTGAGCGATGAGAAGAATATTATTATTGGTATTATTGTTGACGCCGGCCTCAATTATAGAAGCCGAGGTGTTATCCACGTGTCCAGACCAGTGCGGCGGGTACTCGAATATTCAAGCAGTGATTAACGAGGCTGAAAATGGGGATACTGTGTTGCTGGAGGAGGGGGCTTATACTGAAAACATAGTGATTAACAAGTCTATTGCCCTAATGGGCTCTGGATCCGGTACTTTTCTCGTCTCATCTGGTAGGGGTCCGGTGATCTCTGTTGTTGTGGATAATGTGACTGTCTCATCGTTGTCCGTGGGGTACGCAGTGAAGGGTGTGGAGGCGGTGGGTTGCCGGGGGTTGCTGGTTGAGGACTGTATATTCGTGAATAACAGCGTTGGTGTTTCTTGTGTTGAGACAGTGGCTGCCGAGGTTCGTGGGTGTTCTTTCTCCAGTAATAGTTATGGATGCGTCACGGTGATGGACTCTGTGAATACCTCGATTAGTTCATGTGGTTTCAGCGACTGTGAGCTGGGTGTGGGGTTGATGCGCTCCGGTGGCAACAAGGTGACTGAAAACATGTTTAACGGGGTTTCTGAGGCCTTGAGACTGGATAGCTCCCATGAGAACAGGGTGGAGATGAACCGGTTCATCGGTGTTGAGAAGGCAGTTCTACTGGTTGATTCATCCGGTAACACTGTCTCGAGTAATGTATGCGTTAATACCTCTACTTTTATTGGGGCTTATCTCTCCTCGAAGAATCTCTTCCAGGATAACAATGCTACTGGTGAGGTTTTTGCTAAGGATAGTTACTCATATGATAATTCTTACTGGTTCGGGGAGGCGTTTGTGTCTGGCAGCTTTTTTAATCTGGGTTTGCTGGGAGGCGAGGCTCCGTCTGGTTACCGTGGTAGAAGCCCTGTTTTTAACCTCACGTTTACTGGGGATATAAGGGAGGGGGAAGCCGTGGTGGTTTACCCTGTGGAAGAGGAGGAGAGACTGGATTTGTACCGTTTAACGGGGGATACCATGGATCTGGCTTCTACTCCAGAGGTGTTTAATGGCTCCCTGGAGCTACGAGGGGTATTAAGTGACTCTGGGCTCTACCGGGTGCTTGAAGAGTATGATACTGTCGCACCGGTGGCACGGTTTGAATGTAATTCTTCTGTGACGCAGAACTCTACAATGTTTTTTGATGCCTCTGCTTCCACGGATAATGTCGGCGTGGTTGAATATCGCTGGGATTTCGGAGATGGGGTAAACGGTGTAGGAGAGACGGCTTATCACAGGTATGATGAGGTTGGTGAGTTTAATGTCTCTCTTAGGGTACTGGATGGGATGGGGAACGTGGATACCGTTAGTAGGGTGGTTTCTGTGGTGGGAGTGGAGACAGTGGATGAGGGTGGGGGCTCTAGGTGGCTGTATGTTGGATTGATCGTGATCTTTGCTGGTATAGTCGGGATGGTGTATGCTCGTATGAGATCCACTGAAGGTTACATGTAAGAAAACAGGTTGTTTGATTCATGGTCATGTGTCACCTAAGAAAATAGGGTTATTGTATTTTGCAGTATTCCTGGTGTTTTACTACGAGTACCGGGGCTGTACAGCTATTGACTACTTGTTGACTCACTGAACCTAGCATCCATGTGAGTAAGCCGCCTGTTCCCCTGTTGCCGACCACTATGAGGTCGCTGCCTCTGGCTTTGGCTGCCTCTGTGATAGTCTTGGCTGGTTTGCCTTCCATGACGATGGGCACTGTTTCTAGCTCAGGGTGACGGTGTTTGATGTCCTGGTCTGTTTTTTTGAGCATTTGTTTGTAGCTATTTCTTAGATCGTCTTGGTACTGGGGTAGGTAGGCTGGTAGGGCGTCTTCTGTTAGCATAGGTGGTGGGTAGGGGGCTACTGTCAGGATGGTGAGCTCGGCTCCGTCATCTACGGCTATCCTTGCCGCTACTTCAAGAGCGTGCAGACTGGGATCAGATCCATCAATAGCCACTAAAATCTTCTTAAACATACAAACACAATAGACATGGTAGTATATAATTATAAATTAGATTTAATCTTCGAGTATTTCCGGTACTTTTTCTTGTATGTTGATCATAAAATCCAAGAAGTATTCTAGTTCTTTTTCATCTAGTCTTCTATTACGATCAATGTCATATTTCGAATCCAGATTATAGACTCTAGCATTAAACTAATCCCAATTATTCCCCTCAAAGATAGTCTCATCCTCCAGATTCACCACAGACATGGTACAGGTTCATATTCATAAGGCTTCATCATTGATCTTGACTTTGAGTTCAGCGACCTCGATGAAAGCTATATTACTCTTATACCAGCCGAATATCCGGTCGTCACGATAATAAAAGAATAGTTCATTAGAATCTAAAAAACACTAGAACACCGATGGAACAATGGTTTCACCACGTTCCAGCATGTTCTTAATTAAAGATACATATCAACTCATTCATGCGAAACAATGAATACAAAAAACAAGACACTAGCGACACTAATCTCAGCCCTACTAATCACATCAACACTAGCACTAACAGCCTCAGCCGAAACCCAGGACTATATGGCTCAGCTGACCACAACAAACGACGGCACAGCCACATACCTAAACCACACAGTACACGGCCCAGTAATACACCTCAACGCATCAGGCGTTGCAGACACAGACCCCAACAAGGGAACAATCATAATCACACTACCTGAGAACACCACCCTCGGAGACATAGAATCCCTCAAATGGAGCGTCTACACCCTCACCGGATACCCACCACACGCCGACCTAAAACTAGACCTCGACGATGATGGATCCATAGATGAGACACTGGTCTTTGAGTACGCGTACCAGCCATACACTGGACCCGAATACCTGTACAATGGAACACCCGGAACCCCATATGGACACTATAACCCCTCAGCACAGGACTCATTCTACAACCCCCCATATGAGACTTGGGTAAACACATTCCAGAACTCCACCACGGAGAACGAGACAGGCATTATAACCGGCGCATCAGTCGCATGGCAAGCCTCAGGCCTACCAGGCCCATACAAGGGAGGCTACTTCGGAACCCTCGATGAGTTCAAAGCAGGCAATGTAACCATAATAGGAGACACAACTCCTTCACCGGTAAACGCCTCAGCTGAAGTCCTAGAGATAAGAATCGAGGTAGACAACTGGATAGGCGCATCAGAGGCATACATCAAGGACATAGATGTAAATGGCGAAACCATAATCGAGCCAAGCACCCCAAACCTAGCAATACTCAAACCATCCAAGACAAGCTACCACGATGGAAACGTACCTCTAGAGATAGAAGTATGGGACGTATTCGGAATCGACACAGTAACATACAATATCAAGGATAGCAATGGAACCTGGATATACTCCAGTAACCAGACCTACACCGAGCCCATCAACATAACCGGACTAGACCCAGACCTTTACACCCTCCACGTCTGGGCGTCCAACAATCTGGGTATAATGACATCAGCTACAACAGAATTCACGGTATACAAGACCCAGCTAACGGTACAAGTCTCCCCCGAGACCCTAAACCTACGCAGCAACGGCAACTGGATCACAGTAAAAATCCAGCTACCAGAAGGCACACACGCCAATGGATACAACATCAGCAAAATACGCCTAACTGTAAACGGCGAATCCTTCAGCCCTGTATGGGGCAAGAACGAAGGAGAATCCGTGATGCTCAAATTCGACAGTGCCGAAATACAAGACGCACTGGATGAAGGTGAGTACACCGTCACAATAACCGGAGAGACCCCTGAAGGAGACTCCTTTGAGGAGACAGATATTCTCAAGGTCATCAACCCGGGAAACGGTAAGATAAAAGCTGCACAAAAGAGCAGCCGCAATGGACATGAGCCAAAAAACCAGGACCACGTACCACCTGGTCACCAGGATAATCCCGGTAAAGGACGGAACAAGGGAAAGGGTAAGGGCAGAGGCAACTAATAACATCTCATCCCTTTTATTTTTCAAACATTTATCTAGACCTCACACCAGACACCTTACTTCTAGCCCCGTAGCTCTTAAAAATCAAAAAAATGGACTCAAAAACGCCTGGAACGAAGTACTCAAACAACTCAATATATACCCCACCCAAGACCTTGACAACCACTAACCAAACCCGACCAACTCAAGAAACCAGAAAAGTATACACTGGCTGTCACCCCGGGGTTTAAAAACAGCCCCCCGCATATACCCCCACTCTAACACAGAGCTCTACAGACGGAGGTGCAAAAATGAAAGGAACAGTAAAAAAATGGCTTGACTTCAAAGGCTTCGGATTCATAAAAGTAGAAGACCAGGACGACGATGTATTCGTACATCACAGTAGCTTGGCGAACACTTCATATCTAAAGAAAGGCCAAGAAGTTGAGTTTGAGATCGAGGAATCCCACAAAGGACCTCGCGCAGTAGACGTAAAGATACTCTACTAAACCCACCCACATAATTATAACAATAACAAATTAATTACCATAAATTATCCATAACAAAATATACATAGAAAACAACACCCTTTATTAGTCATCAAACCATTATATACATTGCTCTTACCTGAGAGCGTTATTAAAAATGGAAACTGAATACGGATCAGAGTGGCAATCATACACTGTAGAAATAATGAAGACACTCCACGGATACGAGAACCCCAGCTACAACCCAGAAACAGAGAGCTTGGACCTAGAGACAATGGAAAACAACCAGAAAAAAGTATTACGAGTAATGATGGACGAGGACGAGGAATCAAGCCCCATCTACATCAAGACACTGGAAGCCACCCTCGAAGAAATCGAGGAAACCGACATAGACCAATGCCTACTACTGGGAAAACGAATCACCAGCGCAAGCAGAAGACTTGTAAAAGAAACCCCACAGCTAGACTACCTAACACCCGATGTTTCACCCCACTACAGAGTCAGCGAACTCGTATACACGATACAGAGCAAAACCCTGGATCTATGTAAACAAAAATGCGGAAAAATCCCCCAGGGAAAAGACGACTGCAAGGGAATCGTAAACGGGGAATACCGGTGCCAGGTAAGAAAACTCAGTGATGACGCAACCTTCCACGCAGAGATGAAATGGGGCAGCGTACTCAAAGAAGACGTTAAAGCCCTCATAGAGCTAGAGGAACAAATACAAGAAGAACTAGAAGCCGAAAAAGCCCTGGAAGGCAAGGAAACACCTGAACTCACCCCTCAATAAAACACCCTATCCATATCATAGAACCCATTCTAACCCTACACTTCTTGAAACCGGTTTAATAACAGTGAACCCTAACATAGAACCATGACAATCGTACCAGAAGGAGACTTCAAGGTAACCACAACACCCACCATACCCGGATACCGCGTCACCCACGTGTACGGTATAGTAAGCGGGCTTAGCCCAAGAACCAGAGGCGTAGGCGGAGTACTAAAAGGAGCACTCCAAAGCATAGGAGGCGGCGAAATAACCGCATTCACAACCGAGATAGAGAAAGCAAGAACCGACGCAGTAGCCCGAGCAATACAAAAAGCACGCAACATGGGCGCCAACGCCCTCATAGGACTAGACCTGGAGACCAGCGACCTGGGAGAAAGCTACATAACCCTAGTATCAGCAACAGGCACAGCAGTAACAATAGAAAAAGAAGAATAAACTACCAGTCATCACGCCGGGGCTTATCATCTCGATCCCCGAGATCAACTTTCACAAAAAGATTCACTGTCCCACAAAGACCCTTTTTCTCATCCCGTGTAATACGTTCACCCTTCAAGACCCTACAGGCACCCATAAACAATCCTCACCCGGTTACAGATTTAAGAAATATGAACCCAGAATACCTATCAACTCTAAACGTAGCAATCAAGCTCAGCGATGTACTCTGGAACCCACATGCTCCACATCTCCTCAAAACCACAGCACTCGATCTCCCCGTCAATCTCATGCATTATACGATCCAATGTCCTAAGACAGACAAAAACATCCTCCCCGGGATTAGGCTGATAAAGAAACTGACATTCAAGACAAAACACAGGAGCCTCATAGGGGAAAACACTGGAAAATACTCTATTAACCATGATTAATTACACGGCTAAAAACGATAAAGAGATGCGTGTGCGTCAAGAGCACAAAAACAGGGTGACAATGAAAAACTGCACAACATGCAATTTATACATGGGGAAAGGAATAAAGAAAACACTCCCCCCTAACCCCTCTGTTTATACCAAAAACAAGAAAACGATTTAAGAACAATTCTCAATTACGAGCTGGAAAAGAGATGGATCAGAGAAAACAGATCGTGGAAGTCCTGAGAAACAACGGCTACAAGGCAACATCCCAGAGAATAGCCATCGCTCAAACAGTCCTGAGAAGCCATGAACACCCATCAGCCGAAGACATCCACGAAGAAGTACTAAGAATACACCCCACAGTCAGCCTCTCCACCGTATACAATACTCTCCACCTATTGAAAGACATAAAATTCCTACGTGAACTAACATACAAAGGAACCACCAGATACGATCCAAACCTAGAACTACACATCAACCTAATATGCGAAGGCTGCGGAACAATCCAGGACATCGAAGCCAACCAGATAAAAGACTTCATCGACGAGATATCCCGGAGACAGGGCTTCGATGTAACCGGTCAACACATCGACATCTACGGAACCTGTAAAAAGTGCAGAATAAACACGAATACCTGAATTGATTAATTATTAATTAATAATTACCTTTATCAACCACCAACTCGGATTTTAACCTAGCCAAAAAGGTGAATTTTATGGAAGAAACAATGGCAACAAAACTACCCCTAATCGGGGAGAAAGCACCAGAATTCGAAGCACCCACCACACAGGGAACAATAAGATTAAGCGACTATGAAGGATCATGGCTAGTACTATTCAGCCACCCAGCAGACTTTACACCCGT
>CAZAQI010000005.1:0-47317 GCA_964487465.1 uncultured Candidatus Bathyarchaeia archaeon
GACCGAACCGATATGATCATAGGATTAATAAGGGCGTCAGATATGCAAACAGAGAAACTGGAGAGCTTAGAGTCAATAGAAGAAAACCTCACTAGAGTTGAAAATGAACTTGACCTACTTGAAGAGGAGTATGAGCAACTACAAAGAACATATTCAACACTTGCAAATACCTACCAGAAACTCAACATTAGGCTTGAATCGTTGGAAAAAAACCTGTCAACAGCCATAACTGGTGTTTTCCTTGCTTCAATAGTGTTTTTCTTCATAGGGCGATATAGTATAGAAAGAGAGGGAAAGTATGCTTAACCTAATATTCACTGAAGCCGCTTTAGAGCTAGTTCCAAGAAACATATTACTCCATCCCGCTGTAAGGCGCAATGCTAAAAGACGGAACAAGCCACCAGAGGAAACACTTCTGGATAGAAGCCTTCATCATTACGCAATGGATCGGTTGCCTGATGCTGAGAGAAGAGGGCGACCAGATATACTTCATTTCTGTCTGCTTCTAGCCATGGGATCTCCACTAAACAATATGGATAAACTCAGAGTTAAGGTGAACACGGTTAAAGGGTATTCCATTGATATTAATCCAGCTACACGCCCCCCTAAGGATTGTAATCGATTTAACGCTTTAATGGAGCAATTGTTGACTGTCGGAGTGGTTCCCCCTAAAGGCGAACCTTTGATAAGTTTATCTAGGAAGAGTTTACCGGATTTAGTGGATGGGTTGGATTCAGGGAAACTTGTTGCTTTGTCCAGTCATGGCGAGCCAAATAGTTTTGATGGTGTAGCAAGTGAACTTATTAAAGAAGGGTCTTCAACAGTTTTTATAGGTGCTTATCCTTCGGGTCCAATGAGTCCTGAGGTTCTTAGTCTAGCGGATGAGGTTTACTCTGTTTATCCGGAGCCACTGGAGGCTTGGACAGTTACCTCAAGGATGATTTATAGTTATGAACAACAACTAGGTCTTGAATAGGTTCTGTACCATTATCAAGGCTCTTTCTTTGCTTGTATTGACGAATCTATGGGGTGTGTTTGATGGTATTTCGATTAACTTCGTTTGATCCATCAATATTTTTCTATTTTCTGATACTAGTTCTGATTTTCCTTCAATTGTAATTACATAGTGAACCCTGTCATGACTATGTGATGCAGTGTGACCCCCAGACTCTAAGTTGATTATTCTACAGCTTACTGCGTTCACCTGAGTTTTAGGCACCATCATAATGCTGGATGCTTTTGAGTATCCTTTTTCAACCCACGGCTCCCAGGCTTTTCTCTTAAGTCTTCTTACTTCGATTCCCATTGTCTCCATCGTCCATATCTTTTTGAGTGTAATAATGAAAAAAAGTTGAATATTAAGATGATTATTTAGATTTAGGTACTGTGTGACTTAGTTTGCCATCCCTATAGTAGGCACTTGAACTTTTACCACACGATGGGCACTTGTATCCTATCGCATCAAATTGACCGAATTTCCACTCCTTTCCTGTTGGCTTGGTTTCGGCTCCACAACTAGGGCATTTCATGGATACTCACTATAATTATTATATATATTATTTATAAGTGTTAGGGAATTGTTAGTAAAAATTTGGACAATTTTCTATTTTTTTGATAATTTTCAAGGCGTTTTCTAGGGTTCCACTGGCTTATATTGGACAAAGATCATACTATTTTCAATGAGCTTATTAATTGGGACGAGTGGCTGGAGTTATAAAGAGTGGGTGGGTCCATTTTATGAAAAGAAAACTGGTATGTTTTCCCATTATTCCCAGTTTTTCCATACCACAGAGATCAATAGCACTTTCTATCGCTATCCTTCTGAGGGAATGATAATGGGTTTACTTAGAAACGCGCCCCCAGGTTTTGTTTTCTCAGCCAAGTTACCCAAGGTAATTACCCATGACAAGTGGCTTAATCTTGAGGAGGGAGTGGAAGATGATGCTCACAGATTTCTAAGCCTGATGAAGCCACTTGCTGAACATCTTGGACCTATCTTGATCCAGCTTAGACCCATGTTCAACTACGACGAACATTTAGGTAACCTCGAGAATTTTCTGGAGGTGATCCCAAAGAACTATGAATGGGCTGTAGAGTTTAGGGATAATTCTTGGCTCAGGAATGAGACCTTTGACCTTCTAAGAAAGAATAATGTGGCTTATACTGTGGTTGATGAGCCTCTTCTTCCTCCTGAGGTGCATATCACTGCGGATTTCGCTTATATGCGGTGGCATGGTCATGGTGCCCAACTATGGTATGATTATGAGTACACAGAGGAACAACTGGTGTCATGGGTTCCCAAAGTTAAGGAACTCACAGGCGATGTCAGGCGTACGTATGGTTATTTCAATAATCACTATAATGCTAACGCTGTGAAGAACGCCGTAGAGCTGCTTGAGCTTCTTGAGGAGACTACTCCTGAACAAAAAATAGTACATGAAAAGATCGTTGAATACAAGGCGCGGGCTGGTAGGCCCAGAGGGGTTCAGCCCCTTGAGGCTTTCTCTACGTCAAGTGAGGATCTGAGTGTGGCTGATCATTTGCTACATTTTACTGATCCACGTAGGATTAGTCGTGGTGAAAAGATGGATAGTGAAGAGGTAATGGTATCGTTAAGCACCGATGAGCATCTGATGGGTGAGGTTAAAGACTATTACGTTGATATTGACTTAGAGCAAAAGGTTATCAAACATAACTGCGCTGACTGGCGGAAAGGCAGAGGCAGTAAGCGTTTCTGTAAGCATCTTGTACGTTTTTTCATGGAGCTTCCTCCGGGTCAGGCTACTCATGTATTGTCTCGTATCTGGGATGAGATAGATGGATGGAGTTTTGAGGATTAGTTAGGCTATTTCTAGTCCGGTTTCTTTTAATAGTGATTCTACTTTTTTCCTGTGACGGCTTTTTAGTCCATCTATGAACGCTATTTCGGGGGTTACGCTTTTTTCTATCATCTGATTAACTAGTTTTTCAGTAAGCAGTTTTATAGCGTATCTTGCGGCCATGTGGCCCATTGCGTAGTCGTTTATTTTCTCACTGAACAAGGGGCAGTAGTGGCCTCCACCGAATCCAATAGCTATAGGTTTCTTTTCTACTTCATCCATGCCCTCTAATATGCAATCCACTAAGTAGTTACATACTGCTGGGTCTCTCCACTGCTTGTCTCTGCTTCCAACTTCTACGAAAAACATTGGTACCTTGAACTCAGTGGGGCTATGATGTGTAGCCTCTAAGCTTACCTGGAATCCCTCTGGAGGATCTTCCAGTATCCTTTGATATATATTCCTCATGGGATTAGGAGCTGTAGGTTGTAGTTCCCGTTTCCTCCCCCCATACATAGCTTTACCGAAGTTTCCCGTTGGGTGGGCTGTTAAACAGGGTTTTCCACTCTTTGACCAGTGTCTGCTAGCTACTGTAATGTATTCAAGATCGTATTCCTTTGCTATTTTTGTATAATCTGCAGGATAGGGGTGGGGTGCTTCGGGTACTTCGAATCTTTCTTCCGGCACTATGAGATGATCAATTACGATCAATATTTTTTCTCCAAGTCTGTAGATATTTTTTTTACTTGTTTCTCTGAATCCTTTTTCTATGAATAATGGTAGCATGGTTTGCCCGGCTGGGTCTGATAGACTTAATGTTATTCCTTTGTTCATGGGGGCACCTATCCCGGGTTAGAGGTGTCTCTTTTCGTATAACTCTTTAGTTGAAACATTATCAGGTTATTTCAAAACTGTTTAGGTTCTATGTTTTAAGAGGGTTTATACTAGGGCAGTATGGGTATCAGTAAGGTGAATCTTAATGGGTCGTATAGGTAAAGGGACTAAGTGTAGCGTGAAAGACTGTTGGGAAGAAGCTGTGCGTTCAATTGATATTGGGCGAGTTAAACAGGTTGGGATAGATGCTGAGGGAGTAAGGCGTGCCTATCTATGCAAGGAACATTATAAAGAGTATAAGAAGGGAAATAAGAAAAACACTCAGATAAAGAGATGGAGATACACTGGATAGCCAGTGTATTATCCTACGAATTGTGGTCTGTCAGCAAGGTAGATTGGCATCGGTACGGGTCTAAAGGGTTTATCCTTGGTCTTGGAGTGTATTTTTTCCTGTAACTCTACTACACTGTATTCGACTGGTTTCTTTTCTCCTCGTACCCTGACTTGGTATTTTTCTATGTCTATTTCTCTCTCCCCGACGACAATGATGTAGGGTATCCATTCTTTCTCGGCGTCCCTGATCTTCTTACCAACTGTCTCATCTCTGTCATCTATATCAACCCTGATTTGGTGGAAACTGTCTTTTACCTCGGTGGCTAGTTCCACATACTCCTCTGTTACAGGGATTATTCTTACCTGCGTTGGGGTTAACCATAGGGGTAAGCTTGGTTTTACTCCTTTTTTCATGTCGAATGCTGCTTTCTCTAAGAGTCCATAGATGTCTCGTTCTATGGCTCCTGATGGGCTACAGTGTAGTATTAGGGGGTGTTTCTGTTCTCCATCTTCGTCCATGTATCTTATGTCGTAGCGTTCCCCGTTCTCGACGTCTATCTGGTCGGTTGCGAGTGCTGATGCTTTGTCTAGATTGTCAACAAAGTTCATCTCCCATTTGAGTATGAAGTAGAAGAATCGGTCATCCCACATTTCCACTAGTACTGGTTTCCCATGTTGTTTCACCAGTTCTAGGATGAAATCCTTGTTCTCCTCATAGAAATCCCTGACCATCCTAACTCCTAGCTCGTAGTCTGCTTTCTGGAACCCTATTCCCTCTAGGACATCTTGGCTTAGTTTGAATCTGCTTTTGAACTCTTCTTTTGCTTGAAGTAGATCCTTGCAGAAGGCGTGAACATCTGGCATGGTGAATGCTCTAAGTCTTCTGAGTCCTGTGAGTTCTCCTCTTTGTTCTCTTCTAAAGCTGTAGCGGGTCATCTCGTAGATGCGCATGGGTAAGTTTCGGTAACTGATGATGGCATCGTGGCTCATGAGAAATTGGCCGAAGCATGCTGCGAAGCGCATGAAGTATGGGGTGTCATCTGACTCGATGGTGTATTGTCTGGCTGGGAACCTATTGAGGTAGCTCTTGAGTGTAGGGTGCTCCATGCTGTACATAAGTGGGGTCTCTACCTCCATTCCACCATAGTCATGAACCATGCTGGTAACATACTCTTCTAGTAGTCCCTTTATCATCCTGCCTTTGGGATAATATCTGAAGTTTCCAGGATCGCTAGCTGGTTCATAGTCAACTAGTTCTAGGCTTCTCATTAGGTCTACGTGTGGCGGTGTCTGTGTAGTGGTTCTATCCTTCTCGTATTCGTATCCGCTGAATATGCGTAGTTTTTCATGTTCTGTGAAGTCGAATTCATCGAATTCCCAGAGTTTTCCATCTGTGTCTAATATGTACCAGTAGCTGCGTAGTTTTTCTTCTGCTTTGAGGGCTTCGGATACTACTTCTTTTTTCTTATTTTCTTTGTTCATTTGGGTTCATTCCTTGGGGAACGGTTGTGTTGTCCGATATGGCTCACACTGTATATGTTTTTTTACAGTGGAGGAGCGTCTATTAAAATCATGTAGGGCCTTTTGGCCTAAACTGTTTGGCGGGACATCACCGCGTTCTCCTCGCAGTGTTTGGAGTTGTTATTGCTTATATCTTTTATGTAGTCTATTTAGGCTCTAGACTTGTTTCATGTATATGGTATCGTCCGCTTACTCCGCCCCATGTTTTCTCGGCTTTTATGATCTTGATACGTTTGTTGAACCATGGCGCATCAGTTACTAGGGTCTCGTATTCGCCGCCTTCTCCTGCTATGTCTACACTGAATTGTTTGTTGAGGATTTTGAGTTGTTTTATTCTGTTTCTGTTTAGTGTTTTTCCTAGCCATGATTGGTCGAGGCCGTGGGCTGCTACGCTGGTGAATATGATTTTCATTTCTTCGTCTATCATATTGTTTAATAGTTTTTCCCTGTTTGTGCCCCAGATGGGGTGGTAAGGGGTTAAGCTTAGTTCTTTACATATTTTGTTTATTCTATCTGCTTGATATTTACTTGCGATGGCGCCGGTTATGACCCCATCGATATCTAGGGGCTCCAGAGCTGCTTTTAGATCTTCTAGCTCTTTTTCTTTTATTCCCTCTGTCGTGGCTTGTACGTAGTTTATCCCCCATGCTTCGGCTTGTAATCCAGTTATGTCTATGTTAACTGTGTGGAACATGTAGCTGTCGGGGTTCCGTGAGTGGAGCGATACTAGGTGAGTTAGAGTGTGTCCTTCTTTTTGTGCGTGGTGTGACGCGTATACGCTGTCTTTCCCTCCGCTGAGCAAGCCTGCTAGTTGCATAGACTGATATTGGGCGGTGTATTTGATATCGTTTCGGGTAGTCACTATAACAGTTTTTTGTGGTGATTACTACCGGATCCGGGTGTTTCTGGGGCTTTAACTTTTGCTTAGACCCTTTTTAAGGGGCTGCTGCACTTTTTCCCTTTTGTTTTTATTTTTTCTTTTGCTCTTTTTTCATGGTTTTTTCGTAATCGATATAACCCGATTAGCATTTTTAGGGGATCGACTAGGAGGTTTATGTTAGTCTCTTTACATGGTTTCCAGTTTACAGGTAGTTCATGGATGGTGTATCTTTTTTGTTGCGCCAGCATCAGTATCTCTGCATCCCAGAGCCACCCTGTTTTATGTATATCTCCCATTAGATCCTTTGTTATCTCGGCTTTGAATGCTCTTTATGTGGTTTTACAAATCTAGTGTAACTGACACGGTTTCTGTGATTAAATATTGCTCAATATTTTTGTGTTGATTAATATTCGTTTTCGCGTAGGTCTAGTTAAGAAATAATCTGTATTTTAGAGATTGTTTTTTTGAAAAAAGGGATCGGGTTAAAAGGGAATGAAGCATTTTCTCCCCCATTATGCTATGCGGTTTTCTGGTTCTTCTCCTTTTATGGATTTGAGTACTCCTTCGGCTACCTGTAATGCCATGCGTTGCATTCCCTCGATATTGCTTGCCCCTAGATGTGGTGTTAGGATAACGTTATACATTTCACATAATGGGCTGTCCATTGGTAGTGGCTCATCCTCGAAAACGTCCAATGCGGCAGCCTTGATCTTGCCCGTCTCCAGCGCCTTGATAAGGGCTTTCTGGTCTATTACTTTTCCCCTCGCCGTGTTAATAAGATATACTCCTTTTTTCATTTTGTTGATTTTTTCTTTATCAATGAGGTGTCTGGTTTCGGATGTGGATGGTATGTGGAGGCTGATGATATCCGACTCCATTAGTAATGCGTCTAGTTCCTTCCACTTGTATCCGTATTTCTTTTCTTTCCTAGGTTTTCGTGTCCTACTCCAGTAAGATACTGATGCATCGAAGGCCTGCATCCTCATAGCGGTAGCTTCCCCTATCCTTCCAAAACCGATGATACCCACTTCTTTTCCTGCTAGCTCATCCCCTATGAGGTCACTGTATTTACGATGCCACTCTCCTTTACGCACGGCTTTATCCGCAGCAACAATGTTCCTGAGAAGAGTCAGCGTCATAGCCATAGCCATTTCTGCTACTGTAACTGTTAATGCATCCGGGGTATTACACACGATTTTATCTAGTTCTTTTGCGGCGTTTATGTCAACATGGTCACATCCTATGCCGTGTACACCCACTACTCTAAGCCGCGGGCTGGACGCCATAAGCTCCCTTGTTATTTTGATGCTCCCCCTGGTGATGATACCATCAGCCTCATTGATGTGCCTAGCGAGAGTCTCAACTGTGCTTCCAGGTGGTAACTCGACTACTTTCACGTTTTTCTCTTTCAGGTACTTTAATCCCATATGGTTGATGGGCTCGGTTACTATTACTGTGTAATCAGGCAATGTTTACTCAGAAATAAGGTGTCTTTTGTTTGGGTTAAGTTTTGAGGTGGTGGGGGTTGGGTCGTTTTCGTCCCCTTCTTGCACCTTTCTGAGGTTCTTTTTTGGTGCGGCGTAGTCGTTTATCCAAGGCATCTAGCAGTCCATCGAATGTTTCCATAAGCCCCCAGTCCTCATTATCCACGTTATAATTGGCTGTTGGACCCAGAACTCTAGCTATGACCTTGTATCTGGTTCTCGCTCCTTCACTGCGCTGGGTCTTAACCATTACACTTACCTCTGTCACGTCTTCTCTGATCTTCATGGATCTCTCTACGGTTCTCCTGATCTTGTCCTCGACTACTGATTTCTCGAAAAAGTCCTCGTCATCGATGCCGACGATGTATACTGGTAGTTCTTGTTCAGGTATTAGGTTATGAAGTACTGCAAGTAGTTCCCTGTGGGTTATGATTCCCTGTATTTTCTCTTCTTCATCAACCACAATGCAGTATTTTTCACCCATCTTATCAAGCGTCTTAACCACATTGAGAACTCCCGTATCTGGACTGGTTGTTAGTGGGCGAGTATTCATGAATCCGCTGACTTTACCGGGGAACTTGGACACTTTCTCTCCTGATCTATCCCCCATGGTAGTCTTTGTTGCACCTGTGATGAACGTTGTGACTATCATTTCACCCGTAATTATTCCCAGTAATGCATCATCGTTAGCAATAGGCATGTGACTGATACCCTCATCCAACATTCTTCTGCGAACATGAGCGATTGGAGTATCTTTCTCCACGGTAACCACGGGGGATACCATGATATCCTTGGCTTTCAATGAGTTAAGCTCAGAAACCATTTTCAAGGCTGAGGTAATATCCTGCTGACTAAGTAAAATAGTCTCATCTCCAGAGACCACCGGCATAGCTGTGACATTGTTCCTGATCATTAGGTCGACTGCTTCAAGGATACTGGTGTTAGGTGTGATGTTTCCCACCTGTTTCCATATGGTCTCTATCTTTGTATTCGCCGGCTGGTCTACACCGAGAAGATCCCTTACTGTAATGATCCCGATTTTTCTGCCATCCGTGGCTACTGCTTCGGTCCTATTAGTGTCCCTCAGGACTCCCAGTACTTTACTGGCTGTGTCACTTGGGTTGAATACGCTTCCGGATGATGTTTCTATCTCGGATATATTGGTTCTAGCTAACTCTTCTAATGTCTTTGTCACCTTTAGAAAACCCATTATAGAATATGCTGATAGGGTATTAAATAGTTACATATTCTTGGTGGGTATCTTTAAAAACTATTCAGGATTAGCCATGTGATCCCTGATGTGCACCTATATCATGCTTTATAGCTTGCTTGAAGACTATCCTGTGATTGCGCTGCATAATAGATACTTGGGGCTCGATACGAGAGAAGAAACACCCAGAGCCTTGGGTGAAGGCGCATATGCTCCTATTGATGTATCCTCACAGGGAACATGGATAGGTGTAAATAAGGATGGATTGCTTCTGGCTATCACGAATCAAGAGACTCATAGAGTTGAGAAACCGGGAAGAAGCCGCGGATTATTAGCCCTTGATATACTAAGAGAATGTAACTCAGCATTTGAGGCTAAGAGCCATCTAACAGATGTATCAATCAGGCACCTTTATAGACCAGGTAATTTTGTGGTCGCTGACCGTGAATGCGCTTGGCATATTCTCTGGGATCACGAGACCAGGGTCTCAGAGATTAAGCCGGGTCCATACACGATGGGTGTAGTGACCATGTATCCCGGAGCCCAGCTGGATGACCAAGCGTTGAAGATAAGCGATGACTCTGAGAAGAGGCGATGTAGGGCCTTGGAGCTATTAGCCGATTTTCAGCCAAGCTCCATCGATGATGCAAGTCTCAGCCGACCATGAATACGGTAAGAGCACTGCTTCTATTTGTTGGCACAGTGATGAATACAAACAGACCAGTTCAACGCTAATAGCAGTAAATAGTGTGCCATCAAATACCAGAGTGCTCTACTGCGAGGGAAACTCATGCACTTCAAAATTCAAAGAGTATCCTGTCTCATTCAACTAAGTTCTGTAACCCTATCTGTTGCGCTATCTCTTTTGCTTCAAGTTTCTCGCTGAGGCTAAGTCCACGGCTTAGCTCTGCTCGTTTTTCTGCTCTCCACTCGGGGCGGTACTGGAACATGAGGTTTACACGTGTCATGGGTCCAAGGTTATCGTGTATCCATTGGAGTATGGGTCGGGTGCAGCACTCGTTGTGTTCCGGTAGCACGAGAACTCTTATAATTAATTCGCCATATTTGTCCGCGGTTAGATGGTTTCTAGTGGCTGCCTCCCAGTAACCAGGGGCGTCGCTTATCTCCTCAGCGCATTTATTATTACCATACTTAAAGTCCAGGAGATACAGGTCTATGAATCCGGCTAGTAGCCTCGCAGTCTCATCACTGTAGTAACTGTTACTGTTCCAGATAGTAGCGATCCTCTCATCTACATAGTTAAACGTCTCAAGCCACTGCCACGTGAAAGGCGTAGGGTCACCTCCTACCATGTTAATGTTCCTACATCCCTTCTCCGCTAACTCTTTCACTTGTAATGACATCATCTCCGGGGTTAAGCTACGTCCATGGCTCTTCCACTGGCTGATGTCCCAGTTCTGGCAATGAAGGCACCTTATGCTGCATCCTCCCGTGAATATGGTTCCTGATGGCACTAGTTCAGGCTCTTCTCCCATGTGAGGGAAAGCTGAGAATACGCTGAAGTTACGCCCAGCTTTACAATACCCTTTATCCCCGTGTAGTCGATCCGCCCGGCAGTAGCGTTCACAGAAACCGCACTCTTGCATAATTCGATGTGCTAAAAGTATTTTGAGGTCAAGGAGACTCTTATCCTTTTTTTTAGGTCTTTTGGTAACCTCTTCCTGCGTATTTTGGAGTTCTTTGAGTAGGGATTGATGTGTCTCCCAGAGTTCTTCTGTATCCGCTCTCCTGTTATATTTTGCCGGTTTTGATTTAGCTATCATGTATTTAGGGTATTTTCGTTTCCTGACAACGTCCACGTACCTAGGCATAGCCTGTTTAACCCCAAGGTCATCTAGTTTTCCACCGCTCTTAGATCGCCACATCAATTGTTCCATATACTGGGCGCCTTTAGATGGTTGTGATGATAAGCATTATACGAGGTGTCGAGAACAATAAATTATGGAATCTCGATACGTGGAAGAAGTGGATGATGCTCTACGCTGCACAATCTGCCCTCATTTATGTGTGTTATCTGAGGGAAAACGAGGGCTATGCGGTACCAAAGTGAATCAGGGTGGAAAAATAATTGATCTCAGCTATGGCAAGATAAGCGCCCTAGCAGTGGACCCCATCGAGAAGAAACCCTTAGCACATTTCTATCCGGGAAGCAGGGCTTTGAGTATCAGCAGCATTGGATGTAACTTTACCTGTCCATGGTGTCAGAACTATGGGTTGAGCCAAGGTAAAATCGAGGATTCTCAGACTCGTGATATGACGCCAGGAGAGGTGATAGATATGGCTGTTACTAGGAAATGCACCAGTATCGCTTATACTTATAATGAGCCCATGATCAACCTTAACTATATACAGGACACAGCGGAGCTGGCATCCGATTCAGATATCAAGAATGTGCTGGTGACCAACGGTTATACCCATATTCCCTCATTCACCCATGTGGTTGAGTATATTGACGCTGCTAACGTGGACTGGAAGTCTTTTGATACCGAGTTCTATAGGAAGCATTGTGGCGGTGAATTGGAAAAGGTCTTGGAAGCCACCCGGTACATGTATGAGCATGATGTGCATTTGGAGGTAACCTTCCTCATAATCCCGGAGAACAATGATAGCAGCGATGAGATACGTTCTATGGCGCAATACATCGTAGAGAACATGGACCCGGATGTACCACTGCATTTAAGCAGATTCTTTCCCATGTACAAGTTCAATCATCTGGAACCTACACCAGTAGAGACCTTGAAACGCGCCAAGAGCATAGCGGAGGAAGAAGGATTACACTATGTGTTCGTTGGGAACGTAAGGGGTGGGGGCGAGGAGGATACTGTTTGCCCGAGCTGTGGTGAGCACGTGGTTGAGAGGACCGGGTATATGATAAGGAAATGGAGACTCACAGAAGATATGCGGTGTATGAACTGCGGTGAATCCATACCTATAACTGGTCAGAGGGAATAAGTTTTTCATCTATTGGTCTTTCTGTATTTTCCGGCGTAAACTGTTTTATCTATGATTTTAGTCTTCATTGTCTGGGTTAACTTCGTACGTGTAGCGTTTTCCGGCTCAATTTCCAGTATTTTATTAAGTGCATAGAGTTTAAAGACATAGAGATGGGTTCCAAACAAAGGACATGGACCCATATAACCTATCTTGTTCCTATAGCGTTTCCCTTGGAGAACCCCGTTTTCCAGTCTCTGCTCATCTGGTACATTTTCAGGTAGACCCATTAGATTTGGAGGTATATTGTAGACTACCCAGTGGTCTATTGTGGTTAACCTGAGCCAATCCGCTGGAATACTCACATCGTACATGAATAAAACCAAGGACTTTGTCCCCTCGGGTAGTTCCATCCATATTAACTCGGGTGAGATCTCGTCTCCCTGACAGGTGTATTTTCTGGGCATATTTCCTCCGTTTGGGAACCCAGGTAACTGGAGAATCATATTTGATCCAATGTTTTCTATGCTTGTAAGGATGTTGGGGGATAAATCTTATCACAGTATGTTATAATTGATGATTATTCTAAACGGTGAAAAGAATGAGTATAGAGCGAAAAGTAGTTTACTGGGAGCGACCAGGTAAAGAACACACTGAAACAACCCTTAAGATAGCTTTGAAAGCAGCTAAGGAACGAGATATAGACACGGTACTAGTTAGTAGCACAACCGGTTATACCGCTGAGATGGCAGTCGGTATATTCAAAGACAGTGGATTGAATCTAGTTATTGTAACCCACGCTACAGGGTATAGCGAGAAAGGCATCCAGAAAATGTCTGACGAGACTAGGGCACGTCTAGAGGAGGCAGGGAGTACCGTAGTAACCTGTACAGACGTACTCACGGGTGCAGTTAGCGCTGGAATAGGAAGACAGCGCCCCGAACAAACAGATCCCCAGGAGGGCAGACTACCATGGATCGTACCCCCACCTAACGTAATCGTTGCAAACACTTTACGAATGTTTAGTCAGGGAGTCAAGGTCTGTCCAGAGATATCAATGATGGCGGTGGATTGTAATGCTGTTCCCTCAGGGAAAAAAGTGGTTGCTGTCGCTGGTAGCCATTCTGGCGCGGATACAGCGATGGTTTTAGAGGTAGCTGAATCCAGCCGGATAAGGGATATGAAACTACACGAGATCCTCTGCAAACCCTTCTAATCCTTTATATTTTTCAGATTATTTCACATATCATGAAGATTGATTACGGGGTCCAGATAGAGCCCCAGTTTGGATACACTTATGAGCATATCAGAAAAGTAGCCAAGACGGCTGAGAGATATGGCTTTGAGAGTCTTTGGACCAGCGACCATTTTCTCATCAGACCAGAGGCTGTGGACGTAAACTGTCTGGAATGCTGGACTACCCTCAGCGCCCTTGCCTCCGAGACGGAGACTTTGCGTTTGGGCAACATGGTGGCGAGTCAGAGCTACAGGAACCCTGCGTTACACGCCAACATCGCCTCCAGTCTGGATCATATCTCAAGTGGACGCGTTTATTTCGGTATTGGGGCTGGCTGGAAGGAGGTGGAGTACGAGGCGTATGGTATCCCGTTCCCGAAACCTATGACACGGATCAAGCAACTGGAGGAGGCGGTGAAGATAGCCAAATTGATGTGGAGTGAATCCGTAGCGAAATATGAGGGTGAGTATTATAGCGTTAACACGGTCTCTATGCCTAAACCTGTTCAGAATAGTATTCCCGTAGTTATCGGGGGCATGGGGTACCAGTTATTGAAGGTGTCCGCCAGACAGGCTGATATGATAAACTTTGCTTGGAACATCCCACTGAATACTTTTAAGGAGAAACTAGGCACCCTTCGCAAGCACTGTGAAACCTATGACAGAAACTATAACGAGATCAGGGTTAGTGCGGGTCTTCACCTAGCCTTGAAGGATGCAGAGGCACTTGAGCCGGCTCCCTATGAGAAATATACCGGGGAACGTGAATGGGAGTACAGAACACCAGAGGATGCAGCTGAGTTCATACGCGGTTATAAGGATCTAGGTGTGACCCATTTCGTTATCGTTTTCCCCTATGGTGCTGAAGAGAGATCCATAGAGGTATTAATGAACCGGGTAGCAGACCTAGTTTAATCCTGTTCCTTTTAACGCAACCATTATAGTCTATTCGGCATCAATCACTGATAACTGGTGACCTGTTTGAAGAGACGAGCCCTTTATAGTATCCTAGGCGTAATCATTGTAGCCTTTATCTCCGGGGGGCTGCTCTGGAGGTTTATGGTGAAGGGATAGCCTTGGCCAGCTTGGACTTCTGGGTGTACTGATAGCGGCCATGCTGAGCCACCTCACAGTGGTGGCACGAAACATGTTCATTCCTCTCTTTCTTCCCCTAGCTTCTGTCTACCATCCCTATTACTAGGTACCATGGCTGGGGCCGGGGCTGCAATAGGTGAGGTGACTACATACTTCCTAGGGTGGGGGTGGCGGAGGGTCTTGAGGAGATGAGTGCCGCAGAGGACAGGATCGCTAGATGGATCAACAAGTATGGTTTATGGACTGTACTTTTGGTTGCTTTAACCCCCTTACCTGATACACCCGTCATCATTCTTGCTGAGTCAAGAAAGTTGCCTTTCAGTAAACTTACGGTGGTTGAGGTTTTTGGTAAGTCTATATTGTATAGTGTAGGGGCTTGATGGGTGGACTGGAGGACACCATTGGAACCTTTTTAGCATCCATCCTCATGGTAGTAGGCTCATTAATCTTCAGTATAGTTGTAACATGGAAGTCTACCCGTGATCTCTTGTTTGGGTGGATGGAGAAGCTCATACCACGCATGAGAGAGTAATCGACAAGAGTCGTTAACCTAAACGCTGCTTGTCGAAGTCTATAAATATTGTACTGGTATTCCTCGTGTCAGAAAGTGAATATGATGAAGGCTGGAATAAAGGGCACGGGAATCTATGTACCACCCAAGGTTCTAACTAATGATGATCTTGTTGAGATGGGTTTGGACACCAGTGATGAGTGGATAAGAACCAAGACTGGTATGCAGCAAAGACACATTGTAGAAGATGACGTATGCACCAGCGACTTGGCGGCGAAAGCGGGAGAAGCTGCTTTGAAAGACGCGAAGGTGGCACCTGAAGACGTAGATATGATTATTCTCGCTACAAGCAGTCCGGATGTTATACTCAGCTCCACGGCTGCAATAACACAGGCAAAAATGGGGTGCAGCAACTCTGGTGCATTTGATGTAAATAGTGTATGCTGTGGATTCGCATACGCATTCGATGTAGGATCAAGAATGGTGCTGGATCCACATATGGATAACGTGTTGGTGATAGGCGCGGAGGTGTACAGCAAGATACTCAACTGGGAAGACAGGACCACGTGTATCTATTTTGGTGATGGCGCTGGAGCTACATTACTCCAGAAGACGGATGAAGGTGGCGTACTGGGCTCATATCTAAAAGCAGATGGGAACGGAGCCAAGGTTATCGAGATCCCAGCAGGTGGCACAAAGATGCCCATCACAAAGGAGATTTTAGGCACCGGGTTAGAGTACTTCCACATGGATGGGAGAGCCGTATGGAACTTTGCCACAGAGAAATTCCCTGAAGCCATACGCGAGGTGGTTAAACGAAGTGGACTTAAAGTTGATGACGTAGACTGGGTGATTCCCCATCAATCCAACTCCGTGATGATCAAGCAATGCATGGAGAACCTGGGTCTACCCTACGAGAAAGCCTACATTAATCTGGAGAAATACGCCAACTGCGCAGGAGCCAGCATACCCATGGCCATTCATGAGGCAGCTAAAGATGGGTCCCTAGAGAAAGGTGATATCTTGGCCACTGTTGGTTACGGTGGCGGCTTGAGTTGGGCATCTAACCTCATAGAGTGGTAAATTCACTCTGTTCAATCTTTTAGAACAAGTGATCTAATTGTTAGATATATCATAAGGATGTAGTATAGTATTCGCGGGTAAAATGACTGGACTCTACCGCGAGCAAGTATACGCTCCCCTCTGGGCGCGAGGAACACTGCTAACAGCATTCACCATGACCGTTGGTCTCTATGTTGTACAATCCCTGACAGGTACTATGCTTGGTAGAAACCCCGCCCCCAACGAGGTTCTGCTAACCTTGAGTATCCTGTTTGGTGGTATCTATCTATTTTTCTATAAACTCAGGATAGAATTGGACCATCATGGAGTACAGCTAAGTTACGGCTTAATGCGTAGAAGTATCCCGTATATGGATATTGAGCGTGTCGAGTTATCCCGGATTGGTATGGTGGATTATGGTGGCATAGGGTTAGAGAAGACTAGCCGAGGTGACGATGCATATAGTGTCCGGAAAGGAGAGGCGATTAAACTTGTGACCCGCAACAAAGGGCCAGTCCTATTTACCCCCCAAGAAAACGGGGTAAGAACCGTTTATTCTATTATCAAAGCGAATATTGTGGGTTAATGAAGAAAAGCATGTTGTCTATTCTCGTGTCTTGACTCTAAGTATAAAAAAAGTTCCAATTATGGCTAAGATTATGACGAGTAACCTTGGATGAAGCGAGTCCAAGGCGAAAACAGTAGTGAATATTACAGCTATCCATGTCATTGCCAGCGCCTTTATCTTACTATTTCTACTCATTCCCTCTTTGTCAGCGTATTCATCCACAATAGGTCCAAGTCTAGGGTGGTTGATGAGCCAGTCATGAAACTTGGGGGAGCTCCTATAGAAACACCAAGCAGATAACAATATGAAAGGAGTTGTGGGTAAGATAGGGAGAGGAATACCAATTAATCCAAGAACAAGAGAAACAAAGCCCACAACAAGATAAAGGAGCTTTCTCGGTTTCGACATTTCCTTTTTACTCATAATAGTTTTCTTCTCCTGTTTTGACCGTTTTCAATGAACTTCTCTAAGCTTTGTCTGACTTGTTCCCCTTCTCTTTGAAAAGATTTGTCAATTTAAAAGGTAAACTAAACAATTGGTCTATTTTCTTAATCTAAGAACTTTATCCAGTTCCCAGGTATTTATCACGTCTTCTGGCTCCAGCCATCCCCTTCGTGCAACTGCTACTCCGAGGGGGAGGAACTCCATCTGGGGAACGCTGTGAGCATCTGTACCTAACGCGATTTTTACTCCAGCTTTTTTCGCTCTACGAGTGTCCACATCCCTTAGATCCAGTCTGTTTGGACTGCAGTTGATCTCCATACAAACGTCTTGCTCAGCTGCAGCTTCGAATATCTTATCAAGGTTAACCTCATAGGGCCTTCTTTTCTGTATAAGGCGACCTGTAGGGTGCCCAATAACTCGGACATATGGATCGTGTATGGCGTCTAGGATACGGTTTGTAATAACATCCTCCTCCCGCTGCATACCTGTATGTATACTGGCTACAACCCAGTCTAACTGGCTTAGAAGATCATCACTGTAATCAAGTGAACCATCACCTTTGATATCGCACTCAGTACCAGTTAGTATCTTGATCTCAGGATACTCATCGTCAAGGTGCTTAACTTCTTCCACCTGTTTCAATAATGTCTCTTCATTCAGTCCTTGTGCGATGGCAAGGCTTTGGCTGTGATCAGTAATGGCAATATACTCTAGATTCATATCGATGGCTTTTTTCACCATAGCTTCAAGGGGATCTATGGCGTGACTGTAATTCGTGTGCACATGCAGATCCCCTCTAACCTCGTCAAGTGACACGAGGTCCGGTAACGTGCCCTCTATGGCTGCCTCTATCTCACCGGTGTTTTCCCGGAGCTCAGGGGGCATCCATTTCATACCCAGTGCGTTATAGATCTTTTTCTCGTCCTCTGCCTCCACCAATTCATCGTCTTCGCGCCTGAACAAACCATACTCGTTAAGCTTGAAACCTGTCTTCACCCCGATGGTTCTGAGCTTCACGTTATGTTCTTTGCTACCAGTGAAATACTGTAATGCTGCTCCATAGCTCTCAGGTGGTATGACCCGGAGATCAATCTGGAGCATATTCTCTAGGACCACAGTGCTTTTTGTGGCACCTTCCCCCAGTATTCTAACTATTGGTGGCATGGAGACAAAGTGCTCAGTAACAAGACCCGGGGTACGGCTGCTAACCAGTACATCCAAGTCCCCCACAGTTTCTTTTCTACGCCTAGCAGATCCCGCCACCTCAACCCTTCTCGCGCTAGGACAATCCTCCATGTAACTGATAATACCTTGAATAATGGGTAAAACCTCTCCCAGCAGGAAACGGGTGCTCCTACTCCTGTATTCCTCGATGGCTGTTAGAATATTCTCCTCCTTCTTGGCCCCGAAACCCTTGAGTTTCCTAATTTCCTCTGCCTTAGCCGCTTTCTCCAGTTCCTCGATATTGGTTATACCCAGCTCTTGGGTTAGCCTCATAGCTATCTTGGGTCCAACCCCCTCTAACTCTATCATCTGAAGAACCCCTTTAGGTAGGGATTCACGTAGCTCCTCAAGAACAACGCTTTGCCCAGTCTCTATGATCTCTTGAATGACATTGGATATACTCTCCCCAACTCCGGGGATTTCCTGTAATTCACCGCGATCAGCTATGGCTCCCACGTCTTCTGTGAGGGCTGTCACCCTCTGGGCTGCCATATTATAGGCTCTGCTTCTGAACCGGTCTCCTTTGATGGCTAGGATCTCACCGATCTGATAGAGTTGTTCAGCTATTTTCTGGTTGAGGCTCATATTTCCATATTGTATTTGGGTGCATATGAATATGTTACCAGATACCCCCATTGCTTGATCCTTGTGATAATCGAAGAGGGCTCCTTTTTGGTTAGACAAGTTATCATTAGATGAACTTTATAGCCCAATAAATCAATAAAGGTGTGAAACTCATTGACCCGTAAAACCTTCGATGAACTATACCCCAGCAAACCCGAGTACACTCGATTCGATCAACGGAACACGGCTTTCGGACAATCCATTGCGAAAACGGGGAATGTCGTAGAATTCGGAGCAGAGAAATACCGGTCAGACAAGATCAAGCAAAAGATACCGGGGTTCAGTCTAGTGGAGTACGCCTTCAATGGAGCAGCAGGTCTCTACGAGTACCCCAAAGGGAGCACGGATACACAGGGAATAGCCTATTATGGCTGGCAAAGCTTGGGATATGTAACTAAACCTAAAGATGTTCCACGGTGGGAAGGCTCACCAGAGAAAGCCGCCCGTATAATCACTAAAGTGGCGAAATATTTCGGAGCCTGTGATGTAGGCTTTACCCGGCTGGATAAGCGGTGGTTCTACACCCATAGTAGGTATGGAAACCCCCTTGTTTTCGATGATGAGATAGATGAGGGTTATGTAATAGATGAAAAAGCTGTATTCCCTACCAAACACAAGTATGTAATTGCCATAGCTATACCAATGGAGTACGAGGAGTTTATGCATGCACCCACCCAGCTGGAGGTTACAACAAACATGGGCTACAGCAGGATGCATCACATGGCGGGTCAGCTGGCAGAATTTATTAGAGGACTAGGGTGGCACGCGACACCCATGGGGAACGATACCGCGATGAGCGTACCCATAGCAATACAGGCCGGGCTTGGTCACGCTGGAAGACATGGTAGATTAATCACATGGGAACGCGGTCCCTTGGTGCGATTGATGAAGGTCTTCACTGATCTCCCCCTGCCCCAGAGTGAACTTGCCCATCCGGGAATAATCAAGTTCTGTGAGGACTGCGAGAAATGCGCTAAACACTGTCCAGCACAGGCAATACCATATGGGCCTAGAACCTATGAGGCCTTATGTAAGGCTAACAATCCTGGGTTCCTGAAATGGTATGGTGATGAGGAAGCCTGCTTGGATTACTGGAACGAGGTGGGTTCTGCGTGTAGTGTATGTTTCAGGACATGTAGCTTCACCAAAGGAAAGGGAGCAATGTTTGATATAGTGAAGTGGGTCATTAAGTATGTACCTCAGTTGAACAAGTTTTGGGTGTGGTGTGATGATATCTTTGGTTATGGCAATCCCCATGACCCGGAGGCTTACTGGAATAAGCCCTTCAAGCGGACATAACTCCTCCCAGTTTGTTCAATTTAATACACATATTTTATAGCCTAGAGACTGATGTAGGCACATAAAGAGTGAACAATTTTGAATATACTTGATTACCTGAAGAAAGATGAGATAATAGACCTAGCCTGTGAGCTGATACGACAGCCGAGCCTTACCAACAAAGAAGGGCCAGCCGTAGATTATATGATAGACTGGTACGAGGACAATGACTTCGACGAGATCCATGTACAGGAGGTTCAGCCAGGTAGAAAGCAGGTAATCGGCGTTTTGAAGGGTGATGGTACCGGGAAATCCATGATGTTTAACGGACATCTAGATATTGATCCGATTACCGCTGACTGGGAGTGGGACCCATACAAGCCCAAAATAGAGGGAAACAGGCTTTGGGGCGCTGGGATCCACAATATGAAGAGCGGTGACGCGGCTTTTCTCATGGCTGCTTTAGCCATCAAACGCTCAGGTGTCAACCTCAAAGGTGATCTAGTATGCGCTACAGTGGTCGGTGAGCTTCAGGGCGGAGTAGGCACCGTACATATGCTTGAAGAGGGAATCTGGACAGACTATGCCATTGTTCCAGAGCCCTACAGCGTTGATAATATCTTGACCAAATGTGTGGGTGTCCATGATTTCGCTATAAACGTCATAGGTGAGAGCCATCACATCAGTCGAATGGAGGAAGCGGTGGACGCCATCAAGAAGATGAGAAAGGTACTAGATAGGATGGACGAGATGGAGTTTGAGGTAAGAGACCCTGACCTCCCCGGGGCACCCAGATGGGTCGCTGGTAGCATCATAGGTGGCAGAAACAGGGACTATGACCTTGCCGGTCCATATAATATCCCAGATTTCTGCACAACTATTGTAGATTTCAGGTATCCTCCAGGTTACACTATCGAAGAGATTAACCAGCGATTCAAAGCCCTTTTGGAGGAGATAGCAGCAGAGGATCCTAAGTTCAGGTATGAGTTTGAGTATCCAGTGAACCCCAAATTCAGGGTAGGTGGAACCGTTATGCCCCCCATGGGAGTAGATCCAGACGCAGAGGTGGTGACCCTCTTGAAGGAGAACCATAAAACAGTCAAAGGTGAGTACCCGAAGCAGATTGGAGCTGTTATCCCACGCAGTTACTGTGGTAATGATACAGCTCACTTGGCTCAGGCTGGGATCGAGTGCTGCCTCTACGGACCCAGAGGTTACCCGGATGACGTTGAGAAACATGTAAAAATAGATGAGATGGTGACCTGTAGCAAAACTTTGGCGCTGAGCGGTTACCAGGTTGTAACCCGTGAGAAATAACCACTTATACGCCCGCCTCTTTCATATGGCTATGAAGGCCAAAAGACTAGAGATCGAACCCGGAGTAGAGTTCTCATTCTATTATAGAGAGGGCGATAAGCCACTTACTCTAGTACTCATTCATGGTTTAGGTGACTGGAAGGAGACACATATACAAGCAGCGGAGTGTATTGCGTTAGCTGATTATGGGTTGCTGATTGTAGACCAGATTGGGCACGGTGACTCTTCCAACCCTGAGGGCTTCAGCTACACAATGAAAGCCCAGGCAGAGGCATTATTGAAGTTAGTTAACCATTTGGGAGTAGATGAAATGGTCTTAGTACCTCATAGCATGGGTGGTCCTGTTGCCCTTGAGTTGGCCGAGATGACCGAGGACCGGGTGAAGGGAATCATATACGCAGAGGGTAATGTGGATTTCAATGATTGCTTCTTCAGCAACTGGATAATCACCAAGCACACCTATGAGAAATGGGTCGATGAGGGTTTCATCCGTATACTTGAACGATATAAGGCGAACCCAGATCAAGCTCAATACGTATCTTCTTTTGAGAAGGCTGGACCTGTCTCAACCTACCGTAGCTCAGAGGACTTGGTAGATGTATCCAAGAGAGATGATATCAAGGATAGATTAGTTGAGTTGGATATACCTGTTCTAGCGATTTTCGGGGATAGGAACCGTGGCAAGTTTACTTCTGAGGATAAGCTGGGAGAGGCTTTCCCATTGGTTTTCATACCGGATGCTGCGCATAGCATGATGCTGGATAACCCCGACGCATACTACCGTGAAGTAGCGAAATTTGTGAAAAAAATGGTATAAAGATGGAACTATTTTAGATTGGTTTTCTTTATCTGCCGCATTAAGAGGAAGATGATTAACGCGATGATGAAGAAATCCAGTAACGCACCCGCGAAGTGACCTATCGCTAAAACAACTGGACCAATGGTCACTGTGACCTCACGCCATGTCCCTCCTGGGACAAAAAATAGTATTATGGGCATCAAGATATCAGCAACTAATGCGTTAACTAAATCCTTTGAGGCGCTGCCTATGATGAATCCTATTGCTAGACCTATTACTCCGTATTTGCTGATGAATTCAAGAAATTCATCCCAGAGTCCTTTGGTTTTCTCCTCCTTTTTCGGTGGTTTGGGTTCAGGTTCTAATAACTTTCTGATTTTTACTAACTCTTCTATGATCTGATTGTCTGACATAGATCGGAGTTGGTGTTGGTTTAGTATAATGCTTACTGTTCGAGTCCATCTCTATTATCCGGTTTATAATAACTTAAATTGGTTAGAGATTGCTACAAATGATTAACCCTAGGAATAACATATGTTAATAAACGTCAACACACTATATTATTAACATAAAAAACACAAAAAAGAGGATGAGAAAAAAATTATTTACAAACTTTATGGTAACAATATCTTTCTATAAACAGGTCATCTCCCTCGAAAACCACTGGAGACTTGACTCCGTCCACAAGTGTATAGAAAACCATTTCCTCCAGCATAGTATTCTCTGGGATCAGGGGTGTGCTGGTCTCAGTGAATGGTGTTTTAGACTCAAGGTAAAGCATACCGGCTTTGTACCTGACCTCAATGGACTCTATTCCCTTGTATGTCTCGTATCTCCCAACTAGATTCTTCAACTTCTGTTTAACATATAACCCAGGCGTCGATTCAACTGGGTCCAGACCCATTAATAGAGCTAAAATACTCTCATTGATAGCATCATAGGCAAGTTTTGCGCTGTTACCCATAATGATTACTCCTATCTCCTCTTCAGGAACCATTGACATGTGGGCGGTGGAGACCAGTATTGAGCCACCGTGAGAGACCAGCTTCCTGCCATGGAAATCAGGAGTAACCCCCAACCCATAACCGTATCCTGTCTCCCCATAGTAGCCATCAGGTCTATGAATATGGAGAGTCTGCATCAACTCGAAAGAGTTGCGGGGAATTAGCCCGGAGTCTTTATTCATTAACGCGTTCATATACTTTGACATCTCGTTGACACTGCTGGTTATCCCACCAGCAGCTGCTATAAAGCTGAACTCGGGGTTATCCTCAGGATTAGGGTACGGGAAATCCGTTGGATCTATACTTCCATTGGGTTTCTTCCAGTACGGCGTTATCCTATTAGGATCCGCATTGAACTCTTCTGTGTTCATTGTGCTTCGCTGCATCCCCAGTGGATTGATGACGTTATCCTTGATGTATCGATGGAACGGGGTGCCCGTTTTCTCCTGAATAATATGCCCTAGTATCCTCCACGCGGCGTTATGATAGAAGAACCGTTCACCTGGTTCAGCAACCACTTCTTCTCTTGCATCGTTGATCAGTCTATAGAAGTCATCTGGGCTACCGAATGGTATACCTGTATCATGTCCCACTGATCTGTAGAACGCCACGCTGCTTGTGGCCAAACTGGGTACTCCAAGGCTATGGGTCATCAAGTTATGAATGGTTATTGGTTTATCTTTATAACCGATTTTGAATGGAGCGTGTTCTCCTACAGGATCATCCAATTCTAGTTCTCCATTTTCAAATAATTGGAGTATCCCTATGGCCACGAAGCTCTTTGTTATACTGCCTATGCCATATAATGTGTAGGGAGTAGCCGGTAGGTTTTTTTCCTTATCTCTGCTACCGAATCCCTCAGCGTAGACGGTCTCACCCTTTTTTACAACTGCGATGCTTAGACCGGGCATTTTGCCTTCTCTCATATGCTTGGGCACTATATGCTCTATCCAGTCCTTTAGTTTCCAATCACTCAATAGTTATCATGGAAGAAAAGGGTCTGCAAGTATATGGGTTTTAAGAAAAGGTAATGGAGGTGGTTACTTGAAGGCTTTTATCAGGTCGTTATCGCTTAGTGTTCCTGATATTCCTTCATCGCCGACTATGAGTATGTGGTCAACTCCGCCGATGGCCATTACTCTCATCGCATCTGCTACGGAATCTTCTTCACCTAATACTATGCACATGTTGGTTCCTGTTAATCCACATGCCTGCATGAATTCGATGGCCATGGGGGCTTTCATTAATTCAGTTATCTTTATGTCACGGATCTCCATGGGTATTGTTTCCAACATATTTTTGCCTAGTACATAGCTTTTCATTGCATGGAAAATGTCAGATGCTGTAACTAGGCCCTGTACTAGCTCATCTTCTTTAACTACTACAACGTCTTTCCCTTTTTTAGCCATTTTCTTGGATACATCACCTAGCGTCTCACTTGGGTCTACGACAAGGGGTGTTCTCTTCATGATCTCCTTTATTTTCATCTCTAGGTCCATTTTATTCAACATAGATTCTCTGGGGAGCCACGTTAAAAATCTTCGCAGCTACGCTACCTTAGATAAGGTCTCCGGTACCCATTTGTATAGTATGGGTACTCTTATTATCATATCAACTACCAGTGGAACCGCGAAGATTAGCCAAGGCATATTACTATCATACATGAAACCGCCCAGCATCGGAGCAACTACTCTCACCATGGCGCTGAACGTATTACTTAGCCCCATCCATCTGCCTCTTTGTTCAGCTGGAACCAGTTCCATGAATAATGTGTTATAGGCGCTTGTGCTCAACGCTACTCCTCTCAGGAACCATGCTACTAGTAGCCAATATGGGTTAGGAGCCAGTATGGTTATAATGAAGCTCAGCCAGAGGCCGGGTCTTACAGCGATGAACGAGAATTTTCGTCCGCGAGTGTCTGCTAATCGATTGGTGGTGGTTGAGAATAATAAATATGCGATGGTCTCACAGGTGGGCATTAACCCCAGAATCAATGCGTTAGCACCCTTAATCTCCTCGGCGTATAAAAAGGCGAAACTCTGTAATGTGGACCATACGAAGGCGCCTAGTGCTCCTACGATTATCATTGTCTTGAGTTTTCGTCCACCGGTCTCCATTACGTCCTTGAAATCTTCTATGAAGCCCTGGCTGCTTTTTTCTCTAATAGCTGGGTCCACATCGTTTACCTTGAGGTATACGAAGCTGTAGGTTACTATTAGCCCGAGAAATCTGATGTAGTATAATGGTCTGATGCCTTCAACGGTTAACCCTCCCATCTGGTTAACTATGAGAGCCCCTACAACCGGTGCGATGAGTCCTATTAGGTATGCTATCTGCATCCTTAACCCCATTCCCGTGGCCCTGTCCTCATCCCGTAGTCCATTGGTTATGATAACCTGCTGGCTCCGGAACATCAGAGCCATTGTTAAGGGGTTGATACCCATGGCGATGAATATCCACCTCCAATCCCGGGCAAAAGCGTAGAACCCTATCATCACAATGTTCAAGAACATTCCAACGCCGAGAACCTTACGTAGATTATATTTATCGGTCACATACCCTACTGGTAGACTTACCAGCATACTGATGAAGGCGCTAAAGCTACTTAGTAAACCTATTTGCACATTGTCTGCTCCAAGTGCTTTGGTGTAGATGCTGGTGTATTGATTGGTAAGATTAAAGAGAAAGTTAGCTCCAGCGGTTCTTATTATCATCATTTTATAGTTGTGACTCTGGCGTGCAAGAAATTCACGTACAGTTTTTACGGCTTTTCGTATCACCAGTAGTTTCACCAAGGGTTGGAATACTGTTTTTACCCTGATATTCTATATAGAGTTACCCCTATTGATATTGATTTTAATACGGTGAATACTATGATGCCTATATGGTCAAAGTAAAAGCAACTGTAATCAGTCAAGAAGGTCACTGCGCAGCAGGACATGAGGTCGGGGATGAGATAGTCTTCGACTGGGATACCCATGAGATAGAGGGTCGGTTATGCCTCCATGCCTTGTACAGTGTTATGCCTAAGATCTACGGCATGGCGATGGGTGGTAACGTAGCGTTCGCAGAAGCTGAGGATGGAACTAAGGTGGCTCGTCACGCTTGTCCAGATGGTTATAATCCTTTGATTCTTGAGCTAAGGGTTATCGATTAAGCCGGCCGCCTCTCTCGCATCATCTTTTATTAAAAACCATAGAAGCAATGTATCCACTACAGCAAGCACTAGGTTTACCTGTAGAGGCGCCTGATATCCAAATCTGTCATAGAGTAATCCACCTATGTACGGCCCAGGTAACGCCACGAGACCTCTAAAAGTACTGTATCCTCCTATGGATTTCGCTCTCTCGGCCGGATCAACATTACGAGCCACCCAAGCCTGCTCGGCTGGACCCCAGAGAGCAGCACTCAACCCCATCAATATATTGGCCGCTATAGCAACAATGTAACTGGGTCTGATTATCAATGCAGCGAGCAATATGCTTGAGATAATCTGACTCAACGTAAGATATTCTCTATATCCATATTCATCCACTTTTCTTCCCAACACTATCTGGAATATAGCCATGGTTCCCGTCTGAAATGCTAGTGTGATCCCCAGCATGCTTGGAGTGAAACCATAGGCGTCTGTAAGTAACCCACTAATCAGCCTCCAGCCCACGCTGAAAGCGAATAGATCCACGCTCATGGCGAAATAGTAACCCCAGAGGTACCTTGGCGGTCTGAAGGTGTCCATGATACTTAGGAATGCTTTCCCTACTCCAAAAACTCGAGTCTCTGGGCTATGGGTTTCACTTATCTTGAACACTGTTACTAGGAGTGATAATGTGCTGGCTATCACGAATACAGAGTAAACATATCTATACCCTAGGTTATCTGTTAACCAGCCGGCTGATAGTGTCCCTACTAGGCCTGTGGTCATATATACGCTGCCTAGTATACTGAATGACCACCCAATTCTATCCGGTGATGATGACTCGGCTACCACACTACTCCATACAGGTGTCAAGGCATAACCTAATCCAATTAACATCATCCCTAATGCTAGGTAGAGCCAGGACTGGGCGAATAGAAAGAATACTCCACCGGCTACGACTAACAAATCACGTAGGATTAAGAAGGGTTTTCTACCATAAACATCACTGGCTGCCCCGAGTACGGGTTGTATAATAATTCTAGCTAACTCCATCAGGCTCTCTAGTGCGCCTATATCCCTCATTGGTATACCGAGACTGAGAGCAAAAGGCTGCCATACAACACTCCGAATGTTATCACGAATGCCACGTAGGGCCGTCGCTAGGGCGAGGTAAAATATCTGCTGATCCCTGCGTATTTTCTCTAGGATGTTCATGACTCATCGGTGCCGCCACTAACGGAGTTCTCTCTTTTAACTCTAACTGAAATATGGAAATCCACTAGGTTAATAGATCAGCTAGTAAACCAGCTATGATTGGTAGTGGTATACCTAGTGCGATCCTAGTTAATACAACCTTGTTCTCAAAGAAAGCCAGCTCAAAGGGAACCCTGCCCAAGGCTACGCTGCTCCAAGCGAATATGAATGTGATAATGGGCGCCAAACCGACGCCGGCAGCATAGAGGCTAGCAAGAATAGGGTAGATAACATAAGGTCCACCAGGTACAAAGCTGCCCAGTAGCGCCGCGATCAGGATACCTTTGACCCCGGAGCCTTCACCTAATACATTTGTTATGAGTTCCTCGGGTATCACGTTCTCTATTACAGATCCCAGTAATGTTCCAGCAATGATAAGCAGCAAAACCCTTGTGAATGTGCTTCCCGCGTTTTCTAATGCGTTCTGTCCTTTCTCAGGGTTTATGATGTAAAGGCCGATGGTGGCTGCGATGGATATGATAACCAAGGCTTTCTGAATAATGCTATAGTTACCAAAGATAACCTCATAGAACTCTGTTAGTCTCATAGGAATATATTTGAAGAGGAATTTATGAATTGATCAGGTTATTTCTTGACCCATATGCCTTTTCGAGTCTCAACCTTCTCTGAGTCTATATCCATGTAGTAGTATGGTATCTCCCTATGGGTTGATGCTCCCCCTGTCTCTCCATTATTATTGAATGCGATTACATTCATGCTGGGCTTTTTCACTATCTCCTGTATCTCCTTCATGGACTCCTCGCATGCCTCTGTTGGACTCATACCCGTCTTCATGTATGCGATCACAGCTCTCGCTGTACCATTTCTGATGGCCAGTTCCCCTGTTCCCGTGCAGCAAGCTGCTCCATAACGGTTATCACAATAGTTTCCTGCACCAATTATTGGGCTATCTCCTACTCTTCCAGGTAGTTTGAGGTAGGTTCCGCTAGTGGTTACACCTGTAGCTATATCCTGGTTTATGTCCATTGCCATGATATCCACTGTTCCCCTCATATGGGGCTCCAGTTTCTCATACCATGTATTGATATCATAGTCTTGCTCATCAGCCCTAAGATAGCCCTTATCTACATCAAACTCGGGTCCCAACAGGTGTAAGCGCTTCTCCTTGAAAGCATTATAGAACTCCTCCGCATATGGTGTCAATAGCTTTGTCTTTTCAAACCCATATTGTTCTGCCAGTAACTTGGCTCCCTCTCCCACCAGTAATACGTGCGGGGTATCCTCCATTACCTTACGTGCAAGTGAGATAACATGAAGAACACATCTAACATGGGCAACTGCACCCGCATTCAATGTTCGTCCACACATTATAGACGCATCAAGGGTAACCTCACCTCCTAGATTAGGGATGCCCCCTAATCCTACTCCATGGTCATCAGAGTTGGACTCCACAGCCCTGCATGTCTCCTCCACAGCGTCCAGAGCAGATCTATTTCTCCGTAAAATCTCTAACCCTATTTGTAGGAAATCCTTGGCGCTATCTGATCCCATAATAAATGGCTTAACCATGGATATAACTGGGTTTGTGGATATTTCACATTATGCCAAATTATAATTAACACAAGGACGATGTAGTGAAGGATCTATTATGGTAACAGAGCAAGACATCGCAGAGTTCGGAGACCTATGGGCACTAATGTACAGTGTTATGGCCCGTGAGATGGTTGACAGCTTCGGTGAGGAGGGCAAAGAAGCCCTCATAAGAGCGGTTAAAGCCTACGGAGCAGCCCGAGGTAAAAGGCTACGTGAACGACATGAGGAGCAGGGACTACCCATCAATATGCGCAGCCTCTTTGAGCACTATGATCTACCCGGCCACCCTGATAATGAGAAGGAGCGCACAAAGTTTACTGATAACTTCCTTGAGAGCTACACGTATCTATGCCCCTATGAGCGTATCTGGAGGGCGAGGGAGTGTAACGACGTTGGGTTAATCTATTGTCAATACTTTCACCACGCCTTCTGGCAGACCTATCGCCCAGACATTGATGTTCAGATCCCCGAGATCTTGACCAAGGATGATCCCCACTGTCTCTTCTTAGTATCTCAACCTGAGGACCAATAGTATACCTCTTTCTTTTATTTCTCTATTCTTTTACTATGCGAGAAGCTCTTGTCCAAGGATGAAAAACTCAAAGAAGTAGTAGAGCGCCTTAAACGCCTAGCCAAGAAGCAGGATGAGGTTAGCGCGAGAATGAAGAACGTGGAGAAAATTATGCGTTTGAAGGAGCGCCGGGAAGAGGAGTAAATATATACTCTCTCAGTTATCCTCGATGGTAATGAAATCAGAGCAGTTGAGTTCCCGTGAAAAACGCCGTATTTATGAATACATGAGAAAACAGGGGTACTCTAGGTTAACTATTAAGATCTTGCTGGGTTTTCTCCCAGATGGCATGGATCGTCTCACTATATTACTGGGGAAAGGAACAGCCTATGATTATAAACTACTAAATGACGAAGAGTTCCGATTGAACGAGATACAGCGATTCCTTGATCTAGCTTCACCGACTTGAGACAGAAGTTATCTTGCTCCTTATCTCTACAGCTCTGGTCTCAAATATTTTCCCAAACTCTGTGGCTTCCAACCTGCTGACAGGTTTCCCGTCGTTGGCCTTATACTCCAGCCAGGCGTTGTATGCCCGTGTATAGATTCGTCCAAACATGGCGCTGGGCACGCTATCAATCAGTCCACGGTTCTTAAAGTTCATAAATATCCTATAATTACTGCTAAGCTTGTCCTCGCTTAATTCATCGTCAATAACTTTTTCTAGTATTCCTCTTAGCGCGGGCTCCATTTAACTCACTGAATACACTGGTTACGGGTTTAAAATTATTCTTTTTTCGCGGAACCTCTTTTTATGAGATACTCCCCATTCCTGTTATCTTGTCTGATTTGAGGCCGGTGGTTGAGTCAATGGGTGTACGGATCCATGTCCCGTTGGGTGGTAGGTATGCTTTCTTTAACAGTCCGTATCCCTCCCATAAGGAGAACACCGGTGTGGATATTTACCCTAATGGAGATTTCGGTGCATTAGCACCCTCTCCTGTAGAGGGGGAGGTTATTCTGGAAAGAAGAGTTAGGGCGCCCAAGGGGAACGGTTTCAAGGCATCAGACCATGATACTGTGATCATCATAAAAAACAGGGATAACCCGGATACCGTTACAAAGTTACTTCACGTGGACCCGATAATAGAGACAGGTGAATGGATTAGTGTTGGAGACTCCATCGGGAGAACATTGCGATCAGGTTATTATGGGTGGGGCACGTCCCCCCATGTACATGTAGAGGTAAGAGACCCACTTGACCCCATCAGGGCACGGGGAGGCTACCGCATGAATCTAATCGATAAACCAATGGGGCACCCTGTTGAAGATTTAACTGGTTATGTGGTTCACACTCAACCCGAGTACGCGATGATAGCTCTAGACTCTAAATGTCTTGGCTTAGTGGGCACAATTAACGATGCGCCCGCGGTTCTTGATGGTGGTATCCCCTATTATGGGTGGCTAGGCGCCCATATGGTTGATGCCCCTGAGTCCGGCACAATTGATCTCCTTGGGAAACCCATCGCGGATATCACGGAGGCTTTCCACAAGTCATGCAAAGCAGAGAGCCGTGACTACCATTTCATGATCAATGAGAAACCCATACTGGGGCTATCCTTGACTCTCTGGCCAAGTTTAAAACCCGTGGTAAAGGCTATTCCATTGGAGAGAAACGGGTTGAAACTATCTACTGGAGATCTGGTTCAAGTGGAGCTTAAGGTCTCCTAATATTACTCTCCGGGTACTTCATCTCATCAAAGTCTTTGAGGAAGCTGCACATCCAGTCCACCACTTTTATCATTAGTTTCTCTGCATATTCCGGGGTAATTTTGCTGTAATCCTCGACACTTGGGTGGTCATCAGGGTGTGTCTCGGTCATTGAACCGGTGTCCGTGACATCTGCTGTTTGTAATGGTATCTTTACTACTCCGTTTTTGTATCGAGCCAAGCCTGCGCGGGTGAATTGAATATCATCGTCCAGTTGCTTGGTTGCCATACAATTAGCCTTCTCAATTCGCACCGCCTCGGGTCTAGCCGAGAGGGTGAATGATGTCTCAGCGTAGCCAGCGTGCTGCTCAGCTGGATGACCCAGTATGCTCTCATTGCTCAATATATCCCACCATGTGCATATGGCGCAGAGCATACCGTAATCGTCTCGGGCACGCTTAGCGGCTAACATTAACCCTGTGTTGTTACCCCCGTGTCCATTCATGAATACTACTCTTTCCACCCCGTATCGGGCGAGGCTCTCAAGAATCTCGTATATTGCTTCTGTATAGGTCCCTGTGGATAAGGTTAGGGTGCCTGTGAACTCTTTATGATGCCCTGAGACCCCATAGCATAAGGTGGGGAGGACCAACGCATCGCATTTCTCTCCTACCCTGTGGGCAATAGCTTCTGCTTGGATCCAATCCGCGCCCACTCCTAGATGGTGACCATGCTGCTCCGTACTACCAACGGGGAATAACACGGTCTTTGTCTTCTTGAGGCGTTTCTCAAGCTCTGGCCATGTCTGATTAGCGTATACTGTCATGTATACTAGTTGGTTATTATGGTATGAAACATCTTCCATACCACTATCTTTAATCGTGACTCTTGGATACATCAATTAGGTAATTACAGTGAATATGATTGGATACCTTGGGGTAGGCGTAATCTTCGCCATAGTACTAGGATTCGTTAACATCTACAACGACTTTAAGAAATACGGAAACGCAGCAGAGGCCACATTGGGGCAGATCAAGGTTGCTATGAAGAAGCGATTGGATATGATTGAGCAACTGCTGGGTGCCGTGAAGGGCTATGTTAAACACGAGAAAGAGATATTCGAAAAGATAGCCCGCCTGAGGCAAGGCGTTGATAACGCACCACCCGGTGAACTCGGGGAGATCGAGGAAGAGAGCAGAACAGTCACCAGTAGTTTACTGGCAGTGGCTGAGGCTTACCCTGATCTTAAGGCATCTGAGAACACTCAGAGATTGATGCAAGCTGTTATCGATGTGGAAGATGAGATTGCTCGCCACCGATACACCTACAATAATATCGTCCAACAGTACAACACGATGCAGGAGACCATACCATCAAGTCTATTAGCTGGCGCGGCAAATGCATCCAAAATGGGATACTTAGAATTCGAGGAAGAAATAGAAAGCCCCCCGGATATATCGGTGAACTAATTGAGTGAGCGAAGACAAATATATCTACTGATGGCGGTTACCCTTGTAATCGCGTTAGCTGGAACCCAACTAGGTAACTTAATCGGGGAAGCAGAGGGAGAAGCCGTTGTTAAGAGCTATGAGGCTGTATTTCACTCGGATGGAAGGCTTGAAGAGACCTTCACCTACAAGATTAACGCCCAGGATAAGCGTTTCTTATTCAGGTACTGGGAGGCCCCATTAGCTGACACTCGACTAGATTATCCTCACATCGAGTTATTGGATATTGACGTACCCTCTGGTACTTACTGGTACTTGATGGATACTCACGGTGTGTTGCATACTAGCGATGAGATTGACCGTAAGAGCGCCGACACCATAAGATCTATGGCGTACTGGAACGAGGCTGGGGCCTTTAACCCTGATGGCTACGAGAAAGGCGAGTACACGGTTAAATTCTGGTATCAGGTTCGTCCACCGATCGAGTATGACGATGAATACAGCCACCTTAACCTAAAACTAGCGAGCGACCACATACCCTACCAGAATGTACGCGTAGAGATAGAGAACCAGGGGTACATAGAGAAAATATATCCTCATCCACCCACCCTCTTAAAATCAACTGACAGAAACTTAGTCATATTCACAGGGTCTTCACCAGAGGACCAGCTACTGGAGTTCGAGTTCCTCATGGAAAACGAGGCATTAGAACAATTAGATGGGTTCCCCAATCAGCAACAAGATATCAAGGAGAGAACGGTTAACTCAAACAATATGTATCGGTTTCAGTACATGGTAGCGTTCGGGTTCCTATGGGTCAATAGAATAGCAATCTTCCTGATGCCTGTTGGACTCTATCTTTTCTGGCGAAGATATGGTAAAGAAAAAGAATATGTGGTCCCACCCTTCTTGAGTACCATACCCAATAAACTCAGGAAACCATGGATAGTTAACCTAGTTTTCAAGAAAGACGCCATAGACTTCGATGCAGATGGCTTCCACGCAACCCTGCTGGACTTGCATGAGATGGGCAAGATCGATATAGACGCAGATGAAGCTGATGTAGTTATCCGGTTAAAGGATGACAAGGGCTTGGATCGCTACGAGAACCGCGTAATGTCCTTCCTCCAGAGAATGGCTAGAGATAACGTGGTACGCACAGGGTACATGAAGGAGATGGTTGAGCGGGCTCAGCATGACTCAATTATAGAACAAGAAGTCATATCCTTACAGAGGACCTATAATCGTCTCGTATCCGGTACCGATAACGAGGTAGCCGGAGAATACACCATCAATGGGAGAAAAAAACTACTACCTTTACTCGGGTTATCCCTATTACTCTCCTTCGGACCCTTGATCCTGTTAATTGTCTATGAATACGCCTCTGGGGTATTCCTGAGTGCAGTCGGCTATGGGTTAATAACCATCCTGCAGGTGGTGGCAGCAATGATATTCCCCTCAACTCTTTTCGGTTTATGGAAGAATGATACTTATAGAGAGAAACAGCAATGGGATGCCTTCCAGCGTCACTTAACCGACTTCAGCAGACTCCAGCAGTACGGTCCAGAGGATATGAATATGTGGGGTCAGTGGCTCGTATATGGAACCGCTCTCGGAGTAGGGGAGAAAGTAGCCCAAGCCATGAAGAAGCTGGAAGTAGAGTACCCCACGATGCATATGGTACCATACTATGGATACTGGTTCAGACCCATCTATACAGCGAAAACCCCCAGTATGCGCAGTAGCAGTAGGGGTGGTGGCAGCGGTGGTGGAGGAGGATTTGGAGGCGGTGGAGGCTTCGGTGGCGGAGGTGGCGGTGTACGCTAATCATCGTCTCTGATGTATTTTTTAACGGTTCTTAGAGCGCTAAGAAATTCTCCACCCCTACCGGTGAGAGTATACTTTATGTTTCCACCGTATTCATCATCCGCTATCAATCCATGACCCATAAGGTACTCAACAGCCTCCTTAGCGCGATCAACAGGAAGGTTTGCGCCATAACTGATACGAGTTATCCCCCTGGCTCCCTGTCTACGGAGAGTCTCAAGGATGTCCTGATAAATATCGTATCTTGTACGTCTCTCCATGGCGCACACCTAGAAAGGGGGATCGGGTAGTTTTTCACTCTTTCTTGAACCCTCACGGATCCGTACCGACCCATCTGCTTTCAATTCATCAATATATGTGACCGAGTCTACATCACATCTATTGCCTAGCCACACAACCCGACCAAATAAGTGACCTGCACGGCATCTGCCTCTAAGTTGTATCCTATCTCCATAGATATCTTCTGCACTCGCCTTATCTTTGATGGTAACGATTTCTGCAATTAATACCCCCTTTGCTGAGCCCCTGCGCTCGATCTCTATCCTCTCCGCTTTAGCACCGTATAGGGTGGTGAGGTTACTGGTCTCTATGAACTGTTCCGCTATTACTTTATCCGCTTGGATCTTACCCCCCACCCTGATGTTCCCTGTCTTCAACAAACCGTCAACAGCGACCTTGCCGCCTACTCTAATACTGTCACTAACCGTGAAATCTCCCCTTGTCTTGAATGTTCCCCCGACGGATAGCTCCTTCCCCACTGATTTTTCCCCCAGCTTAACCGTTCCACCAACGTCGATTCTTGTGAACTCTAGTTGACCATTTACCTTTAGGGTTCCACCCACATCGATTTGTTTACCCTTTCCTCCCTCATCGAGTTTTACTGTACCTCCCACAATTATGTCTCCAAACTCCAGATATCCACCGGATTTCAGAGTACCTCCTACCTCGATTCTTCGCTTCACCATCCCACCATCGATTTTTACTGTACCCCCCACGCGGATTTGATCGATATTCGCAGTACCGGTGGCTGTGAAGGTTCCGCCTACATCGATCTCATCTGCTTTTATCTCCCCTGTTTTGAGAGTTCCACCTACTTGGATTATCTTGGAGATTGCTTGGCCGTATACCTTGTAGGATCCACCTACTTCTATGTAGTCTATCTGTGCGTCTTGATGTGCTCGAAGACTCCCTCCCGTCTTTATTCTACCCGCTGATATGTCTCCGTCTACCTCTATGGAGCCACCCACTCTAACATTATCTGCCTTGAGCATGACTCCAACATTTAGGGTTCGACTTACGAGAATCTCTTTGCCGGTTAATGACTCAGATACATCTAGTTTTCCTCTTTTAACCTCTACACGATTCGTTCTAAGTGAGCCGTTGACCTTTAGATCTCCATGGTTTGATACCACTTCTTCAGCCTCGATATTCCCGTAGATTTCGCAGTCACGTTCACAGATTAACTTACCAGAAATCTGAATATTCTCATTTTCGGCTTCAATTTTTCCAGCCTCCATGTAGAGGTCTCCATCTACCTTGGATAATCTAGCGGTCTCACGGATGATCTTCTCGTATGTCAATAGCCTTCAACTATTCACCCGTTTTTTCACCTTTTAAAGATAAAACACGTCTGATACTCACATATTGTGACTACAAGTGTTGATTATCTAACTTGAGTCCACTTTAAATGCATAAAACCCTCAACCCAGCTTGAAAAAAAATGAAAATAAGCCAACATAACCATGAAAGCATCGAGCATCTGAGAAAAGTTATGGAGACCGAGGAGGGAAAAGAGGTTTCTACTGATCAGGTTATCACACGTGTGCTTGGGTTCTACAAGAAATTTGTACCCTACAACTAGGAGCGAGACCGGAATGGTGAGTCAATCAACCCAGGGCGTCAAGGAACCTGTTTTCCAATCAATTGTAAAAGGGTTCATGGACTCTGTTATACCCTCACATTTATCGACGAATGCTAAACTGTTCTTAACTGGAGCAGTTGTCAACGGGGTTTCGAATGGAGTATTTAACTCTGTCTTACAGCTCTACTTGATCTCTTTGGGTTTTTCCGCTGGAGAGATGGGAAGGATTTTTATGTTCAACCCGTTGACCTGCGCCGTTTTAGCCATCCCCTGTGGTATAATGGCTGATCGTTATGGGAAACGGAAAATGATCATGCTTGGGTTTATCGCTGTGTGTATCGGCGTCACTGGGATGTTCTTATCGAGAAGCATTTACTTATTAGGGTTCAGTTTCGCCATGTTTGGAGTTAGCAACGCCACCTTTACTGTGATGATGCCCCTCTACAGTTCCTTCTACGAGAAAAAAGATATGGAGAAAGCCATCGGGCTCTATGGTTTAATCAATATATCAGCCATGAGTCTCGGGAACCTCACCGGGCATATCCCAAAATATATGATTAACCAATTCTCCTTCACTGATTATTCAGCGTACAGACTCGTGATGATGGCTGCCGCCTCATTATTCATACTCCAATACATCTTCTACCTTGCCTCGTCCAGAGACATTAAAGAGAAGCTAAACGACGGTTTTAGCTTCAAATTGAAGAGCTGGAGACCCGTGGTCAAGTTTAGTGGGTTGACTCTCTTGTTAAACGTAGCTGGTGCTATATTGTTCTCCTTTTTCCCCTATTATGTTAATCAGAAATTCGGGGTAGCATCCGCTGGGCTTGGCACATTATTTTTCATCAGTAATCTCACCATGGCGGTGAGTAAAGGAATGGCTGCTTCAATAGCAAAGAGACTGGGTAATATGAGGAGCATAGTGGCTGGTGTAGCGTTATCTAGTGTATTCTTTTTCTTGATGCCTTTTAGTCCAAGCTTCGGCTTATTGAGCCTATTATATGTACTTAGAAGCGGCACACGATTCATGAGCGACCCAATATTAACAAGCCTATTTCTTAAGAGCATTAACGAGGACGAGCAGAGCACAGCTAATAGTATAAGGATGATAGCCATGAATGGAAGCGGAGCGGTCTCATCATTGATAGGTGGGTTCCTCTTGGAAAACGTGGGACTTGATTCACCCGCATATATTGGATCAGCTTTAACGTTAGTGCTTGCTGGTCTTTTTCCTCTCCTGTTAAGTAAAGAGATTGATGAAGCTAGTTAGTCCACTGGGTGTACCTTACTTATCTTCTCCACTAGCTCATTTTTACTCCAGTGACTATATACATTTACACTACTTATGGATGGGGTAAGAGAACTCATTAAGAAAAGGAAATCAGAGTCTCCTAGAATCTCCTCTATCTCAAAGTTATCCCCCTTGCTATTCTCGCATGTAGCTGCTTTTTCCACGAAATCATCCATATATGGTACGATTACGTTGATGTATTTTCCAGTGAGATATGCTCGTAACCAGTAGTTGAATAAACCCTTCTCCATGGTCTCTAAGTAGGTTGCCTCAAACGCGATCTCTTTGATCGTTTTGACTGTTCGTACAGATTTGATCTCGTGGAGTGGTGATATGTGGTTTGCGTAGAATCTTATCGTGTTCTTAATGAAGTATCTGGTACTTGGTTCCTGAGACTCGTATCGGGCGTAGTATAATACTTGTTTATCCTTACTGAGTTTCTCCACTATTTTATTCATTAACTCAAAGTTGGAGCCCACCCCCTCTAACTTGTAGTGAGATATCTGTCCTATGGGGTCTTTCTCGGTTATCTTTAATCTTTCCCAGCTTTGTCTGGTCTCTGTCATCAGAATATAGTATATGGCGTATATGCTCTTCAAGTAGAATATGGTGACCCCTGAGATGGTGCCGCATAGAAAAGCAACCATGTTGCTACCACCCAATGCTGCGCCTATCAGTATAAGTACAATGAACCCAGCAACGCCATACTTGAGAGCACCACCGAGAAAACTAAGCTTATTCGTAATCTCAAAGAAGAAAAACTCGATTACACCAAATAAGAATACTCCAACTATGAAGGATGCATCCAGTAATAGTCCTCCATTTAACACGCTGCGGATGGTTATTGCTGAAGCTAGTAAGAATACGAAGGTTAGTGTTATGGATATTACTATGGCTGTTTCTCGAATGGTATCCGAGACCTCGGTGAAGCTTCTCATCTAGAAAACTGAACTAGGGTTAGACATAAAAGATGTTTTACTCCGGTTCAAATGTCTCGGCTTTCTCCAATAGCTCAAGCGCCTCTCTGTCCCCATATTTGCCTCTGTATGCCAACAACCCAGCCCTCATGAGAGCGTTGATTGGGCCTTCTCTCGGATCGTATCTTGTCATGAACTCTCTACAGGGGAAATCATTACACTCTCCACAGTGTGAAACATCTTGTTCTCGTACACAAAAATATGTATCACAAGAACCCCAGAATGGGTTTCCCTCAACCGCTTTACAACCAGGACATTTTTGATCCATTTCACCAAGGTACCATGGGCAACTGTTACAATGTATACCACACGGACTGAATACTTCACTCATATCAAAACCATCTATTTTCTTCATTGATAAGTACAACGGAGGTAAAATGGGTACACTTAACTGAATATGCTTAAACCATGTGTCTCCTATATTGTTCGTATGGCTTTCCTGAAATCCGCCAAGAGACACATATCGGATGGAGTCAAGCACCTGCAGGAACTTGAATACGATAAAGCATTAAAGAGCTTTAGACACGCTGAGAAAAAGAAACCCGAGGAACCAAGTATAATGAATTATATCTCACAGGCCTACGCTGGCCTTGATGATATGGATAAGGCTGTTGAATACATCCTTAAAGCCATAACCTATGATCCCCAATCCGCTATACATAGGCAACTCTACGCAACATATCTGATGAAGCAAGAAAAATATCAGCAAGCAATACCCGTGATAGATGAGGCTCTAGATATCCAGCCAGCTGATGTGATATTTGTACTCAGGGGGCAGGCGGATTATAACCTTGGTAACTTTGATTCAGCGTTAAATTACTTTGATAAAGCCTTGGAGATGGATCCCCATAACCCGTTAGCCAACCATATGAAGGGATTATTGTTATACAGAATGTCAAGGTACGCTGAAGCTATTCCCCATATTGAGAAAGCTCTATCTGTAAGTGAGATTAAGAGCTTGGTAAAGATACTTGAGGACTGTAAAGCAAAGGTTGGAAAACACTTAGATTAACTATTTTATATACGAGAACCTTAAACGCCTCTAAATCCATGAATATCGGTACTCTGGTGAGTCAATGCTTGAAGTCCAATGAAATTGACACTCTTATCGATGATGTGCTGGAAAACCATGATAACAATTCCAGCAGCCCACTAATACCCGTATTACAGGCAGTACAGAAAAACCAAGGATACCTCTCAAGAGATGTTCTCCGTAAGGTCTCAGAGAAGACAGGCGCATCCCTGAGCAGAGTGTATGGTGTAGCAACCTTCTATCACCAATTTAGGCTAAAAGGGGAAGGAAAACACAAGATAGCTGTCTGCAGGGGAACCGCCTGCCATGTGGCTGGCGCTACCGATGTATACAATACTTTAGTCAGGGAACTGGGGATAAAGCCGCCGGAAGACACCTCAGAGGATGGATTATTCACACTCCAAGAGGTTAGATGCATAGGAGCATGCAGTTTGGCGCCCGTTGTCAAGATTGATGAAACCGTCTACGGAAAAGTGACCCCCAAGAAGCTGGGAGAGATATTAAACCAATACAGGAGTGAAAGCTGATGCAGTCAAATAAACTGTTTTTCGATGATAGCGAGATTAGAATCAATGTAGGAATGAGTACATGTGGTCTGGCTGCTGGTGCAAACCCTGTTTACACGGCGTTCAAAGAAGCAGTAGAGGAAAACGATGTCTCTGCGAAGGTGGTTAACGTTGGCTGTATAGGCGCATGCTTTGCTGAGCCATTAGTAGAAATATTCACCGTGGATAAACCTGGGGTGTTTTACAGTAATGTTAACCCAGATAACGCTAAGAAGATCATATTAGACTATGTTTCAGGGAAAATCGATAATGCTTGGGCAACCAGAGAGTACTCTGGGGCCTACTCTGGAGAATTAAACCTGCCTAGACTCCAAGATCATCCCTTTTTCAAACACCAAGTGAGGGACGCCATCGAGAACTGTGGCATAATAGACCCGGAATCCATAGATGAATACATCTGCTACGGGGGATACAAGGCACTAGAAAAAGCGTTAAAGAGGACACCCGAAGAAGTAATCGAGACAGTTATTGAGAGCGGTCTAAGGGGCAGGGGTGGAGCAGGATTCCCAACGGGCTTGAAGTGGAAGTTCACACGCCCAGTTGAGAGCGATAAAAAGTATGTGATCTGCAATGCAGATGAGGGCGACCCTGGAGCCTTCATGAACAGATTAAACGCAGAGGGAGACCCTCACAAGATACTGGAAGGTTTGATTATAGCAGCTTACGCTGTAGGCGCAGAGGAAGGTTTCTTCTTCGTGAGAGCCGAAAAACCTCTCATGGGAGAACGACTGAAGAAGGCGATAGAATCAGCTATGATACGTGGGTATCTTGGTGATAATATACTGGACTCGGGTTTTAGTTTCAAGGCAGATGTGATACTCAGTGCAGGCGCGTTCGTCTGCGGAGAAGAGACCGCCCTCATGAGAGCCATAGAGGGTAAACGGGCTATGCCCACTCCTAGGCCACCATTCCCATCAACAAAGGGTCTCTGGGGTAAACCAACATGCATCAATAACGTGGAGACACTTGCCCATGTACCTAAGATAATCAATGAAGGACCGGAAGTCTTCGCAGCGGTTGGAAGCGAGAAAAGCAAGGGAACCAAGGTTTTCTGTCTCACCGGCGCTATTGAGCGAAGCGGAGCAGTAGAGGTGCCTTTAGGTACAAGCATAAGAACACTGGTGTTTGATATCGGTGGTGGACCTCACCCGGGTCGGAGCTTCAAAGCAGTTCAAACAGGTGGCCCCTCAGGTGGTTGCTTATCAGAAGAACATCTTGATCTAGGGCTTGACTATGAGTCCCTTCAATCAGCTGGGAGTATAATGGGTAGCGGAGGTGTCGTTGTTATAGATGATACCAGCTGTACCGTGGATGTAGCCAAGTTTTTCCTCGGGTTCACGACAGCCGAGTCATGTGGCCAGTGCACCCCATGCAGGATAGGGTTGAAGCGGATGCACGAGGTGCTAGAAAGGATAACCAAGGGTGAGGGTGTGATCGAGGATCTTGAATTATTACAGTATATGAGTAAAGGAATAATTGATAGCAGTCTCTGTGCGTTGGGTAGAAGTGCACCTAATCCTGTTTTAACTACCATCAAATACTTTGAGGACGAGTATCGTGCCCATATTGAGGAACAGAGTTGTCCTGCTGGTGTATGCGATGCCCTGATAAAGGGATATGTGGTGGAGTCCGATGATTGCAGGGGCTGTGGGTTATGTGTTAAAGATTGTCCGGTAAATGCGATCACTCAGATTGAGCCAGGGGATAAAGCAGAGATTAATCAAGATCATTGTATCAAGTGCGGTAACTGTTATTCGGTTTGTCCATTCGACGCCATAAAGGAGGTATGGTAGATGTCAGTAGAGCTAACCATTGACGGGAAGAGAGTCTCAGGCAGAAAAGGTCAGACAGTACTGGAAGTAGCACAGGAGCACAGAATACATATACCAACACTGTGTCATCACCCATTACTTCCCCCCAATGGCGCCTGCAGGATATGCGTTGTTGATGTCGGTAAAAGTGATCGACTGGAAGCAGCCTGTACAACACCCATCTCTCAGGACATGGTAGTAGAAACCAAGAACCAGCGCGTACTTGATGCTAGGAGATTAAACCTAGAACTATTATTATCAAACCATAGAGCGGACTGCGTCACATGTGAGCAAGATGGACGATGTCCCATACAGGATCTGGCATATGAACTAGAACTGGATCTGAATCACCCCCGATTCAAGGTTCAGGATGTGGATAAACAGGTAGATGACTCCAGCCCGGCTATTCTCTATGACCCTAATATGTGCATTCTTTGTGGGCGATGTGTCTCAGCATGCAACCAAATACGTCACCACGATGTACTGAGCTATAAAAACAGGGGGTATGATACCGTAGTAATCGCTGGATTAGGGGAGCTATTCGTTAACAGTGACTGCGTTAACTGCGGTGAATGCATACAGGTCTGCCCAACAGGGGCATTAACCGAGAAACCAAGCCGCTTCAAGGGTCGTTGGAAAGATCTAGAGCTAACAGATACCACGTGTCCCTTCTGTGGAGTTGGATGTTCACTGGAGTTATACACCAAAGACAATAAGATAATCAAGGTAAGAGGAAAAGAGACAGGCGTAGAGAATCAGGGAAGCCTATGCGTTAAAGGTAGATTCGGATATGACTGGGTGCATAGCCCCGAAAGACTAACTACTCCTTTGGTAAGGGATGACTTCGGTGAGTTTCGGGCGGCAACATGGGATGAAGCCCTAGATCTGGTGGCGGGTAAGCTTCTTGAGGTAAAGAAGCAGTATGGAAGTAGAGCCATTGTGGGTTTGGCTTCAGCAAAGTGTACCAATGAGGAGAATTACTTATTCCAGAAGCTTATCCGGGCAGCTATTGGTACCAATAACGTAGACCACTGCGCGAGATTATGTCACGCTCCCACAGTTGCTGGACTTGTGAAGGCTTTTGGATCAGGTGCTATGACCAACAGCATACAGGAGATGATAGACACAGACTGCTTCTTGGTAACTGGCAGTAATACCACAGAGAATCACCCCGTGATAGCTAAATATATCAGGCAAGCCGTAATGGATCACGGTGCCGATCTCATAGTAGCCGATCCACGTAAAATTGGGTTGGTTCGTGATGCGTCTGTCTGGCTTAGACAGCGTGGTGGTACCGATGTGGCGATGTTCAATGGTTTAATGAATATCATAATCAATGAGAATCTGCATGATAAAGAGTTCATTGAGGAACGAACAGAAAACTTTGATGAATTAAAAAGCACCGTATCTAAATACACTCCTGAACGGGTAGAACGCATCACAGGTATACCCGCTGAAAAGCTCAGGGAAGCCGCTAGACTATACGCTAAAGCGGATAAATCCTCCATAATATTCAGCATGGGAATAACCCAGCATACCACTGGAACGGACAACGTATTAAGCACAGCAAACTTGGCCATGCTAACCGGAAACCTGGGAAAACACGGAACAGGTGTAAACCCACTCCGCGGACAAAATAATGTCCAGGGCGCATGCGACCTAGGAGCATTACCAAACGTCTACAGTGGATACCAGAACGTTGAGGACTTAACTAGTAAGAAAAAGTTTGAAAAAGCTTGGAATACTAAACTGGATGATCATAGCGGCATAACCGTGGTTGAATCGTTCAACGCGGCTCGTAATGGGGATATTAAGGCCATGTACATCATGGGTGAGAACCCCATGCTCAGTGACCCTGATATTAGCCACGTTGAGGAAGGATTAAAGTCTCTAAGCTTTCTGGTAGTGCAGGATATTTTCCTCACGGAGACAGCTCAACATGCTGACGTTGTTCTACCTGCTTGTTGCTTTGCGGAGAAAAACGGGACATTCACTAACACTGCTAGACGAATACAGCGTATAAGAAAAGCTGTTGAGCCACCGGGTCAATGTAAACCTGATTGGCAGATAATCTGCGAGGTCTCAACGAAGCTTGGTTACCCCATGTTCTATGGATCAACAGAGGAGATTATGAGGGAGATAGCAGAGTTTACCCCCATATATCATGGGATCAGTTATGAGCGTCTTGGAGAACATGGGCTACAGTGGCCTTGCCCAGTATTCGATCACCCGGGAACCCAGTATCTTCATAGGTATAATTTTAGCAGAGGATTTGGTAGATTCCATGGCGTCGAGTATAAGCCAGCTGATGAGTTGCCTGATGAAGAGTACCCTTATGTCTTAACTACTGGGCGGATGCTGGAGCATTTCCATACTGGAACCATGACTCGTAGGAGCAAGGTACTGGACACACTGGTCCCGGAGTGCCCGATTGAGATCAGTCCACAGGATGCAGCATCCCTTGATTTAAGCACTGGAGATGTTGTCAAGGTCTCTAGTAGACGTGGGAGTATTACCGGTAAAGTCCATATCACTGATAGAAGTGATCTGGGCACCGTATTTATTCCATTCCACTTCGCTGAGACCGCTGCAAACATGTTGACCAACCCAGCTCTGGACCCCGATAGCAAGATACCCGAGTTAAAAATATGCGCCATAAATATTAGAAAACTATAACCTTCATTTTTACAGTATTTACTCTTCAATTTTTCTCTAGATAAAATATAATATATACCGTTTCGCAAAATCTTGGAAAATGGGTGTAATTAAGTCAACTGCTGAGTGGATGGGTAATTCACAGGTGCTTCTCAGTGATGGCAGAGGGCATCAGACCATCTGTGACCTACCAAGGGCCGACAGCACTTGAATTATCCGTAATGAGTTACGCTGGATGTATAGTAACCATCTTCAAGATCGTGGCCGAGAAAAGAAGAGTTAGCTTTGATAGTCTAGAGGTTGAAGTCCTGGCAGATAAACCAGAGGGCTCAAAAACCATTGAGTCAGTTGAGTTCTTGGTGAAAATAAAGAGTGATGCTTCTAGAAAAGCATTGGAAAAGATTCTTGATATCACCTCTATAACTTGTCCAGTGGGTGTAATCTGGAAGGACGCAGGTATAGAACCTGTTTATGAGCTTGAGATCCTGTAACTTATTCCTCTTCTAATCCAATCGTGTTCTCCGGGTCCAATGCTCCCCCACAGTTTATGCAGTAGATTGTGTTAGGTACCTTTGAGCCACAGTGGGGACAGGTTTCAACCCCCAGATCTATTTTCAGGTCTGGATCTGATTCATCTATTACTGGCTTTCTTATCCTTCTCTTGGGTTTTTCCTTGGTTACTCCTTGTTCTTCAGGGTCTTCTATTTCTGGTAACGGTTTTTCCACCTCGGGTATGTCTGTTTTTTCTGGCTCTTCCTCTTGATGCATTTCATCTTTTGGTTCTAATTCATAGAAGGTCTCATTTGGTGTTATGACCACTTCTTCATTTGTCTCAGTCGTCAATGTTTCTTTTTCCTTGGGTTCTGGCTCAACTATTATTTTTTCAACGGGTGTTATCTCAACAACCTCTTCCTCTGTACTGGATTCAATTTCTTCAGAAACCGTTACTTCTATCCGGTTTTCTTTCTCTTTATCGGTGGTTTTTGACTCTTCTTTCTTCTCTGTGATGGGTTTGGTGGTGTCTAGTGAAGTTTCATTGGATTCTGGTTCTTCTTCTTTCTCAAAGCCTTTCTCCACTAGTATTTTATCGGGTTCCTCTTCCTCCTCTTCCACCGATGGCTTGTTAACCCGTGTAAACACTACTAAAGCCATCACTATCATTAACACAGCTACGAAACCCATCAATATCATTAAGAGATCGTTGTACCACATGGCCCCCAACTATTTCTAGTAGCACATCTTAGGATATAGGTTCATCGAACCAAACCCCATAAAAGGCTCCAGTAATCAACCTAATTATGCCTAAAGAATACATTACGTTATCCGAGGACCAGAAACTACCCTTCAGCAACATCGTGAAAGCCGGTGGATTCGTCTACATATCAGGTCACGCTGCCCTAAGGGATGAGGAAGGCAACAAGTTAACAGATATAAAGAGCCAGACCCGGCACACAATGATGAAGATAAAAAAGACCCTAGACGCAGCCAGTGTAACCTTCAACGACGCGGTTAAATCAACGGTTTTCCTCAAACATATGGAAGATTTTAGCGCTATGAACGAGGTGTACGGTGGCTTTTTTGAATCGAATAAGCCCGTACGAAGTACCGTTGTCTGTGATATGGTTCACCCAGATATCCTCGTTGAGATCGAGTTGGTGCTCTACAAGGACTGAAGGTTTTAAACTACCCCTCTCTCCTCATACTTTGATTGATTTGAAGTTCTTCTTGACTGGTTTAGGAAACTTGTACTCTAACATGGACCCTATCCTTAACGGGATTACAGAGGCTGATAAACAGGGACTCGACGGCGCACTGATGCCGGATCATTACATGTGGGGAGAAGAAATAGGTCACAACATGGAGAACCCGTATCACACTCTAGAGACGTGGACAACTCTAACCTACTTGGCTGGAAAAACAGAGAACATCCACCTAGGAACCCTAGTAAGCCCACTGCCCTTCAGGCCACCGGGCCTATTAGCTAAACGACTCTCTACTTTGGATGTCTTATCGGGTGGAAGAGTATTGCTTGGAGCAGGTGCTGGTTGGAGCAAGGTGGAGTTCGACGGTTACAGTGAGTGGCTGGATGCAAAGAAACGTGTTGATAAGACCATAGAGGCTCTGGATATAATAAAACGTCTATGGACCGAGGACAAGGTGTCTCATGAATCTGAGTTTTACAGTATAAAGGAGGCTGTATTAGAACCCAAACCCGTTCAGAAACCGTATCCAAAGATACTTTTCGGTAGCTCGGGGAATAGGATGCTTAGACTAACTGGGAGGGAGGGAGATATTTGCTTTGTTCCACCTTGGCAGGGTCATAGATTCTATGAGATGAAGGAGATTGTCTTGGATGCTGCGGAGGAAGCAGATAGAGTTGATAAGATTGAGTTCATGGGTGGAATAATGGGGGCTCAAGGGTGTTACGATGCTTCTAGCTATCTAGAGATCATTGAGGACGCGGAGGAGAAAGGATGTATCTACTGCA
>CAZAQI010000006.1:0-2195 GCA_964487465.1 uncultured Candidatus Bathyarchaeia archaeon
TTAGTGGTTTATATGAATCACTTGTATCTCTTTTAAGATAAGATCGTTATTCGAGCGCTGTCTGGCAAGATTATCTTATGTCTAACCCCATAACTATAAAGAGATTATAAACATCCTAAAACCATACATTCAAACATACATAAGCCGAAAGTGATTCCTTTTAACCTTAATTTTTTATGTATAATATTATACCGCTTTATTTGTCACCTTCAAGATTTACTTTCATTCTGATGACAACCATATAATTTGAAGGATTCACTAGATTTTCCCGGAAAAACAATAAAAAACGAGAATACAAAGATATATCTAGTAAAAAAGAAAAAAGCGATTTTAACTTGTCTAAAAACATCATTACCTATTTTTACCTTCATTAAGATTTAAATTCAAAAGATATAATATGATTCAGTGGTAAGACTCGTTTATTTACTGCGTTTCCCGACGTATAACGGGTCTTACCACTGATCGACAGAATAATTCAACTATTAGTTAAATTAAGAAAGTGTTACTCTAGTTGTTTCAATATACGGCATGGGACTTGATTACTGTATATAAGCCTCATTCCAAGGCGGAATATAGTACTCAAAGTAGATCATCTTACCGTTCGGAGCATCCTTGTATCCAGTCGCTGAGACATTCAGAAGGGTTGCCTTAGCTATTACGCTAAGGATCTCAGTCGGTGTAGCGTCTTTAGGTTCACCTATGAGAAGTTTAAGAGTGTTTCCATCCATCTTTACTCCCTGAACCTCAACTAGTTTATCAAGTCGCTCTATGAAATCCGCCACATATTCTCCTTCAAAAGTCAGATTGGTTCCAATGGTCTTTAATTGCTCCAATGTTTTTTTAACTACGTCTTCCAATGTAGTTTCTGGTGTATATTGGCGGGTTTTAACCTTTACTTATCAGGGTTTACGATTGTGAAGATTCACCAAGGCGGCTGTGGATAGTATTCCCAGTAGCCAGCTGATCATGTTAACTAGGTACCAGAAATCCCTTATCCACCACTTATTCACCGACCATATGTAGAAGGGGAAATCAAAATTCTCATTTGGTAGAGCAACGGCTATCTCGATCTGCCATAGTGAAGCCATCAATAAACCAGTAGACAGGATTAGACCCAGTAAGGGGACCATCATTTGTTTTAGCGCAGGCTGTTGCTCTATAAGTTCCATAATTCCAACATGCCCACCGTCTCATCATTAATAAACTGTTGCTTAGCCAGATTTAGCTTTCAATTCATTTAGTTCTATAGAGTAGAAATATGGCGGTGAATGCGGCTCCTGCGGTTATCAAGTATATGTTTTGGGGGCTGTAGGTTTCCCAGACGTAGCCGTAAACTAGGGGGCCTAGCAGTAAACCAAGGTCTTCAAAGGAACCGTAGATACCCATGGTGATCCCTAGTTTCTCACGTGAAGCTAGTTTGGATAAGGTAATTAATGACAGGGATTGGGATGAGAAGCTGATTATTAGCCCGATGGATAGAAGTGTGACGTGGATGGGGGTTATGGCTATTCTCAGTAGGAGGAAAAGTATCCCACTGCAGCTCAGGGTCACCATCAACATGTTTCTCACATTATACCGATCAGATAAAACACCGATAAAGGGCGTGATAAACAACTGTAACGCAGTACCAACTGTGATCATCAGGCCTACTCTCACCTCATCTAGGAGGTATAACTCAGAAACATATATAGGCAGAAAACTACGTACAGAGGAGACGCCTAGATATATTAAGAATGCCAAGACGAAGACGATACTTACCTTGCTTCTGAAGACTGACTGGATATTCTCAATTAACTTGACACGCTCTTGGAGAGTTGTTTTTGTTCTTAGGCTTCGACCCATTATTAACAGTACCGCTGCTGAAAGGAATAGAATTATTGATGAAGTATAGAAAACGGTCTCATATCCAACGTTTTTTGATAGATACCCAGCTATAGAGGGTCCGATTATTCCCCCTGTCGAGACACAGGTAGACCACAGGCTCATGTTGAAGCCCAACTGATTATCGGGTGAGTGATCAGCTATTAATGCCCTCGTGGTGGGACCTACCATCACCATAAAGGAGCCCATGAGAAATTGGAAAAGGAAAAAATATGGTTGAAACCCTTGGAAGGTGTATAAGGGCACTATGATGGCCATGAATACCATGGCGAAGGTCAGTATCATAATCCGGTTTATTCGATCAGACATGAATC
>CAZAQI010000006.1:2205-40343 GCA_964487465.1 uncultured Candidatus Bathyarchaeia archaeon
ATGAGGATAATAACCCCCATTGACTCATACTAACACCTAAGCTTCTAACATACAGCGGCAAAATTGGGCCTGTTATAGATAGTGATAACCCCAAGGATCTCAGAAAGACCAGAATGTAAACTGGTAAAAGGTTTTTAACTGATTCATCCAAAGTTCCCGGGCTCCAGGTATGAAGTCGTCGCTAAATGTGGATATAAAAATTGAGATTAGAGTCTACAGAGCCTCATTAGATTCTCAGTGGTAACTCGGCCTATTTCTTCCACTGAATTGTCTTTCAACTCGGCTATCAGCTTGCATACAGTTTTTACGCCCTCTGGTTTACTGGAGTCTGTCTCAGTCAATAAGTATTCTAAGGGGGTTTCTTTCACCGCGTTGTTGTAGGTGGGGTCGGCGTTCTGTATCGTTCTCAGGCCCACTGAGAGATAGATTCCGTTATCAACGCATCGACGGGCGTATTCAAGGTCTTTAGAGAATCCGTGAATAGCTATTCCTGTGTTGGTGTTACCCGACTTTTCAAGGATATCCAGTATCTCCATCTTGGGAGCACGGTCATGCACAAGAACAGGTAAACTCAGCTCTCTTGCCAAACCCAATTGATCATCAAGGGTTTCATATTGGATCTTGGGATCAATATACCTGTCCTCTCTTTCCCATTCATGAGTCATCCTCCCCACAAAATCCAAACCAATTTCACTGACGGCAACACACTCCTCATCCTCAGCCAACTCATGGAACTTTTCCCTTACACGGTTATTATACTCATTAGCGTACCATGGGTGAACACCTATACATGCCTTAGCTATCTCGTGACGATGAGAGGTTTCAATGGCTTGCATGGAGCTAGCTAGATCAATACCTGAGGAGAGGAGTAGTTTGAATCCCTGTTTCTCAGCTTCTATTAGGTTCTGTTTTTTCATGTCGCCTAGATGGCAGTGGCTTTCAGAATACATGGGATAATAGAGGGGTTGGTGGGTGAAAATGTTTACTATAACCTGATTAGGTGAACAGAGCAGCTGATACAGGGATCATAAGCCCGAACCATTATCTCCAAGGCCTTCACGATCTCTTCCTCTGATTTATCATGTAGATTTTCAGTTATCACTCGCGCGTCTTTCTCTATATTGGATGCATTCTGGGCTGTGGGGGTGATAATGTTAGCATGGTTTATTGTTCCGTCCTCGTTGAAGGAATAGTCGTGATAGAGTAATCCTCTTGGAGCCTCAACCGCGTTAATTCCCCTGGACTTAAATAAATCAAACTCTGTCAAGGGTTCCTGCTCCAATCCCTCTGATAGCAATTCGTCTATAATTACTCGAGACCTATCAACGCTGTGAACCAGCTCAATGGCTTGTGAAAGATTATTGCTGATAGCATTCCCTGATAATAGCTTATCATTGTGCTCATAGTATAACTCTGCTGCTGTGCCCACTAGTTTTTTATAATTTAGTTTAATCCTGGGTAAGGCTCCCACCATGAATGGACTATCCTTATACTTGGAGTGTTTGGCGTAACTATGTCGTACAACAGCCTCATTGGTTAATTTCTCATAATCTGACTGCGGGTAGACTTCCCCATCAGATGTTAACACATGGTCTCCTAGGAAGCCATAGCTTTCACCCGGGTCGAGGGCCATTAAGATATTATTAGAATTATTGTAATGTGGTAGTTCAAATCCTGAGAGCAACTCAACGGCCAGCTCGGTAGTTCCTTTAACCTTGTCAAGGTATCCCTTGATCTCCAGTAGTTGCTCCTCGGTTGGAATCTTGCTGAAGCCACCCACACGGTCATTCATCCCATGCACATCCCTACCACTCAAAGCGGTGTGAATTAGGTTTCCAGTCTTCTTCAACTCTAAGGCCGCCTTAACCGCATCTAGGTGCTCTGAAGCCATATGAATAGCATCTGGAAAACCAAGAAAATCGGGTAAAGCTAGCATGAAAACATGTAATGCGTGACTCTCAATCATCTCACCATTCATCAATAGCTCACGTAAAGCCTTCGTCTGTGGAGTCACCGGTATATTGAATGCATCCTCTATGGCGCCTATAGAGGCTAAACTGTGGGAGGCTGTGCATATAGCACATATTCGTCGTGTTATGTCGGGTATCTTCTCATAGTAAAAAGATTTTATTGCGTGCTCAAAGAACCGGGGGCCCTCAAATATATTGAACTTGACATCCTGAACGAGACCATCTTTGAGGATTATGTCTATTCCGCCATGACCCTCCACTCTAGTGAACTCGTCAACACTAATATTCTTACTCATCATCCAATCCTCCTAGGAATTCCTCACCTATCTCACCACTAAATACACGCAACCGTTTCAGAATATCCTCCCTAGTATACCCAAGATCAATCAGCATCTCATACTCTGCAGCGAAGTTCTCAGCACCTTCCACAGGGCCACGGCACCCTATACAATCCACACCTAATCCCGGGCACCTTGCATCGCATCCTGCCCTAATCACTGGCCCCAGACATGGTTTCCCCTCTTCAGTAATTAGACAGGGATATTCATTGAGTTTGCATTCAACACATACGGGATATGAATAATAGGGGGGACTATCACCTTGTAGTAATGAGGTTATTCCCTTTAGAGTCTCTTCTTTCTCTACTGGACATCCAGGTATCTGAAAGTCTACTTTGATGTATTCTGTTATGGGTTTGGATAACCTGGCGTCAAAAAAGCTCTCATCAACGTCATATACGTCCTTGAGTCTCTCTTGTAGCGTTGTCTCACCGTTCCGCATAGACTGTATACAGCCCTCTATGGCGCAGTTACCCATAGCTATCAAAATCTTGCTCCGTTCCCTGATTATCTTCAATTTCTCAAGATCATGCTGAGTAGATACGGTTCCCTCGATGAAGGCGATGTCAATGGGCCCCTCTACTTTACGACTGCTACCTTCCTGGAAATCCACGATATCAAATCTACTAACCAGATTAAGTAACTCGTCCTCCATGTTTAATATCTGAAGTTGATCACCGCCACATCCGGTCAGGCTAAATATTCCAAGTTTTGGTTTACTCATCTTATATCATCCCCTTCGTGTTCATAGCGTCCCAGAGCGTGAATACGGGGCCGTCTTTGCAGACATACTTGATCGATTTCCCCGTGCCCACGATACAGTGGCCACATTGGCCCACACCACACCTCATTCGGCGTTCTAGAGTCATATAGACTTCATCCGGATTGAAGCCCATCGTTTCTAGCTCCATCACCGTGAATTTGTACATGATTGGAGGCCCGCCTATGAGAGCCACAGAGCTCTTGCTTCGATTATCCAACAGATTAAATAATTTAGTTACCAGACCCTGTGTACAGCGGTCATCTCTCTCGCATTGTAAACCATAGCAGACCTCGTCTTCCTCATCCTCATAGCTCAGATAGAGCTTGACGCCTACTTTGTCCCCGTTCCTGAAATATTCCAGTATCTCGTCCTTGAAGAGCATTAGATCATAACATCTTACTCCATAGAGGAAACTTATCTCACCAAAGTTCTCCCTATGGTGTAAAGCGTATTGGAGCACCCCTCGTATGGGGGCTATGCCCAATCCACCTGCAACCAGTAACAAGTCCTTTCCGTTTAGCTCTTCCATGGGGAATCCATTCCCGTAAGGTCCTCGGACCCAGATGGTGTTACCCACCTTTTTCTGGTGAAGGGCATTAGTGACTCGCCCAGCGTTTCGGATACACAGCTCTAGTCCTGGTTTATCGGTCTGTGATGTACAAATAGATATTGGGGCTTCACCCACGCCCATTACACCCAGTTTTACGAATTGACCTGGCATGTAGCTAAATTCTTGGGCGTCCTTACTGTCTTGAAAGCTCAGGGTTATCAGTTTCTCTATATCTGTCATATCCTGTATCTCTGTGATCCTCGCCTTCATTGGTGATAGTGGATTACTTTCTGTCACAGGTCTTCACCTCGTAGTTTTTTTAATATCTCAACATAGTCTATTTCAGCCGGGCAAAAAGCTGTACATCTTCCGCAGCCCACACAGTTAGTCATTTCTTCTTTTAAACTTCCCTTGCAGTTTATCCTGTTTCTAAGACGTTCCCTTGAAGTGGCTCTGAAGTTATGGCCTCCAGCTACTAAGCCATGCTCCTTGAGCATACAGGAGTACCATTTTCTTATCCGTTCACCCGTGTTTAGGTTTAGGTCCACATAATCCTGCACGTCGTAGCATCTGCATCGTGGGCACACCAAGTTGCATGAGCCGCAGCTGAGACACTTCTCGCCGTACTCCTCCCATATTGAACTATCATAGCTCATATCGAGAAGATCCTGGAGACCAGACATTTCCAAGTTCTTGGTAAATGATTCCAGTCGTTCTTTCTCTGCTTTCTTATAGAGACTGAAATCTTCTTCTGTTACATCTTGGAATAGGGAAAAATTCTGTGCTACTAGTTTATAGCCCTTAAGAGAACCAATTCGAACAAAGTATTTTTCTCCGATGTCATGTAGAAATAACTCAAATCCGTTATTTGCATAGTCTGTTCCAGTGGATTTACAGAAACAGTACTCATCAGGAGTGCAGCTAATCCCAATAATTGTAGTGTTATCTCTACGTTCACTATAATATTTATCCGTGAATGACTCCAAGTAGACTTTGGCTAGTAGATTTAATGCATTCAAATCACATGCATGTACACCGAATAACACAATTGGTCCATCTATAGCCTGTGCCTCATAGTACTCCTCTGCCTCATTGTCGAAAGTAAATATGGTCTCCTCTGGGGATATGAAGAACTTCTTGGGTGGAATCATAGTCCGAGAATAAGCAAGATCTGCCTTCTCCAGTGAGGTTACTTCTTTGAAGCTATGAACACCTTGGCTAATCTTTAGGGGCGCATATATCTTACCTGATTCAAGCAGATTATGGCTGAACTGGTCAAGATTTTCTTTTTCTAATATCTTATATAGCTGCTCTGTCAAAGCTTGGAACCTTAAAGGATATTTACCGTATTTACTATAATTATGTTTATGGATAATTAAATTTAACTAGATAAATATAATCGACATAAAACGATGATACCTTCGACACATAAAGAAAGGGTTAAGCCACCAATATGAACTAACGAGGATTTCTAACCAGTGAAATAGCAAATGAATAAAAAATCAAATCAAATAGCACAAACTATACAAAAAAGTTGGATAATAAAACCCACCTAGGCTCTTCACGACTATTGATACTAGGAATACTGGATGGAGCTTATGTTGGATTCGGAGCCCAGATAGCGACAACAGTTGCAATGGATGCTGTCAAATACATAGGATTAGGAATATCCAAGTAACAATCGGCGCTGTCTTTTCTGTCGTTTTAATGCTCGTAATCCTAGGAGGCGCAGATTTATTTACCGGAAACAGTCTCAATATGTCTATTGCTCTATGGCGAGGTAAAGATACCGGATCTTGTTAGAAACTGGACCATAGTCTATCTTGGTACCTTTTTAGGTTCCATCATTCTCGCATACATCATATTCAATACAAGCCTCTACAGGATGGGAGAAAACGCCTAGGCGTAACAACCATAGGCATCGCAAACGTAAAAGTAAACCCCACATTCATAGAAGCATTCTTCAGAGGAGTGGTATGCAACTGGCTCGTATGCCTAGCGATCTGGATCGCCACCTCTGCTAAAAGGGCCTTCGGTAAAATAATGGCACGTATTTTCACCATAATGACCTTCGTAGGTAGCGGCTTTGAGCATAGTATCGCTAACGTTTTCTTCGTTCCATGGGCATTATGCTGAAAGAAGTACCTAGTTTTATAACTCGATCTAGACTAAATATGGTTAACCTGAACTGGATGAACTTTTTGATTAGAAACCTATTACTTGTTACATTTGGAAACATAATCGGGGGCGGATTCTTCGTAGCAACTCTATATGGTTACGTTTACAATAAATAAGAGTACTAGACAGAGTCTTTTATTATTGATCTAGCTGTTAATTTGACTGCCTCAGAGCTGTTATAACGTGGACTCCAACCTTTGCCACATAGTTTATCCATATCAAGTTGCATAATCTTGACATCTCCTTTCCAGCCACGCCCACCATCAATCCCGCCTGTAAGCTTAATCTTTGCATCATGTAAACCCATTTCATCCTTCACTATTTCCGCTATTTCCAGCACGTTTGTCCTGTCCTGTGAGCCTATGTTGTAGATAGCTACCTGTTCACTTGATATTATCCCATTCATAATGCCATTAACACAGTCACTCACATATAGATATGATTTAGATTGATTCCCATCACCCAATACCTCAAGTGTAGATGGATCTGCTTCCAGTTTCTTCACGAAATCGTATATCACACCATGGTTACTACGGGCCCCCACTACATTAGCCAATCTAAAAATTACTGATTTGAAGTCATTAATTGATGCGTAAGCAGATAAGAGTCCCTCACAGGCTAACTTGGAGGCACCATACATGGAGATTGGTTTAAGAGGACCATAATTCTCCATGGTTGGAATCTGATCGGCTTCACCATAAACTGTGCTTGTAGAGGTAAATGCGATGAAATCCTGCCCACCATCTTTTCTCATGGCTTCAAGCAGGTTATATGTGGCCTCAATATTCTGTTTGAAGTGATCTTCCAGGGATGCTTTCTTTGCGTTTACCTCAGGATTAGCCGCCAGATGGAAAACTTGGTCGCAGCCCTTAATCGCCTCATCTATACTGACTTGATCCAGTAGATCCGCTTCAATGAACTCGAATAAATCGTCCCCGATCCACTGAGATAAATTAGTCATTCGCCCCGATGAGAGATTATCAACAACCCTGACAGGTTTTCCCTTATTGATGAGGCAGTCCACGATGTGACTGCCTATAAAGCCTGCTCCGCCAGTAACCAGTGCCTTCAAAGTAATCAAGTATCAATAGGACTTTATCTGATAAATGATTACTCCATATACCTTGAATAGTAAATTACAAAAAAGATCTGAGTAATGAAAAAACCAGCTACTGTGGCTATGAAATAAGTCAAATTAAAGAATCCTTGTAGATAAAAATGTATAAAAACAGCGAATACGAGACTAAATACTCCGTTGAATACTTCCTGTATTGCCTTCAACGGATAAATTTTTAATACGTAACGTAACACGCCTGAAGCCATTCCCCAGATACCCATAGTCACCATAAACCAGTAACTAGCCTCTAGTACAACGTTAGGAGGCGCAACAATACCCGTCTTAGGGAGGGCAAACACCCAAGATAAAAAACCACCAAGTGACTCAGGGAGGTTAACGATAATAGTAGTGACAACCACTAGGAAAACCCCTAGATTTATGGCACCGAAGGGATCAAAGCTTGTTAGATCATCTAGAGGTACTATATCACGTGAATCAGACGTCATCACTCTGGGTCTCGCTATGAAGGGTATACGAAAACCTCTTCCACTATGGGTTACGTAGGTTTTACTCACCTTATCCAGGTATTTATCGCGGGCTATATGAGAAGACATTACACCTTTTACCACATCGATTAACAATAACACCCAGTGAGCTTTAGACAGGTTCCTCAAGACAGCACCATATACCCCGGGTTTCCCGCCGTCTCTTGATAACACAATTAAACCCAGTAACTGTTTACCGAAAGTAGAGCCATAAATCAGCTCCAGTACAACGGAGTAAATAATCTGTACCAAGCCAAGGTAAAGTGGAAGAGCCCAGATACCCCGCCAAGCCCAATTTCCACCCCAAAGGGATCCAATCATCAAAGGAATAAAAGCAAATACACTGAGCAGAAATCCCAGAACCATTACGATAAAAAGGTCAATTAAATAAGCAAATATTCGAAGAACCCATAAACTCTGAATCCTAAAATCACCTAATAGAGAGTCAAGTCCCTCAGCCCTAGTGACCTCAAGAAGCTTTGCACCACATCGTTTACAATATACGTCACCGTGAGCATTGTTCGCACCACATTTTCTGCATCTAGGCATCTTCTTCAGTTTTCTCTGATATGATTACTGGTTTAAAGAGATTGATATTAAATGGAGTCGAAACGCCATTTTAGGTCAAACATGCTACCCAGGGCCTTGGCTACACCGGGGTGAGACGTCAAGGCAGCTTCTCGGAGAAATAATGGGACACCTTCTTCTTCGACGAGGAACAATGCCTTTCCATCTGAATTAGGGTCTATAATGCATCCTCGTATCTCCACCTCGTCACTGAATTTGATCTGTATCTTTTCATGGAAATCTTTATTCAATTGTTCTAGGGTTTGTTCCTGTTTCTCCGTGTCTTTGGGGCTAAGGGTGTCGGGTTTTCTCATGAGTATCTTGGTCATTACTTCTCGTTTAGTTGCTTCCATTAACTCTTCTTTTACGTCATCAAAATACTCCATAGCACGGGTGGATATCAATAAGGTATTTTTAGCCTGCCGATACAGTTTCCGGGTCTCTTCCAGAGAGACGTCTCCTACACTCACTATTCTTATGAGGCTTGTTCTGGGCTTAGCTGTTCCTGCTTTTAGAAACACTTTTTCGGCTACGGATTCAAAGTCGTCTCGGTAAGACTCGATTACACTGAGTTCTTTTCTTATCTCCTCTCTAGTGGCAGTAACTAGGGCGTCAGCTATCTCCTGAGGAGCTAATGGGGCATACAGAGCGGGCCGCCCAGGTCTCACTATGATTAAACCTTTCTGACTGAGTTCATCCAATACCCCATATATTCTGGCGTTGGGAACCCCACTTGATTTACTAAGTATTGTGGCTTTTGTTTCCCCTAGATACATTAGGTGGGCTAGTGCAGATGCCTGGTACTCGTTTAGTCCCATGTTAGTTAACTGGAATTTTACTTGGTTTATTTGAGGTTCCATATTCTTCGCCTTGTTGTTGATTGTGTTTAGATAACAGGATTTATAAGAGATAAACTTACTATCCAAAAGTAGTAACAATTCAACGGTAATGTGAATTAAAATGAAAGTAATGATAATGGGAATGGACGGCTACCTAGGCTGGCCTTTAGCCATGTACCTCGCAGACAGAGGACACGAAGTCTGCGGCATAGACAATATGCTGAGAAGAAAAATGGTCGCAGAAATAGGCAGCCAGAGCATCACCCCAATAAAAAAAATGAAAGAACGCTTAGAAGCATACAAAAAAGCATCAGATAACGACCTCACATTCTATAAGGGAGACCTCACAGAGTCCGCGTTCGTAAATCTAGCCATCAAGAAAGAAGAACCAGAATGCATAGTACAACTGGCTCAGGTTCCAAGTGCACCTTATAGCATGATTGACGTAGACCATTGTAATTTTGTCCAGCATAACAACATCATAGGACACAACAATATCCTATTCGCGATCAAGGAAAACGTACCTGACTGTCACCTTTTAAAACTGGGTACCATGGGAGAATACGGTACACCTAACATAGATATCCCAGAAGGATTCTTTGAGGTAGAATACAGGGGAAGAAAAGACGAGCTACCCTTCCCCAGGCAGCCTGGAAGCTGGTACCATCTAACCAAGGTTCATGATACGTGGAACCTTATGTTTGCTAACAAGATCTGGGGAATCAGCGCTACAGATGTTATGCAGGGCGTGGTCCACGGACTTAATACACCTCAGATGGTTGACGATGACCTGCTCACAAGGTATGACGCTGACGAGGTGTTTGGTACAGCCATCAACAGGTTCTGTGCACAGGCAGTAATAGGACACGAGTTAACACCATACGGTAAGGGTGGACAGACTAGGGGGTACCTCGCGTTACGTGATAGTATGCAGTGCTTCACCATAGCCATCGAGAATCCGCCAGAAGAAGGCGAGTACAGAGTATTCAACCAGTTCGATGAGACGTACAGCGTTAACGAGTTAGCTGAGCGTGTATCCAAGGTTGCCCAGGAGTATGATCTCGAGGGTAAGATATGGAATATTCCCAACCCGAGATTGGAGGCTGAGGAGCACTACTATGAGCCGGATATGGAGCACTTGCCGGATATGGGATTCAAGCCAACTAATACGCTTGAAGAGGAGCTCCATATCACGATCCCCAAGCTGATAGAGTACAAGGATCGTATTGAGGAAATGCGTCACACAATTGACCCAAAGATCAAGTGGACCGACTAACCACTTATTTTTTCAACTTATCACACATATTCTGGAGAGAGCAATATTGAGAGTAGGCGTTACTGGCGGAGCGGGTTACATTGGGTCAACTCTAATCATTAAACTATTGGAAAGGGGCGACGAGGTAGTATCAATTGATAACGAGTTGATTGGAGATTATAACTATCTAGGTGAAGATCCGGTTGGGAAAAGGGCTAAACTCGTGGTCGGAGATATCAGGGATATCGATCTATTACTGGAAGAATGGGAAGGATGTGATGCCGTTGCTCACCTAGCAGCATTACCTGGACTAGTATTATGTAATAAGAAACCCGAAGAAGCCGTATCTGTTAACGTCTATGGAACATATCAGGTGATGGAGGCAGCTCGGAGACTCGGTATCGAAAATGTGGTGTTCTGCAGTAGTGCCGCAACTTATGGTATACCAAAAGAAATGCCAGTTACTGAAGATCATCCTCAACGTCCTCTGAACCTCTATGGGGTCACTAAGGTGTCGGGTGAGCAAATCATCGATACATACCATGATAATTATGGTCTAGAGACGGTGAATCTTCGATTCGGTAACATCTACGGCGTTGGGCTATACACCAGGTGGGACACAGTAATTCCAAAGTTTGTTAATCAATCAGTCAATGGAGAAAAGATCACTGTTTATGGAGATGGAGAATACAGTAGAGACTTTGTACACGTCCAAGATATATCAAAAGCCATGCTTCTTGCCATGACTACGCCGGGTGTTGGGGGAGAAGCATTCAATGTAGGTGGTGAAACATTGACAATAAATGAGATAGCAGCCATGACTATGGAGGAATACAAGAAAATCACCGGTGATAAAGCTGAAGCAATCTATACGCCTCCACGTAAGGGAGAGACAAAGAAATTCAGCTATGATCTAACAAAGATACAGTCCAAAATAGGGTTTAAGAATGATTGGACTGTCCGAGAAGGCATAAAACAACTCATCAAATATCGTATAGGAGAGTAAATAAAAATGATGGAGACAGATCTCAAGGTCTCCGTCATTATACCTGCATATTGTGAAGAGAAGACCATCGCATCTGTTGTTGAACGGTGTCTTCCTTTTGTTGACGAAGTGTTAGTGCTTAATGATGGTAGCACAGATGATACAACTATGCGTGCTATGAAGGCAGGTGCAAGGGTGATCGACCTTGAGCAGAATATGGGTGTGCTGCGGGCGATAGAGAGGGGTTTACATGAGGCTTCAGGAGATATAATTGTTACACTCGATGCAGACGGACAACATGATCCAGGAGACATACCAAGGGTCATACAGCCAATCATCGAGGGAAAAGCCGACCTAGTGATGGGGGAGAGACCTCACTTTCCTTATCTAAGCGAGAAGATACTTACATGGCTAACAAACCTACGAGTCCCATGCAACGACGCCGCAACAGGTTTCAGGGCTATCAAACATGAGGTTGCGCGAAAGATGAGACTACATGGGAAGTGTCTATGTGGAACATTTGTACTGGAGGCAGCATATCATGGGGCAAGAGTTACATGTGTTCCTATCTCCATACGGGAGCGTGAGGGGAAAAGGCGCATCCAGACCGAACATTTTAACCAGTTTTTCATTGTGTTGAAAGATGTGATCAGGTGTTGGTAAAACTTATAGGTATCTCAGCGTCCTGTATTGGAATACTATATAGAGAGTGTTGGTATGAGTAAGGGAGTTACAGTATGGTTCACAGGGCTACCCTGTAGCGGAAAAACAACAATAGCGGATAAACTAGCGGAAAAACTTAGAGAAAGAAACTTGAAAGTGGAACGCCTTGACGGCGACATTGTGCGTGAAGGATTGACACGGGATCTTGGATTCAGTAAAGAAGATAGAGACAGGAACATTGAGAGAGTAACCTTCGTAGCCAAGCTATTAACAAGAAACGATGTGATTGTATTAGCCACATTCGTATCACCTTACATAGTCAGACGGCAGAAAACCCGGGAAGAGATAGAAGAATTCATCGAGGTATATGTCAAGGCCAGCGTTGAGGCTTGTATCGAACGAGATGTAAAAGGTATGTACAAGAAAGCCTTGGCAGGTGAGATCAAGAACTTTACAGGGGTCGATGATCCGTATGAGGTGCCTCCAGACCCGGAGATAATCGTAGATACTGAGAAAGAATCTGTTAATGAAAGCGTTGAAAAGGTTTTGAAGTATTTAGAGAAAAAAGATTATCTCTAATTTAGTCCTATTCGACCACTATCATGGTCAAAGTGGATCTCACGTGGTTTAGGCGTCGGATTTTTGTCGTAATCGCGTCCTTAAGGCTCTGCATTGTATCTGCTTCTAGTCTAACAACATAGTCGTATACCCCGTATACACCATAGACGTCTTTCACTTCAGCTATATCTTGCAGGGCATCGAATACTTCGTCCCCTTCACCTAAGTCTGTATTGATTAGCACGAATGCTGTGCTCATTCTTTACACCACTGAGTGCTTAACTTATCAATTTTTAACGTTTTCTAACCTCAAAGCTTAAAGATTATACTGTATATACCACATCACCACCAATTATTCGTCAATTGCCGAATTAAAGAACGTCACAAGTTTTAATTCTACTCAAACGTAGGCAATCATTGATTACTTTGGCTCTATCTCGAAAAGTAGCAGTCATCGGTGCAGGTATGACCAGATTCCACCACAAGATACATGCAAATAAACAGAGCAGAGAGATGTTTGTTGAGGCAGCGATTGAGGCAAAGATGAGCGTGGATAATGGGTTTGATCTGAAGGAAACGGATGCACTATACATGGGTTATTTCAGTAGTGATATGTTTGAAGGGCAAGGGCATACAGGGGCATTGATGGCTGATATGCTCGGCATCAATCCTAAACCCGCAACAAGGGTGGAGGCAGCTTGTGCCTCCAGCGGGGCAGCAGTTAATCAAGGGATTCTGGCTATTGCTTCAGGGTTCTACGATGTCGTAATTGTGGGAGGTGTCGAGAAGATGAGAAATTTGGGGACAGGAGAGGTGACGGATACTTTGGCGATGGCTTCTGATGTCAGCTATGAGGCGTCTGTTGGTTTCACATTCCCAGGATTATATGCAGCACTTACAGCAGCTCATTTCGAGAAATATGGGTCATCATGGGAACAGCTTGCAGACATAACGATAAAAAATCATACCAATGGCAAACTAAACCCGAAAGCACAATATCAGAACAGCATTCTTGAGATAGCTAATAAATTGGGGGAACGGAAAGATCTAAAGTTTGATGATCCACTTGATTTCCTTAGATCTGATCTTAACCCTATGATAGCTGAGCCCTTGAGGTTATTTGATTGCTGTCCAATATCCGATGGTGCAGCTGTAGCCATACTAGTATCAGAGGATATTGCTAGGAAATACACTGATACCCCGGTATATGTAGCGGGGATAGGGCAATCATCAGACACCATGGCGTTACATGACAGAAAAGAATTAACCTCACTCAGAGCAACGAAAATCGCCAGTAAACAAGCATACAAGATGGCGGATACAGAACCAAAAGATATGAGTCTAGCATGCGTCCATGACTGTTTCACCGGCGCCGAGATGATTGCAGTCGAAGATCTGGGCTTTTTTAAACCAGGAGAGGGTGGGAGAGCTGCCTCAGAGGGAAGGACCAGTCTTAACGGGGATATTCCCATCAATACGGATGGAGGCCTTAAATCAAAAGGGCACCCAGTTGGCGCAACTGGGACAGGAATGGTTGTAGAGGTATATAAGCAACTACGAGGCGAAGCGGATAAGAGACAGATTCCTGATCCGAAATATGGTTTAGCACATAATGTTGGAGCTACAGGGGGCACAGTTACTGTGCAGGTGTACAGGAGGTAAAAGTGATGAGTGTAGCAGATTTCAGGGAAGGATTAAAGGATTCAACTTTAAAGGGACGCATATGCAATGAATGTAATTCTATGATATTACCGCCCAGGATTATTTGTAACAAGTGTGGCTCAACGGATCTAAAAGAACATCATTTTGGGGGAAAAGGCGTAATCAAGACCAAGACAGTTGTCTATGTACCATTAACAAGGTTTCAGGATCTAACCCCATACTCGGTGGGAATAATCAAACTAGATGAAGGACCAATGATAACTGGAATGATCCTTGGAGAAGTAGATAAGATAAAAATAGGTGATAGGGTAGAGACCGTTTACTTGGATGAGGGCGATGAAAAATTACTCGCCTTCAAGTTGGTTAATTAAGCACCTTTAAAGTCTGGTTTTCTACGCTCATTAAAAGCGGCTATACCCTCCTTTAGGTCATCATAATTCCAGAGATCACCGAAGGCTTTGGCTTCTTCTTTTAAAGCATCTTTCAGATTAGTGTCGTCGCGTATCAGTCGCTTCATAGCGCGCATTGATATAGGTGGACCACTGAGCAGGTTGTTAACGAAGTCACTCACCTTGGATTCAAACTCCTCAACAGGGTAGACCTCAGTTACCAAGCCGATTTGTTTAGCCTCCTCTGTTGTGATACGTTTTCCCGTCATCATCAGATCTAAAGCAGTGGTTTCGCCAACAAGTTTTGGAAGCATATAAGTTCCACCCCACCCGGGTATGAGGCCTAGGTTAACTTCCGGTTGACTGAATCTGGCCTTGTCGCTTGCTAGTCGAAAGTCACAGAACATGGCTAACTCGTTGCCTCCACCCAAGCAATAACCGTTAATGGCGGCAACTACTGGTTTCTGGAGCTCTAGTATTTTAAGGAAAGTCTTGTGACCGGTGTCACTTATATTTCTGGCACCACTGGTTGATAACTCTGGGAATTTTGAGATATCGGCTCCTGCGCAGAAGGCTCTGTCACCTGCACCCTGGAATAACACTGCTTTGGTGCCTGAGTCTCGTTTAGCTTCATCTAGGTGATCAGATATCATGTTCAGCATTTCCAGTGTCATGGTGTTTAGTTTTGAGGGTCGATTGATGGTTATAGTCATTAAGCCCTCGTGTTTCTCCATTATTACTGGTTTCTCCTCTCCTAGTCCAGTTTCCTTCATCTCAAAGGGTCCACGGGGTATGTTTCCACCGAGCTTGATGGCTGTATCAATGTCTTCAGCGGATGCAATAGCTTCATTGAGGACACGTTCTGCTTCTCTGACGAAAGGCTCTAGGAGGAGTCTTGTATCGAAACCCTCAGCTTGGCTCTCGGTTACCTTTGGACGTTCCTCGTAGCTATAGAATCCCTTCCCGGTTTTTCTACCCAGTTTCTTCTCTTCATATAGTTTCTCAATTAAGGGGTGTGGAGCGTATTCTTCTCCTAGATTCTCCTCAAAGGTCTTCAATATATCATAGACTATGTCGAGTCCGATTAGGTCGCTCAGCATGAAGGGGCCAAGAGGCATACTGGCTTTGTGCTGCATGGCTGCGTCTATCTGCTCCATCTCGTACTTGTCCAGTAGCTTGGCTGCCTCGTTGAGGTAGGTTATGAGTATTCTGTTGACTATGAATCCAGGGGTATCTTTTTTCACCCACACGGGGGTCTTTCCCATCTTGCGCGCTATGTCCATCACGGTCTTTACTATTTCTTCGCTTGTCTCTTCTCCCTGGTTAACCTCTACGAGTCTCATAATGGCTGGTGGATTGAAGAAGTGCATTCCTATGAAGCGTTCTGGGTTGGATACGGCTTCTGCTATCTTTGTGATGCTTAAGCTACTTGTGTTTGTAGCTAGTATAGCTTCAGGTGGAGCATACTGATCTACTTCTTTCCAGACCATGTGCTTGAGGTCCATCTTCTCTGGTATGGCCTCCAACACCAGCTGGGCGTCCCCAACTGCCTCCTCTAGATCCGTCGTGAAATTAACCCTACTCAGTATCTCATCCATCTCTTCCTCGGAGATTCTTTCACGTTTAACGAGTCTTCGAAGGCTGCTTTTTATACTCTCCTCACCTTTGTTCAGATACTCTTGAGCGATGTCTCTAACTACTACTTTGAATCCTGCGGATGCGGCGACTTGAGCTATACCATGACCCATAACCCCTGCGCCCAGTACCGCTATCTTCTCTATTTGATCAGGTTGCAATGTCTCTCAATTCGTTTTAGTTGGATTAGACTTAATTGTTTTCCGACGGTTTAGTGGTAAACCTATTATTTTGGGTGGTTCTATCTTGGCGCGAGAAGTAATATGAGGCAATTAGTTCTGTTGAAGGATATACCTGAACTCACTGAGATAACTATTGATAGTGAGACACGGAGACCCAAGACAGAGGGGATCAAGACCAAGATCAGTGAACTGGATAAACGCGCCCTTGAGGCGGCTCTCAGGGCTAAGGAGAAGGCGGGTGGTGAGGTTACGGTTCTATCTATGGGTGATGAGAAGACAAAGACAGCTCTACTTGAGGCGCTTGCCATGGGCGCAGACTCAGCGTATATGGTTATTGAGCCAGAGCTCAAGGGGTTGGACACCCATGCTACCAGTAAGGTGTTGGAGCAGGCTATCAGGGAAATCGGGAAGTATGATGTTATCATAGGTGGAGAGATGACGTTAGATAGTATGAGTAGCCAGATGGGTCCAAGACTTGCCGAGCTATTAGATCTCCCACAGGTAACCTACGCCAAGGAGTTTGAATTATTAGAGGATAAAGTGAAAGCAGTACGGGATCTAGAGGATTTCGATGAGGTTGTTGAAGCTCCTCTACCAGCTGTTGTTACGGTTGTGCGTGAAATTAATGAACCCAGGATACCTAGTCTCATGAATATTATGAAGGCTAAAAAGAAGCCACAGACGGTGTGGAGTCTTGAGGATCTGGGTTTAAGCCTTGAAGAAGTGAAGGAACAGAGCTTTATCGAGATAATTGACGTGGTGGCGCCTGAAGTGAAACGTAAACAGGTATTGATTAAGGCTGAGACGGTCGAAGAGGTAGCAATTAAGCTTGCTGAAGCTATATACGCGGAGGATGTACTATGAGCCTTCTAGTGTATTCAGAGAACAGAGAGCTAGCTTACCAGCTACTAGGTAAAGCGGCTGAGCTAGCTGAAAAAATGGATTCAATGGTTTATTGCTTAGCGGAGGATGAACCAGAGGTTTATCTGAGCTATGGCGCGGATAAAGTACTGGTAGCTGAGCTAGGTGAAAAAGGTGTTGAACCACTTAGAGATGCATTAATTGAAGCCGTAGAAATATCGGGTGCTGAGACTGTTTTACTCGGGGCAACAAAGCTCGGGAAAGAACTAGCACCCAGAGTCGCGGCAACCCTAGGCGTTGGATGCTTGAATGAATGCAACAAGGTAGATTATGTTGATGGAGAGATAATTGTTGAACGATTAACCTATGGAGGTTCAACAATAGCTAAAGAGAAAAGCACAAACACCCCAACAATAATCACAGCGCCGCCGAAAAGTTTCGAAAAATACGCAACAGAACAAAAAGAGGGGGAGATAATTCAATTAGAGTACCAGATACCCGATACGAGGGTAAAGGTTCTGGAGCGCAGCGAGAAACCTAAAGGAGATCAGGATCTGGAGAACGCGGATATCATCGTATCGGCTGGACGTGGATTCAAGAATAAAGATGATTTGAAGATGCTAGAGGCTCTAGCTGAGGCTCTAGGAGGTGCGGCATTAGGCTGTACTAGGCCCATTAGTGCAGATTTAGGGTGGATGGAGGAGTGGGTTGGTATTAGTGGTAAAACGGTTAAACCCAGTCTCTATATTACCTGCGGGGTTAGTGGTCAGATCCAGCATGTAGCCGGGATACGGGACAGTAAGATCATCGTCAGCATAAACAATGATGAGAACGCTGGTATACATGGTGTTAGCGATTATAGTATTGTTGGTGACATCTATGAAGTGGTACCCGCACTGGTAGAGGCTTTGAAGGAAAAAGCCTAAGCCCTGCCATTCCCTATTATTTTATATGGTTTTTGATACACAGACACTGGAGGCTATCAAGAATGCGGCTCGCATCATTGTGAACAGTAGTTATGTTACTTGTCTCACTGGTGCCGGTATCTCTGTTGAGAGCGGTATTCGTCCTTTCCGCGGTCCAGGGGGATTATGGACTGAGAAAGGAGAGCCTTCTATGAATGGTTACCAGCGTTTTTTGAGGGACCCTGAGGCTTACTGGAGGAGGAAACAGGAGAAGGATAGTGAGTTTGGGTTAGCTATATTAAGTAGTGAGCCTAATCCGGGCCACATTGCTCTGGCTGAGTTAGAAGAGATGGGGGTTCTAAGGTGTTTGATAACCCAGAATATTGACAATCTGCATCTTGCTGCGGGTAGCAGTAATATATTGGAGATTCATGGTAATGGGCGGTATCTTAGATGTATTGAATGCGCATCCAAGTGGCACGTTGATGAATTTGAGGTAAATGAGTTGCCTCCACTGTGCCCGGAGTGCGGCGGCGTTGTTAAGACAGATACAGTAATGTTCGGAGAACCCATTCCACGTAAAGTACTCAACCGTTGCTTTGAGGAATCCGAGAAAAGCGACTGCATGATTGTAGCTGGGACAAGCGCTACGGTTACACCTGCGGCGAATCTCCCTATGATAGTTCAGAGAAGAAATGGGAAACTGGTGGAGGTTAATATCCGTGAGAGCCAGATCAGCAATAGATGTGATGTTAATATTTACGCTCCCTCGGGGGAGGCTCTGCCCAGATTGGTGGCGGAAATAAGAAGACTAAGTTAGCTTTTTCCGGGTCCAGTCTGCTATCTCTTTGCATGTGGCGAACCATACGTCGCCTTTTTCCTTGGCGTCGAGAAGTAATTGTTCAAGCATGTCTAGTCTGCTTATTCTGCCAATGCATTGGGGGTGGCAGGTTAGTCCAAAGTATTTTCCCTGATTGTAGATGCCTTCCCATTCTGGTTTCCATAGATCCCAGACCTGTTTTGGATTCATCCGGTTGGTCTCAAAGTGAGGCCAATCATCCATTAGCCACTCAACTGGGAGCTCAACCAGCCCAGTGTCTTTTCCCCTCCAGTTCAGCATATAGGGCATGTCATTGTCCATGAAGTTGCTGTCATACTTGAAGCCCAGTTCCTTTACTAGTTCTAGTGTTCTGTCGCTGATAAGCCAGTAAGGAGCTCGGAAGCCCTCTGGTTTCACCCCTAGTTTTTCGAAAGATTTCATTGATTTCTCGAATACGCCTCTCTCGCTCTCTAAGCTGATCTCGGCTAATCGTTCATGGAGATATCCGTGGGCGGCCATCTCGTGACCTCTGCTGATTATCCCCCTACAGCTCTCCGTGAACTGGTCTATTGTCCAGCCTGGTGTGAAGAAGGTTGCCTTTATCTCAAGTTCATCCAATAGATCAAGTATCCTGGGTATGGCTATGTTAGGTGCATATCTACCTCTACTCTGGGCCACTATGTCCAATGGTTCTCGTCTTACCAAAGCGCTGTTGGAGTCATAGTCGAAGCTCAGGTTAAAGCATGCTTGGTACCCATTTGGCCAAAAAGTATCTTTCATACATAAAAATAGCTACTTTATGCCTATAAAATATCTCATTATTGCGTAATATGGTGTTAATAGTATGCATATCAGCGTTTCTAGTTGATAAAAAAGGATGGACTTTTATCTCTCTTTAAATTGTTTATTACCTTGACTCAAAATGAGCCAAGACAATATTATCTACGTTGGACGAAAACCGGCGATGAGCTACGTAATGGCCACCCTCGCGACATTCAACAATGACCATGACACTGTTGAGTTAAAGGCGAGAGGCAGAGCGATCACTACAGCAGTAGATACGGCGGAGATCACAAGGAACAGGTATATGGTTGGGATGGAGCATCCTGAGATAGTCATCGGCACAGAGCAAGTGGAAGGCGATAAAGGGCCGAGAAACGTCTCAACAATGACAATCATATTGGAGAAAGGTGAATCAGAGGTTCCTCAAGAAGTTTTCAATAGGCACCCTAGGAGAAAAAAGAAGAAAGAGAAACAGCCGAAAGAGGAAAAGGCTGAGGTAGAGACAGAGGAGGAACCTGAAGAGAAGGAAGAAGTTGCACCTGAACCAGATAAAGAAGTATCCAACATCAAAGGCGTTGGTGAGGCCACGGAGGAGAAGCTACGCGCAGCTGGGTATGATACGGTCTCAAAGATCGCTGAAGCAGAGTCCTTTGAACTCGCTTTAAAGACGGGACTCAGCGAGAAACAGGTTGCCAAGATCATCGATGCAGCCAATGATGTTTAGGGGAAACCTCTAAAACCCATTATTGTCTCCTCTCAATGGATAAAGATGAGAGTTTTACAGCTACATTGTAGTGATTTTAACTATGAGACCTTGAAGGAGACCCCTGTTGCGGAGCACCCTGCGTTCCCCAAGGAGGGGGATTATGAGAATATACTAGTTTGTTTCACTTGTTTCGAGAAGCAAGATGTGAACCGGGAATCAGAGATTATTGAGCAGTTTGTTGAGAACATTAAGACGGATACGGAAAGAATAGGATGTAACCAGGTGCTTCTTCACCCCTATGCGCATCTAAGCCATGAACTGGGCAGCCCCAAGCGGGCTAAGAAATTCTTGGAGGATCTTCAGAATAGGCTTAAAGAGGAGGGTATTGAGGCACATAAGAGTCCTTTTGGCTGGTACAAGGCTTTCGGGTTGTATTGTAAGGGTCATCCGTTGGCTGAGGCGTACAGGGAGTACTAGGGGAGTACTTTCCCCGGGTTCATTATTTGGTTGGGGTCAAATAGTTGTTTTATCCCTTTCATTAACTCCACCTGTTTTTCACCCACTTTTAAGGGTAGGAATTGTTTCTTGGTATAGCCTAGGCCGTGTTCTCCGCTTATTGTTCCCCCGAGGCTGATGCTGAGTTCTATGAGGTCTCTCATGGATTTCTCGATGGTCGTCAGCCACTCCTCATCATCTTGTTCCTGTCGTACTACGTTCCAATGGATGTTACCATCCCCTGCGTGACCAACTGGAACTAGAATTACACCGTACTTGTCCTCTAGAGGCATGGCTCTTTCCACGAATTCAGGTATCCTACTGCGAGGAACACATATGTCGGCTTCATCCACATCATAGAAGGCGTCGTAGGCGTCTGCCATGGCCTTCCTCGCCTCCCAGAGCTCGTCTTGTTGTCGCTGGGTCTCAGCTAGGTAGACCTCGACGGCGCCTAGTTCAAGGCAGGCTTCTCCAGCGGTCTCTAGGTCATGCATTAATTCTTCATCGCTATTTGATTCTACGCCTATTAGTAGGTATGCCGGGTATTTGTTATCGGGTAGTTTTCTCTCCAAGTATTTTTCTATGGTGAGCACCGCGTGCTGGGTTAGGAACTCTAATGCGAAGGGGTTTACTTTTCTGTATATTATCTCGCTTACAGCCTTCGCGGCGTCTTCTATGGATGTAAATGGTGCGTATATCAAAGCGGTCTTTAACGGCTTGGGGATGAGTCTAAGGGTCGCTTCGGTCACAACCCCTAGAGTGCCTTCACTGCCTATAATCAGGTCTATGAGGCTGTACCCTGTGCTGTCCTTAACGTTTTTCCCACCCATTTCCAGCACTTCTCCTGTGGGTAATACGATCTCTAAACCATTCACAAAGTCGCGGGTTACTCCATATTTCATGGCTCGCATACCACCTGCGTTGGTGTTGATGTTCCCCCCTATACTCCCTGAGTTCTCACCCGGGTCTGGTGGGTAGAGGAGTCCTTTTTTCTCGGTCTCCTCGTGTACATCCATTATTAATACGCCTGGTTGTACGGTTATCATGAGGTTTTCCTCGTCTAATTCGAGGATTTTGTTCATATGCTCCATGCTGAGGGCTATTCCACCATGTACTGGATGGTTGGCTCCGCTGAGCCCGGTTCTGCTTCCTTGTGGAGTTACTGGTATCCTGTGCTGGTTAGCGTAGTTTAGTAACTCTGATACTTGTCTTGTTGATATGGGTCTTACAACTAGGCTGGGTTTGTGAGGTTTTAATGGAGACTCGTCTATGCTATGAGTCTCCAAGTCCTCTGGTTTGGTGGAGAGGTTATCCTCCCCCACGATCTTGATTATCTCGGTTATGTTCTCATAGGTTATCTCGTTGTAGTTAGGCACCTTCCCCTTGCTCCTTAATCTTCTCTATGAGACGAGGGATTATCTCATATAAATCTCCAACCGCTCCTAGGCTGGAGATCTTGAAGATGGGGGCCTCCGGGTCTTTGTTTACGGCGATTATAACGTCGCTGGTCTTCATACCGGCCTGATGCTGGACTGCGCCGCTTATTCCACACGCCATGTAGACCTGGGGTCTTACTGTTCGCCCACTTAATCCAACCTGATGTCTGTAATCGATCCAACCCTCGTCTACGGTGGGTCTTGACGCACCTACAGCCGCCCCAAGGGTCTGGGCTAGTTCCTCTATTAGTTTGAAGCCTTCGGGTTCTCCCAGTCCGAGTCCACCTGATACGATTAGTTCTGCGTCTGTGATGCTTATCTGTTCGGCTGCTTCCTCGAATCCTATTACTTTGATGCGGTCTGTTAGCTTGCCCATGTCCACTGGTTGTTTAACCACTATGCCCGTTGGGTGTTCAACTATCTGGGCTTCAGGGAACATCTTGTATCTGACGGTTGCCATCTGGGGTCTGCTGTTAGGTGTGATGATGGTAGCCATAATGTTTCCACCATAGGCTGGACGTGTCTGTCGCAATAGCCCGGATTCGGGATCGATATCCAAGCTGGTGCAGTCAGCGGTTAAACCGGTTTTTAGTTTAGCTGCTACTCTGGGCCCCATGCTTCTGCCAATGCTGGTGGCGCCTACCAGTACTATGCTTGGGTCTATCTCTTTGATACATTGAGCTAGTAGGTCGCTGTAGGGGTCATCTCTAAAGTGTTCTAATTCAGGGTCATCGTAGATGAATACCTTGTCTGCGCCTCTGTTGACCAGTTCCTTGGCTGAGTTATCCAGATTTTTTCCAATTATCACAGCGTACACTGGTTCATCTAACTGTGACGCGAGTTCCTGGGCTTTCCCCAGAAGTTCATAGGATACATTGTGAAGCTCGCCTTGGCTCATCTCTGCATAGACCATGACACCTTTTGCGCCTTCGGTTTCTTCTATCGTGGTCTCCTTCATGATGATGGCGCCTTCGGGGCAAGCGTCCACGCATTGACCGCAGACTCTACACGCCTCTGTGATATGGGCTTTGCCGTCACACATCTCTATGGCGCCGAAAGGACAGGCGGGTATACATACCTTGCAGCCGGTGCAGTTACCTGTTACATATACTGGTGCTTCGCTCATTTAGACCACCTTGCACTCCTGTAGTTTTTGATAAATTGCCTCCACGAGTTCCTCTGTGGTACCCTCCACCACTTCTCCGGCTTCGTGAGTCTCCGGCTCAAAGATCTTAACTACTCGTGTAAAACTGCCCTCTAGACCTATCTCATCAGGATCTATGCCCAGATCCTCGTTGGTGATCTCCTTGATCTCTGCTTTCTTGGCTTTGAGTCTGCCTCTGAGGGTGGCTAGCCTTGGTTGGTTGATGTCTTTGCTGACGCTGATGAGTAATGGTAGAGGTGCTTCCAGGGTCTCTAATCCATCATCCATGATTCGTTTGAGCGTAACTTTGCCATCCTCGATTCCCTGAACCTCATTCACGTAACATACATGGGGGATTCCCAAGTGTTCAGCCATCTCTGGCCCCGTTTGACCAGTGTCACCGTCCGTGGTTTTTAATCCGCATAGAATGATATCGTAGTCCCCCATGTGTTCTATGGTCTTGGCTAGGGTTAAGCTAGTTGCCCAAGTGTCTGCTCCTGCGAATGCTCTATCTGTTGCAATATAGCCCTCGTCTGCGCCCATGGCTATGGCGTTTCGCACGGCATCAGCGGCCCATGGTGGACCCATGGTAAGTACCTTGACTGTTCCACCATGGTTTTCCTTGATCTTTAATCCCTCCTCTATGGCGTATTCGTCGAAGGGGTTGATGACCGCGGATACTCCTTCTCTTTTGAGTCTTCCTGTCTCTTCGTCGAATTCTACCTCGGTGGTCTCGGGAACCTGTTTGATGCAGACGACGATGTTTAAGCCTTCACTCATTATTATCACTACGGTATTTTTACTATGAAGAATTGATACGTGTATAAAAAAGAGTGGATTGTGTCGAAGGAGTTTTCTACATTTGTCGATATATTGAAGATATGCGACTCAGTGTAGAGGATTTTCTTGTGGAGACTGGGGTAGAGTATAGACTAATCGAGTTGAAGAAACGGGCTATCACGGTCAATGATGTGGTGGAATACAGTAGTAAACCCGTTAATCCTGAGGAGATATGCAAGACCATCCTCGTGAAGCAGGGGAAACAGTACTATGCATTGTTCTTACGTGGCTCTGATCGGGTGGACTTTAAGAAACTCAAGAAGCTAATAGGTAAAGCACAGATTGCATCGCTGGACGAGATAAGAGCGGTGGCAGGCGTGGATCCCGGAGCGGTTTGTCCTCTTCTACTGGATGTTCCGGTTATTGTGGATAGAAGATTATTGGAGTTGGAGCGATTGAATTTTGGTTCAGGGCATCATCTTTATGGAATTGAGATTGCTTCAAGGGATCTGGGGCGAGTTTTGGAGTACACTGTGGCTAATTTCGCCGAGTAATATGCAATAAATTTATCAAATACGTCATATTTATGACATACCGTAAAGAAAATATACTAACAATATACAGCATACAGAGAAAAACCACAGAGGCCCAATATGACACCCGATAAAAAACAGAGTAAAAAAGAACTCGAGCAAAAAGTGAAAGAGCTAGAAGAAAAAGCTGAAAAGCTAGAAGCAGAACTCCATGAAACAGCAAAGCAATCAGAGAAATACCTGAACCAGTTGAAATACGCGAAAGCAGACTTGGAGAATATGCAGAAACAGCATCAGAGACGATTAGCTGAGGTTATTGAGAAAGCCAACGGAGAGTTATTGGAGAAACTGCTTCCCTTTATAGATGAGCTTGAGATACTTCATAGCAAGGACGCTGATAAAGAGAGGCTCCTTGAGGGAGTTAAGATGGTTCATGACAAATTATTGAAGCTCGTTGAGTCGGAGGGGGTTAAACAGATTAAGGGGGTGGGTGAGAAGTTTGACCCATTCAAGCATGACGCCATAGTAGAAGTGGAGACCCTTGACGTGCCTGATGGATGTATCGCTGAGGAGATTAGACGAGGGTACATGTTCAGGGATAAGGTGTTGAGGGCCAGCGTGGTTAAGGTGGCTAGAGCCCCTGATGTTGTTGAGATAGAGATAGAGGATAATCAAGATGAGTGAGAATAAACGAGAAAAGATCATAGGAATTGACTTAGGAACGACAAACAGCGCAGCAGCGGTTATGATGGGGGGTAAACCCACGGTAATACCCAGCGCTGAGGGTCCAACCGTAGCGGGCAAGATGTTTCCCAGCGTAGTGGCTTTCACGGAGGAGGGGCAACTACTTGTGGGTGAGCCGGCGAGAAGACAAGCTATCACCAACCCTGAGGGGACCATACGTGAGGTTAAACGCCATATGGGCACAGACCGAACAATAACACTTCAGGGCAAAGAGTATACACCCCAGCAGATTAGCGCATTCATACTCCAGAAAATTCTCCGAGACACAGAAGACTATCTGGGAGAGAAGGTGAAGAAGGCCGTTATCACGGTTCCAGCGCACTTTAACGATAACCAGAGACAAGCAACTATAGACGCAGGGGAGATCGCGGGGCTAAAGGTAACTAGGATAGTTAACGAGCCTACGGCGGCTGCACTGGCCTATGGGATTGATAAAACTGATGAGGAATTGAAGATACTTGTCTTCAGCTTTGGCGGTGGAACCAACGATACCACTATCATGGATTTCGGTGGAGGAGTCTTTGAGGTACTATCCACCAGCGGTGACACCCAGACAGGTGGTGCTGATGTGGATAAAGCCATAATGGATTATCTAGTGGAAGAGTTCAAGAAAGACACTGGAATCGACCTCACAAATGATATGAAAGCTATGGCAAGGCTCAAAGAAGCCGCGGAGAAAGCCAAGATAGAGTTGAGCACGCTTCTCCAGACAGACATTGATCTACCCTACATAGCTATGAATGATGAGGGGCCTCAGAATCTTCACATCACAATGACAAGGGCCAAACTGGAGCAGATCGCTGCACCAATAGTCGAGAAAATCAAGAAACCCATTAGAAACACCATACAGGACGCGGGGTTAAAGATGGGGGATATAGACAAGCTGATCTTGTTCGGTGGTATGACTAAGATGCCGTTGGTTCAGAGAACTGTTGAGGAGGTAGTGGGTAGGAAAATGGAACGAGGCGTTGACCCCATGGAGTGTGTAGCCATAGGCGCTGCCATCCAAGGAGCGGTATTGGCTGGTGAGATTGATGACATCGTGTTGCTTGATGTTACACCTTTGAGCCTAGGAGTAGAGACCCTAGGCGGTGTAATGACTAAGATCATTGATAGAAACACCACTATTCCAACTAAGCAGACCAAGATATTCAGCACAGCTGCAGATATGCAGACAGCAGTAACTATCAACGTGCTTCAGGGAGAAAGAGCAAAAGCAGCGGATAACATCAGCCTAGGCAGTTTCAACCTGGAGGGCATACCTCCTGCCCCCAAAGGGGTGCCACAGATCGAGGTAACCTTCGATATCAACGCGGACGGAGTATTGAATGTCTCAGCCAAGGACCTAGGTACAGGTAAGGAGATGAGTATCACAATACAGGCAGCTACTAAGCTAAGTGAAGCTGAGAAAGAGCGCATGGTCAAGGAAGCGGAGGAATACGCTGAGGCTGATAAACGGTTCAAGGAAGAGATCGAGACCAAGAACCAGGCGGATACATTGATCTATAGCACCGAGAAGATGTTGGGCGAACTTGGTGACAAGATCCCGGGGGATGTCAAGAGCAAGATCCAAGGCAGCCTTGAGGGGTTAAAGTCAGCTGTTGAGGCAGATGATATCACTGAGATCAGGGCAAAGATGGAGGAACTCCAGAAAGTCTCTCAGGAGGCAGGGGCATCCATCTATCAGCAGAGCGCAGAGGCACAGCAGCAGGCTACGGGTGGACCAGAGACGCCTCCGCCCGGTAGACAGGAGCAGGAGTCGGGTAAGAAGACTGTTGACGCTGATTACCGGGTCGTTGATGATGACGAAGAGAAGCAGTAGGCTTATTCTATTTTATGATTCTTTTTTATTGTTCCTTAATCTTTTTTGAGTAATTCCTCTTTTTTGAGCTAGTATGGTATACATCAAGAAGAAAGATTACCGGAAGGAGAAGATGGTGTTGATAACAGGCACCGTGTTGATCTTCTTGGCTGCTATACTGGGTACACAGTTTATGGTTTTTGGCAGGGTTTACATGGAGAAGCTGGAGCTCCTTGAAAACAAGGGATACGAAGTTGATGGCTCTGTCAAATGGACAGATTATGATACGTGGATCCAGTCCTTGAATGAGGATAAGTTCAATGGTAAAATGGCTACTAATGTCCGTGAGGTCATGGACTGGATGGAGTGGTACGGGTTATTGAAGGAGGCGGAGAAAGCCCCCATATACGATGACAGCCTATATGGACCCATATATCATTGTGATGAAAGCCTATGCCTATGGTTTAACACGGTGGATAGTAGAAGAGCCGACGGAAAAGGACATATACAAACCTACGTAATATTCCCGGATTAAAACATATCATTATTCTTTTGCTAAGATAATTACATGAACCATAAAATAGAAACAAAGGTGGTAATGTTTATACCCGAGTTTCAGTAGGAAAATGGGGACAGAGGCGAACCAGTTGGGAGAACAAAGAGACTATTACGAGATTCTAGGAGTAGACAGGAACGCCTCAAAAGACGAGATCAAACGAGCATTCAGAAAACTAGCCTTCAAATATCACCCGGACAGGAACAAGGAATCCGACGCCGAGGAAAGATTTAAAGAAATCAGTGAAGCCTACGCCGTCCTCAGCGATGAACAGAAAAAAGCCCAATACGATAGGTTCGGACACGCAGGAATAAGAGGACAATACAGTCAGGAAGACATATTCAGGGGGGCTGACTTCAGTAGCATTTTCCGCGAGATGGGGATGGGCGACGACATATTCAGCAAGATATTCGGTAGCATGTTCGGAGGCGGATTCAATGGATTCCAGACCAGTCGAAGACGAAGAGGACCACCAAGAGGCAGAGACATAGAAACCCAGATAGAGATCACCCTTGAACAAGCCGCCTTCGGCGCAGAAGTAGAGTTAAACCTTAATAGATCAGAGAAATGCAGCAGATGTAGTGGAAACGGAGCCGAACCGGGTTCAAATGTGATAACCTGCCCCCAGTGCGGTGGAACAGGCCAGATTCAGCAGAGAAGACAGAGTCTATTTGGTTCAATGATCACAGTAACCACTTGTCCACGGTGCCAAGGGAGGGGAGAGGTGCCAGAGAATACCTGCAGTAAATGTGGTGGTAATGGCTTGGAGAATAAACGCCGGAAAATAAGCATTAATGTACCGGAGGGGGTAGAGGATGGGGTCTACTTGACTCTTCGTGGACAGGGGGATGCTGGACCCTATGGTGGACCTAATGGAGACCTCTATGTGGGAGTAAGAATCAAGCCTCATGATCAGTTAATCAGGAAGGGAAAAGACCTCATCTACGAGGCGCGTATCACGTTTCCCCAGGCAGCGCTGGGCGACGAGATAAAGGTCCCGGTGCTCAGGGGAAAAGAGACTCTTAAGATACCCTCCGGTACCCAGAACGGAGATATACTACGACTGAAAGGCAAGGGTATGCCCACCCGGTATGGGAACGGCGATGAACTTGTCCACATAACAGTAGATGTACCTAAAAGACTAACACGTAGACAACGAAAACTGATAGAAGAACTAGGAGAAGAACTGAATAAGAAAAGGGGATTATTCGGTTAACGCCGGTCAATAACTTCATGGACACCTGGACCTGTGCCGATAAAAGTCACAGGTAAACCTACTTTTGCCTCAATCTTATCAATGAACTCAATGGCTTCATCTGGAAGACTATTAATATCATCTGAGCCAGCGCACTCAGGGTAGAGGATATCCATCTTGGTTATAGCCAGTTGCGTTGCCCCGTTTATCATTGCAGCCCGTTTAGCCAGCTTATAGTTGAATGGTGCTGCTCGACGCTGTCTACCTGTCACGGTTCCGTACTCATCCCAGCCACGTTTCTTTGCTTCCTCAAAGCTGATCTCACCCTCTAAGGGGCCTTCACCTACCCGAGTAACATATGCCTTACAGACTAGAACCACTTCGTCTACCCGTGTTGGTCCTACGCCTACGTCGCTGCATACGGCCGCTGCGCATACGTCTTTACTGGTTACATACGGATATCCGCCGTGGAATAAGCTGATGTAGGTTCCCTGGGTGCCCTCTAGCACCACTTCCTCTCCGCGGTCCAGCGCCTCATTAACCAATGTGGGCACATCCTTAAGATAGGGCTCTAGCTCCAGTATCTCACGAGCCATCTTGGCTACACGGTAGGCTCTATCAGCGTTACATGGTCCGGTGCCTGTGCCAGTGGTTCCAATGTTCTCCTTGAGGTGTCCTTTCCTATCTGCCTCTATGTGTTTCTGCTCTATTATAGCGCATTGGGGGTCTAGGCCGAATCGATCTTCTATATCTGTCTCCTTTATCTCCTTGATTAAGACCTCTGGATTAACCAATACACCTGGACCGATTAACTGGAGAGCATTATCGTTAACAAAGCCGCAGGGCACCATCCTGAGTTTATATTTTACACCGTTTTTCACCACGGTATGGCCCGCGTTGGGACCCACGCCGCCGCGTGCTACAATCCCCGCTTCATCTGTTACTGCTAAATATGATACGAGTTTTCCTTTTCCACCGTCTCCGAAGAATCCGTCTACCACTATTGTACAACCCATAATATCACCGAGCCATTCAACCCACTCCAACTGGTGATATAAGTTTAACGCAAATCATCATACTTTTACCTAGACACGGGTATAATCCACGAACATATTGAATCTACTCAAATACATTAGAGAAGAAAGAGCAGTTGAGCTAACCAAGACCCTTGTTGAGATACCATCAGAGACGGGTAAGGAGCAAGAGATAGCCGACTGGATGGTAGATTACTTCAAAGAACTAGGGCTGAGTGATGTCACTAGGTTATCTGTAAAGGAGGCGGGGGACACTGTGTATGCGGTTCTCAGGGGAGGGAATGGACCCAAGATGATGCTCAACTACCATATCGACACCTTTGACGCCTTTGAAGGCTGGAAGACAGACCCCTTCAAACTAGTGGAAAAAGAAGACAAGCTCTACGGTCTGGGAGCCCATGACATGAAAGGAGGCACAGCCTGTGCATTGGTGGCTCTGGAAGCTATCATAGAATCTGGATTAGAACTGGACGGCGACTTGATAATCAGCGGAACCAGTGACGAAGAGTACTGGAGCAGAGGGGTCCACGAGTTAATCAACACTGGAATATTAGAGGACTGTAAATACTGTATCGTGCCCGAGCCAGCGGACCATGCCACCATATTAATCGGTCAACGAGGTAGACACGTCTTCAAGTTACGATTCTACGGTAGCTCAGTTAGTGCAGCATATGATGAGGGAGTAAACGCTGTGGTGGACGCATCCAAGGTGGTGGCAGAGTTTGAGAAACACAAATCCAAAGGATTTGGCTACATGCCAGAGTATGATATGCGGGGAACTCTGTGTGTAACCGGGTTCCACAGCGGCGGAGACAAGATCTATGTACCTGAACTCGCCGAAGTAACTATAGACAGGCATATCTTACCCGGTGAAACCGTCGAGGATGCCGCAGAGCAGATACGTGGGATAATATCAGACGCAAACATAGATGGACGATACGATTTAACATGGGATGAGAGACCGACCCCGGCGCCCACCAGTTATATAACATCACCCGACTCAGAGTTAGTAACTACTGCTAAAAGAAACTTGGAAAAAGAACTGGATCAAAAAGTCAAACTGGGTCTCGCTAGAAGCGTAGCTGACACCAACCATATCGCTGTTCACGGAGAGGTTCCTACGATAATAATGGGCCCATCCGGTGGAAACACGTGCGAGGCAAATGAATGGGTTGACAAATCGTCGCTACCCCAGATAACTCGGGCAATAGCAGCTACAGTCATAGACCTCCTTGGAAACAAGTAAATGAGGATATCCTGTAGTCAATACTACTCCCCACAATATAGCAAATTCTAAGAACTCTGACCCCTCAGAGAGTGTTATGAGACTCAATAAACATCTGCACTACACCACGGAGGCGGAATGGGATCACCAGACAGGGGGCACAGCAGATCTGCACAACTTTATACAAGAATTCGATACCCCTAAGGAGTATGGTGGAAATGAGTCTGCCCCCTGTCCGGATCAGTTATTCATGACAAGTATCGCAGGGTGTATCATTAATACCTATAACTATTACCGGGAGATGCTGGAAGTGGAGACTTTGGACCTTAAAGTCAAGGCATCAAGCGACATAGAACTTACAGAGGTAAATGGTTACAGGATAACGGGTATCAGGATAGAGATCCATGTATGGAGTAAACAGGACCAGCTTGAACTTAACAAGAAATGCGCCCAACGCGCCAGAGACTATTGCCACATAACTAAAAGCATCGAAAATGCAATTCCCATAGAAATCACCATAAAAACCCACATAGAATAAAAGGGTAGGTATAACAAACCTCGTAAATATTTGATTTTCATGAAATCCTCAGAACAGATTAAACATTAATTAATCATCTTCAAACCGTATACAATGGAATAAGACGCCTTCACACATATTCCACTAAACACAAAGTTTCCACCAGTCATCATCAACACAGCACTTATCATAGACAAACACAAAACAAACATAACTTGAACACCACAGCCATCCTAGTAATTGGAAACGAAATACTAGACGGAATCACTCTCGACACAAACAGTCACTGGCTAACCCAACAACTCAAACCCCTTAACTTCACAGTACAAACCACGATCGCCATACGCGACAAAATATCTGAAATCACAAAAACCATCCACAGACTAGAAAAAGATCAAATCCACCTTATAATCACCACAGGTGGACTCGGACCCACATACGATGACATGACCCTTCAAGGAGTAGCAACAGCACTCAATCGCCCCCTACAACTAAATAAAAAAGCATACAAAATCGTAGAAAGACAATACAAACACTACTACGAAAAAGGAGTCGTAGACACACCCGAAATAACAGACTCTAGAAAAAAAATGGCAATACTACCACAAGGCGCCATACCCCTTGACAACAAAGCAGGAGGAGCCCCAGGAGTACTATTAACATACGAAAACAGCACCATAATAAGCCTCCCAGGTGTCCCCAGTGAACTAAAATGGATATTCAACCACCAGGTAAAACCCATACTCAAAGAAAAAACCAGGGGCCACTATCATGAAAAAATAATCCACCTAAACCTACGAGACGAATCAACACTAGCCCCCATCATAGACAAAGTTAAAAAAACTGATCAAAAGGTCTACATCAAATCCATGGTAAAACCTTACGGAGAACCTGGAATCAGGCTCTGGGTAAGCGCCCACGGAGACAATAAGGAAGAAATAATCCAAAGAGTAGAAAAAATAAGCACCCTATTAATAGAATTAACTCAAGACCAAGTCCAGGAGTAAACCCCATCACCTATATCCTAGAACCACATCAAAGAGGATGAGCTCACACCATTGAAACCAGCAGAACTCAACATACCACCCCAAGTAAAACAAAAACTACACGAACGAGGGATAAACCAACTGTATCCACCACAAATAGACGCTATAAACACAGGAGTATTGGAAGGTAAAAACCTAGTACTCGCAAGCCCCACAGCGAGTGGAAAAACCCTCATCGCCGAACTATGCGCACTAAAACACATTCTAGAGAGAGGCGGTAAAGTATTATACCTAACCCCTCTGAGAGCCTTGACGTGGGAGAAATTTGAGGAATTCCAAGCATACACTGACATAACTAAACCTGACGGAAAAAAAATCAGGGTAGGCGTAAGCAGCGGTGACATGGATAACAGCAGCCCATGGCTCCAAGCCTATGATATAGTAATCTGCACTAACGAGAAATGCGATAGCCTCCTCAGACACAGAAGCCCATGGATGACAGGGATAAGCCTCGTAATAACTGACGAGATTCATTTAATCGGTACAAACAGAGGCCCCACTCTAGAGGTTAGTCTAGCCAGACTTCGCCAGATGAGCCCAGAACTACAGGTACTAGCACTCAGCGCCACCATAAGCAACGCGGATGAGATATCAGAATGGTTAGAGGCAGAAAGCGTAACAACCGACTGGAGACCTGTAACCCTCAGGGAAGGCGTATCCCTAGGAAGCCACATCACATTCCAAGACGGGCAGATCAAGGGTATAGAACAATATCATAAACAAGACCCTGTAAATCTGGCCCTGAACAGCCTCGACGACGGAGGCCAAGTACTCATCTTCGTCGAGAGCAGGAGAAGAAGCCAGAGCACTGCTCGAACAGCCGCCAACGCGTTAAAGAAAAGAATATCCAGACGAGACCAGACAGAGCTCCATAGACTAGCATCAGAGATAAGAAGTCACGGAGAAAAAACAAGTCTAACCGATGAACTAGCAGAAACCATCAGCAAGGGAGCATCATTCCACCACGCAGGGCTAAGTAGACAGCATAGAAGAATAATAGAAGAGGGCTTCAAGGAAGGATATATAAAGATATTATCTGCCACCCCCACATTAGCCGCAGGAGTTAACCTACCAGCGCGAACAGTGGTGGTGGGAAACTATAGAAGATTTATGCCCGGGTACGGGATGCAGCCCATAAAGGTGCTTGAATATAAACAGATGAGCGGTAGAGCAGGCAGACCTCAATACGATAAAGAAGGAGTCGCCCTGCTGATAGCCAGTAGCGAGGATGAACAAGACTACCTCATGGAAGACTACATATTATCAAACCCTGAACGCATTGACAGTAGGCTGGCACAGGAATCAGCCTTAAGAGGTCATACACTAGCTGCCATATCTGCAGATTATGCTCAAACAGAAGAGGGTTTACTGGATTTTTTTGGGTCAACATTCTACGGATATAATTACCCAACCGCTGGCATCAAACTCATCCTAGGAGGCATACTACGGTATCTAAACCGAGAAGATATGATAGAATACGATGGAAACAGACTAGTACCAACTGACTTTGGGCGAAGAGTGAGCGAACTATACATTGATCCATTGACAGCCGTAGTCCTACGTGATGGGCTTAAGAGAGGAGCACTAGATATAACTGACTTCACATGGCTCCACCTCATCTGCAATACACCTGATATGCGGCCTATACTACGCCCAAGGAGAAGCGATTATGAATTAGTCGAAAACTACCTTGAAGAACATATAGACGAGATCGCCACTCCACTCAGGAAAAATTATGATTATATCGACTTCGAGGAATCACTGGGAGAGGTAAAGACGGCTATGATATTAGAAGCATGGATAAACGAGGTCTCTGAGAACGATCTCCTTGAGAGATATAATGTCTTACCAGGTGACAGATATAGTGCAGTGACCAGTGCAGAGTGGTTACTATATTCAGCCCATGAACTAGCCGAGACGCTGGGAATGCCAGAACCTAGAAGACACGTGATAGAACTAAGAAACCGGGTTAAACACGGGGTATCACGAAAACTATTGCCTTTGGTTAGATTGAAGGGCATAGGTAGGGTAAGAGCACAAGTATTATACAATTCGGGTTTAACCACCCCAGCGAAACTAAAGAGAGCCCCACTACGCCAACTCACATCACTACCGTTAATCGGTGCTAAACTAGCCAAGACCATAAAAGAACAGGTAGGCGGAGTTGTAGATGAAGAAGAATGGAAAAGACTGGACACAGTAGAGACCGAGCAGAGCAGCCTCTTCAGCTTTATAGAAGAAGAAACAGAAGAAGACGAAAAACAACAATAAGTTACTTTTAATAATATATTACAATTTGTATTATGTATGATGTTGGAAGAAACACCAGGGTACATAATGCGAATAAGCAACGACGACTGGGTAACCCAAGTATTCGAACTAAAAAAATACTATAGCGGAATTATAAGAAAGTGGAGAATAGGCACACCAATACTGTTCGCAAAAAAAACCGAGGTAGGAGACAGCTTTCTAGGATACGGGATAACCGACAGAGTAGAGATGCTGTGGGAAATGACGCCAGAGGAGGAAAAGTATTGCGAAGAAAACGGGTGGAAATGCTCCATAACATTCAACCCTTTAAGAAAATTCAAAAAACCACTCCCCGTGAAAGAAACCTTCCTGTCAAACGATAAACGAAAAGGAAGTTTCCTGCATGGAGTCCTACTAACAGAAGACCAAATAGATATATTATTGGAACAGGCAGAGGAGCTCCAAGAAACCTAAGACACAAAAACCATAGCTACACAAAATAACATTATGGGATACATAGCTGCGGTTATAAATCGACACGGGGAAGATGCATCACATACTATATTGGAAATGTTAAAAACAGCAAGCGATAGAACCGCATTAAGCTATGGGATCTCTGATCACAGAGAAACCGAAAACATTAAGGAACCTAATTTTACAGCCCACACAGGATCAGTGCTTTTAGCCTCCAAGAATATCTTCCCAGAAAAATATCCACCGGAGCCCATCACCCAGAATAATCACTCACTAGTATTCAATGGAATATTTTTAGACAGAACAGAGGAACCTGACAGCCTTTCCGCCGCTGAGCATCTGAATAAAAACCCGGTTGAAGGAATTGAGGAAATATTATCCACTAGAGTCGGCGCTTACGCTGTAGCTGCCATCACGGAAGACAGCATCTTGGCGGGGTTGGATCATATTGGAACGATTCCTATTTATTACGGAGAAAACAGGGATACAAGTGCTCTAGCCACGAATAAGAAGATGTTATGGCGCATAGGAATAGAACCAGTCCCATTAAAACCTGGAAAAATGATAAAAATAACGTCTAAGGAGACAATAAAGACCCAGATAAAAGCCCTTGGCCGCCATAAGTCAAAGTTCACCACTTCAGATATTCTTCATGAGAAAATGGATAAAATAACCCAGAGGTATGCAGAGAAGACCCCAAAGGCAACGGTGGCCTTCTCAGGGGGAATAGATAGCGTATTAATAGCATATTATCTCAAGAGGAACGATGTTGAATTGGAGCTAATATGGACGGGTCTCGAAGATCAAAGAGAAGAAATTATCGCGCAAAACGCAGCGGAACACCTAGATATAAAACTAAACACTGAAACATACACATTAAGGGAAGTTGAGGAAACACTTGATAAGGTAATAACCAGTGTTGAGGAACCTGACCCAGTTAAAACCGGTATAGCTTTCCCTTTCCACTGGGCGGCCGAGAAAACACGAAAACTAGGATATACCGCTATGTACAGTGGAAATGGGGCGGATGAATTATTCGCAGGCTACATGAAATATTTCAATAAACATCTTAAAGGAGTGGATCCCACTAAGGACATTATCCGAGACGTAAAAAATAGCTATCTACAGAACTTTCATAGAGACACTAAAACTTGTCTGGATCAAAACATCAGGTTATTATTACCATTCACACACCCAGGGATAATTGATTACGGCCTCAGCATACCCATAGAACAGAAACTACCCGACACAAGAGATCATCCCAGGAAAATCATACTTAGAGAACTGGCCAAGAAACAAGGAATCCCAGAAAAACTCGCGGATAGACCTAAAAAAGCTGCACAGTACAGCTCAGGCGTAAATAAAGCATTGAAGAAAATAGCGAAAAAACATGATACACATCTTAAGAAAATGATAATGGAAAGATATCTGAAGATTAAGAGAGAAATAGTCAGCAGAGGGTGATTCTACCTTCAGCTAAATCCCTGCAGAAATCATCCAAGTGATCGAACTCTTGGTGAATTACCTCGTCGATAAGATTTGAGACGCTTTTTAGTTCAACTTTTTTCTCGGGTATTATCTGGGCGGATACCACGCTGGGTTCATTAATGGGTTTACCAATCTGGCTCAATAACCAGACATAGATCTCTTTGACGCCACTAACGTCCTCCATTACACGGTTAGCAATCCTGTAACATAACGCATTATAGATCTTGCCAACATGGCTCACTGGGTTTTTACCGGCTGCTGCCTCACTGCTCATGGGTCGGTTTAACGGGATAACGCCAACTACATTGTTTCCCCTGCCTACCTGGCCTGAGTCGCCGGCTTCAGCGCTGGTGCCAGTTACTGTGAGGTATAATCCATCTATATCTCTACCTCTTTTATCTAAGGGGTTTAGGTCTATGGATACGTCATCGAATCCCTGTTTATCTTTGACGAATTTGTTAATCGCTTCATAGATCTCGTCTCTTTTATGGAAATAATCAGACTCATTCTCAATATATCTGTCAACCATGGCTATGGCAACGGTGATGTTCAACTCATTCTTCTTTCTGAGCCCCATAAGTTTAATATCCTCACCAGATGCCGGGAATTCCTTCTTAAACTCGGCTGAGTTAAGATGTTTTTCGAGGTCAAGGACCATATTTTCAGTTGGTGTAAAAGGAGCATATCCCACGGCTGCAGAGGTATCATTTGCACCAAGATATTTTCCTTTTCTATCAAAGATATCTGTTAATGCGATTGACCCAGGTTTTATCTCACTTTGATAGACCACGTGTTTTTCGGGTTCCACGAACCTTAGATTTTCTTTAAGCCAATCAGTGGCACTCTTAGCCGCTATCTCGTTTACGGGTATCGCCTCATCACCTACTCGAAAAGTAGCTCGATCCCCGAAGACAAACCTCATGGGCTCAGTTACTTTGCCTCCATTAAATTCTGGTAAAGCCACACCAGCAGCCAGTAGACTCTTATCCACATTGTGGTGGAGCACTGTATCAAATTTTCTTAGATACTCTTTAGATAGATCGATGGAGATCTGATTCATCACCGAGTCACAGATGGTGTCAGGGTGGCCCAGGCCTTTTCGCTCAACTATTTCTAAGGGTTGATCCTCGATTGCGACATGACCCAGTTTGTTACCAAAATGGAATTCTCTGTCTTCCAAATTAAACATTGCTGATGATATTCCTTCAT